>NZ_JBHUUP010000003.1:175488-327759 GCF_042670945.1 Cellulosimicrobium sp. NPDC057127
CCCTATTTACTATTCGTCAAAATAGCTCATAATACCTACTATTATAAATGTTCGAACATCAAAAAGTAATAGTATATACAAACAATTACTCCAATTGTACAGGCCATGTCTTGACCGTGCCGGCACGATGCCCGCGCGCCGCACGACGGCGACCGAACCGTAGGAGACCGCATGAAGACCATCGACGACCTGGGCGACCTGCGCGGCAAGCGCGTGCTGGTCCGCTCGGACTTCAACGTCCCGCTCGACGGGGCGACCATCACGGACGACGGCCGCATCCGGGCCGCCCTGCCCACGCTGAAGAAGCTCACCGACGCGGGCGCGAAGGTCGTCGTCACGGCGCACCTCGGCCGGCCGAAGGGCGAGCCCGACCCGAAGTACTCCCTCGCTCCCGTCGCCGCGCGACTCGGCGAGCTGCTCGGCGTGCCCGTGCACCTCGCGGAGGACGTCGTCGGGCCGTCCGCGCAGTCCACGGTCGAGGCCCTCGGGGAGGGCGAGGTCGCCCTGCTCGAGAACATCCGCTTCGACGCGCGCGAGACGTCGAAGGACGAGACGGAGCGCCAGGCGCTCGCCCGCGAGCTCGCCGGCTTCGCCGACGCGTTCGTCTCGGACGGGTTCGGCGTGGTCCACCGCAAGCAGGCGTCGGTCTACGACGTCGCGCAGGCGCTGCCCGCCGCGGTCGGTGAGCTCGTCCTCAAGGAGGTCGACTCGCTCAAGCGGGCGACCGAGGACCCCGAGCGTCCGTACGCGGTCGTGCTCGGCGGGTCGAAGGTCTCCGACAAGCTCGGGGTCATCGCGAACCTGCTCACCAAGGCCGACCGCCTCCTCATCGGCGGCGGCATGGTGTTCACGTTCCTCGCGGCGAAGGGTCACCAGGTCGGCAAGTCGCTGCTCGAGGCCGACCAGATCGACACCGTCAAGGGCTACCTCGCGGACGCCGAGAAGAACGGCGTGGAGATCGTCCTGCCGACGGACGTCGTCGTGGCGGAGGCCTTCGCGGCCGACTCGCCGCACGAGGTCGTCGCGGCGGACGCGATCCCCGAGGACAAGATCGGCCTCGACATCGGCCCCGCCTCGAGCGAGCTGTTCGCGAGCAAGATCGCGGACGCGCGGACCGTCGTCTGGAACGGCCCCATGGGCGTGTTCGAGTTCGACGCGTTCGCGGGCGGCACGCGCGCCGTCGCGCAGGCGCTCGTCGACGCGACCGCCGGGGGCGCGTTCACGATCGTCGGCGGCGGCGACTCCGCGGCCGCCGTGCGCATCCTCGGGTTCGACGAGGCCGGCTTCAGCCACATCTCCACCGGTGGCGGCGCCAGCCTCGAGTTCCTCGAGGGCAAGGACCTGCCGGGCATCTCGGTCCTCGAGGCCTGAGACCCGCACCGACCGAGCGCGCCGCCCCGTCACCGCGGGGCGGCGCGTCCCACGAAGAGAGAAGACGACACCGTGGCGAACCGCACCCCGCTCATGGCGGGCAACTGGAAGATGAACCTGGACCACCACCAGGCGACGCACACCGTGCAGAAGCTGGCGTGGACCCTCAAGGACGCCAAGCACGACTACTCGACCGTCGAGGTCGCCGTGCTCCCGCCGTTCACCGACCTGCGCTCCGTGCAGACCCTCGTGGACGCCGACAAGCTCGAGCTGCGCTTCGGCGCCCAGGACGTGTCCGCGCACGCCGAGGGCGCGTACACCGGGGAGATCTCCGCCTCGATGCTCGCCAAGCTCGGCGTCACGTACGTGGCGGTCGGGCACTCCGAGCGCCGTGAGTACCACGGGGAGTCCGACGCGCTGGTCAACGAGAAGATCGTGGCGGCCGTCGGCCAGGGTCTCGCGCCGATCCTCTGCGTGGGCGAAGGGCTGGACGTGCGCAAGGCGGGCGACCAGATCCGCCACACCCTCGCGCAGGTCGAGGGCGCGCTCGCGAACATCCCCGCCCCGCAGATCGCCGACCTCGTCATCGCGTACGAGCCCGTCTGGGCCATCGGCACCGGTGAGGTCGCCACGCCGGAGGACGCTCAGGAGGTGTGCGGAGCGATCCGTGGCGCGCTGGGCGACCTCTACGACGCCGACTTCGCCGCCTCCACCCGTGTGCTGTACGGCGGCTCGGTGAAGTCCTCGAACGTGGCCGCGATCATGGCGCAGCCCGACGTCGACGGCGCGCTCGTCGGCGGTGCGAGCCTCGACCCCGAGGAGTTCGCCAAGATCGTGCGCTACCAGGCGCACGCCGGCGCCTGACGCTCCGCAACCCTCCGCCCCTGCGGCCCGGTCGAGCGACCGGGCCGCAGGGGTTGGCCGCGGCGCCCCCGCGTCGCCTACTCTTGTCCCTTGTGCGGCAGGCCACGTCCCGTCGCACGACAACCGTGCGGTCGACCTCGATGCACCGTCGAGCCGGCCCTGAGCTTCAAGGACGTACTCGTGGACGCGCTGCGCATCATCCTCCAGGTCCTGCTGGTCCTCACCAGCGCCTTCCTCACCCTGCTCGTGCTCATGCACAAGGGCAAGGGCGGTGGGCTGTCCGACATGTTCGGCGGCGGGGTCTCGACCTCGGTGGGCAGCTCCGGCGTCGCCGAGCGCAACCTCAACCGCATCACGGTGACGTTCGCGGTCGTGTGGACCGTCGTCATCGTCCTGCTGGGACTGATCCAGAAGGTGAGCTGAGGCGCCGCCCCCTGCGGGGCGGTGTCCGACCGGCGCGAGGGGAAGCGCCGTCCGTAACGGACCGGGTGCCCGTCGGTGGCACGCAGGACGGGGGAGTGCACGTGGCAGGTGGAAACGCGATCCGTGGGTCGCGCGTGGGTGCAGGGCCTCTCGGGGAGACCGAGCGGGGCGAGGTGGCTCCGCGGTTCCGGGTGTCGTACTGGTGCGCGAACGGGCACGAGACGCGTCCGAGCTTCTCCTCCGAGGCGGACATCGAGGCGCCCGAGACGTGGGACTGCCCGCGGTGCGGGTTCCCCGCCGGTCGGGATCGTGAGCACCCGCCGTCGCCCGCACGGAACGAGCCCTACAAGACCCACCTGGCGTACGTGAAGGAGCGGCGCTCCGACGCGGACGGGGTGGCGATCCTCGACGAGGCCCTCGCAGCGCTGCGCGCGCGTCGCGGTCGCTGACCTCCGCCCACGACCGCGACGACGCTTCTCCGCTCTGGGAGACGCTTCTCAGCGCTGCGCGGCGGACCCGTCCGTCCCGGCGGCGGCCGCGTCGACGAGCCACAGCGTGCGCCCGGTCCCGGCGACCCCCGCGGCGGGCGTCGCGTGCACGTCCGCGCCGCCGAGAGCCGAAGCCACCGCGGGTGCCTTCTCCGCACCGGCCGCGACCACCCACACCTGACGGGCCTGGGCAAGAGCCTCGAACGTCAGTGTGACCCGCTCCGGCGGAGGCTTCGGCGAGCCGTGGACGCCGGCTGTCGGGACGCCGGTCACGTCCAGACCCGGGTGTCCCGGGAACAGGGACGCGACGTGCCCGTCGGGCCCCATCCCGAGGAGCAGCACGTCGAAGGGCGGCACGGTCGCGCCGGCGGGCGCGTACACGGCGAGCTCGCCGGCGTAGGTCGTCGCGGACTCCTCCGGAGTCGCCGCCGCGTCGGCCGCGGGCATCGGGTGCACGTTCGCGGCCGGGAGCGGGGACAGCGCGTCGAGCAGGGCCTCGCGGGCCTGCGTCTCGTTGCGCTCGCCGTCGCCCGCCGGCAGGAACCGCTCGTCGCCCCACCACAGGTGTACGCCGGTCCAGTCGATCGCGTCGCGCGCCGGGTGGCGCGAGAGCGCCGCGAGGCTCGCGACGCCGACCGTGCCACCGGTGAGGACCACGTGGACCGGGCGCCGCACCGACTGCGCGTCGAGGAGCTCCGTGACGAGCCGCGACGCCACGGCCTCGGCGAGCACCGTGGCGTCGGGGTGCACGACGACCTGCCGAGCGGCGGCGGTCACGCGTCCACCTTCGTGAGACCGCGCGTCAGCACGTTCCCGTAGACCTCGTCGGGGTCGAGGCGGCGCAGCTCCTCGATGAGGGACTCGCTGAGCGTCCGGATCGGCAGCGCGACGCGTCGGTCGGGCTTCCCGGGCTGGCTGATCGTGACGATCCGGCCGTCGGGGCGGTCGAGGACGATCGGGCCGCTGCGACGCTCGAGCGTGACGCGGGTGATCGCCTCGGCACCGTCCTTGCGGACGATCCTCGCCGGGCAGCGCAGCCGCTCGCCGAGCCAGGCCGCGAGGAGGTCGAGCGAGGTGTGCCGCGCCTGGCCCTCCACCACGACGTCGGTCACCGGGTCGAACGGCGGCTGGTCGAGCGCCGCGGCGATGAGACCACGCCACAGCGTGACCCGCGCCCACGCGAGGTCGGAGTCGCCCGGGCCGTACGTCGCGGCGAGGGACGCGAGCGTCGCCTCGGGGTCCTGTGCCGTGATGGAGTCGGTGATGCGGCGCTGCGCCATCCGGCCGACGGGGTGGTCGTCCGGCGCCGCCGGGGGCTGTCCCGGCCACCACACCACGATCGGGGCGTCGGGCAGGAGCAGCGGCATGACGAGCGTGTCGGTGTGCTCGAGCATCGGGCCGGAGGCGCGGAGCACGACCACCTCGGACGCGCCCGCGTCGCCACCGACGCGGATCTGGGCGTCCAGCCCCGTCGCGGACTCGCGCGACGCGGGGGCGACCACGACGACACGGCAGGGGTGCTCGCGGCTCGCGTCGTTCGCGGCCTCGATGGACGTCTCGACGTCCGCCTCCTCGGCCATGATCACGAGGGTCAGGACACGACCGAGGGCGATCGCGCCGCCCTCGTCACGGAGCCGGACGAGCCTCTTGTTGACGGCGTTCGTCGTGGTACCGGGCAGGTCGATGATCATCGCGGGGTCCTCCCCGGTCGGGTGCTGGAGGTGCGCAGGTCGGGTCGGGCGGGTCGGTCTCCGGCGTCGCGGGCAGCGGACCGACGGCGCGCCGTCACGGTCGCCGCCACGTGCGGCCGTCGCGCGCGAGCATCTCGTCGGCGGAGGCGGGCCCCCAGGTACCCGACCGGTACGGCTCGGGCGTGCCCTTGGCCGCCCAGTGCGCAGTGATCGGGTCGAGGATCTTCCAGGACAGCTCGACCTCCTCGCGCGTGGGGAACAGCGGCGGGTCGCCGAGCAGCACGTCGAGGATGAGACGCTCGTAGGCCTCGGGGGAGGACTCGGTGAACGAGTGCCCGTACCCGAAGTCCATCGTCACGTCGCGCACCTCCATGGCGGTGCCCGGCACCTTGGCGCCGAAGCGCATCGTCACGCCCTCGTCGGGCTGGACGCGGATGACGAGCGCGTTGTTGCCCAGCTCGGAGGCCTGCGAGCTCTCGAACGGCAGGTGCGGAGCCTTCTTGAACACGACCGCGACCTCGGTGACGCGGCGGCCCAGCCGCTTGCCGGTGCGCAGGTAGAACGGCACGCCCGCCCAGCGGCGGTTGTCGACGTCCACGCGCACCGCGGCGTACGTCTCGGTCGCCGAGTCCGCCGGGATCCCGTCCTCGTCGAGGAACCCGATGACCTCCTCGCCGCCCTGCCAGCCGGCGGTGTACTGGCCTCGCGCCGTGTGGCGCGACAGGTCGCGCGGCACGCGGACCGACGACAGCGCCTTGATCTTCTCGGCGCGCAGCGACGGCGCGTCGAAGGAGACCGGCTCCTCCATCGCCACGAGCGCGAGGAGCTGCAGCAGGTGGTTCTGGATGACGTCGCGCGCGGCGCCGATGCCGTCGTAGTAGCCGGCGCGCCCGCCGATGCCGATGTCCTCCGCCATCGTGATCTGGACGTGGTCGACGTAGTGCGCGTTCCAGATCGGCTCGAACATCTGGTTCGCGAAGCGCAGGGCGAGGAGGTTCTGGACCGTCTCCTTGCCGAGGTAGTGGTCGATGCGGAACACCGCGTCGGGCGGGAACACCTCGGACACGACGGCGTCGAGCTCGCGCGCGCTCTCGAGGTCGTGGCCGAACGGCTTCTCGATGACGACGCGTCGCCAGGCGTCGCCCTCGGACCTCGACAGGCCGGACTCGGCGAGCTGGCGGCACACGACCGGGAAGCCGCTCGGGGGCACGGACAGGTAGAAGGCGTGGTTGCCGCCGGTGCCGCGCTCGGCGTCGAGCGTCTCGACGGTCTCGCGCAGGCGCTCGAACGCGTCGTCGTCGTCGAACGTCCCCTGGACGAACCGGATCCCCTCGGCGAGCTGGCGCCAGGTGGCCTCGCGGAACGGGGTGCGCGCGTGCTCCTTGACGGCGTCGTGCACCACCTGGGCGAAGTCCTGGTCCTCCCAGTCGCGTCGCGCGAAGCCGGTGAGGGCGAAGCCGGGCGGGAGCAGGCCACGGTTCGCGAGGTCGTACACCGCGGGCATGAGCTTCTTGCGCGCGAGGTCCCCCGTCACGCCGAAGATGACGAGCCCGCACGGCCCGGCGATCCGGGGCAGCCGCAGGTCGGAGGGGTCGCGCAGGGGGTTGTGCTCTGCCGAGATCTTCGCCGGTCTCACCTGATGGCACCGTTCCGTTCGAGGGGGTGGGGAGTTCTGAGGCGTGCCGCGACGCGAGGAGCGCCGCGGCACGCCGGTGCGGGGCTGCCCGCGTGGCAGGACGGGCGTCAGCTGCGTCCGGCGACGTCGCGCAGACCGCCTGCGGTCGTCTCGAGGAGCTCGGTCCAGCTGTCCTCGAACTTGCGCACGCCCTCGCGCTCCAGCTCGTGGGTCACCTCGGTCATCGAGACGCCGAAGGACTCCACGGCCTCGATCGTGCGGCGAGCCGCGCCGATGCCGTCGACCACCGTGTCACCGGTGACGGTGCCGTGGTCGGCGAACGCCTGCAGCGTGCCCTCGGGCATCGTGTTCACGACGCCGTCCGTGACCAGCTCGGACACGTACATCGTGTCGGGGTACTCGGGGTTCTTCACCCCGGTGGACGCCCACAGCGGCCGCTGCGGGCGGGCGCCGGCGGCGGCGAGCGCGCGCCAGCGGTCGGTGCCCACGAACTCCTGGTACGCCTCGAAGGCGAGCCGGGCGTTGGCGATGGCCGCACGGCCGCGCAGGTCGAGCGCCTCGGGGGTGCCCACCTTCTCCAGCGCCGTGTCCACCGCGCTGTCGACGCGCGAGACGAAGAACGAGGCGACGGAGCCGATCGGGGCGAGCTCGTGGCCCGCGTCGCGGGCCTGCTCCAGCCCGGACGCGAACGCGTCCATCACCGCGCGGTAGCGCTCGAGGGAGAAGATGAGCGTCACGTTGACGCTGATGCCCTTCGCCAGCGTCTGCGTGATCGCCTCGAGCCCGGGGAGCGTGGCGGGGATCTTGATGTAGACGTTGGGCCGGTCGATCGTGCGCCACAGGCGCTCGGCGACCTCGACGGTGGCCGAGGCGTCCTGGTCCGCCAGGCGCGGGTCGACCTCGATGGACACGCGCCCGTCGACGCCGTCCGTCGCGTCGTAGACCGGACGCAGCAGGTCCGCGGCGGCGCGGACGTCGTCGGTCGTGATGGTCTCGACGGCGGCCTCGACGGCCTTCTCGTCCGTGCCGTGGCGTGCCAGGTCGGCCAGCTGCGCGTCGTACGCGTCGCCCTTCGCGAGGGCCGAGGCGAAGATCGTGGGGTTCGTCGTGACGCCGACGACGCCGCGCTCGGCGACGAGGTCGGCGAGGTTGCCGGTGCGCAGCCGTTCGCGCGACAGGTCGTCGAGCCAGATGGACACACCCGCCTGGCGGAGCTGCTCGATGGGGCCGGGGACGGTGGTCTGCGTCATCAGGGGTCCTCTCGTCGTGCCTCGAGATGGGCCGGGACGCGTCGGTCCCGGTGTGCGCGCTCGGGCGTCCCGTCGCGCCGCGGGCCGGGGTGGGGCACCGTACCGGGCCCCACCCCGGAATCTACGATCGGTCAGTCGACGTCGCCAGTGCCGCCCTCCGCGAGCTTCGCGGGGCCGCCGGGCGTGTCGCCGCCGCGGGCGGCGGCGATCGACTCGCGGGCCGCCGACGCGACGGCCTCGGCCGTGATGCCGAACTCCCGGTACAGCACCTTGTAGTCGGCGGACGCGCCGTAGTGCTCGATGCCGACGGTGCGGCCGGCGTCGCCGACGAGCTCGCGCCAGCCCTGCGCGACGCCCGCCTCGACGGACACGCGCGCCCGCACGGACGCCGGCAGGACCGACTCGCGGTACCCCTCGTCCTGGAGGTCGTACCACTCGCGGCTCGGCAGCGAGACGACGCGCGCCCGGACGCCGTCGGCGGCGAGGAGCTCGCGCGCCTCGACGGCGAGCTGGACCTCGGATCCGGTGCCGATGAGGATCACGTCGGGCGTGCCCTCGGTGTCGAGCAGCACGTAACCGCCCCGGGCGGTGCCCGACGCGTCGGCGTAGCCCTCGGTGCCGCGCGGGAACGTGGGCACGCCCTGGCGCGTGAGGATCAGGCCGGCGGGACGCTCGGTCGTCTCGAGGATGGTGCGCCACGCCCAGGCGACCTCGTTCGCGTCGGCCGGACGCACGACGTCGAGACCGGGGATGGCGCGCAGCGCCGCGAGGTGCTCGATCGGCTGGTGCGTCGGACCGTCCTCGCCCAGGCCGATCGAGTCGTGCGTCCACACGAACGTCGTCGGGATCTGCATGAGGGCCGCGAGACGCACGGCCGGGCGCATGTAGTCGGAGAACGTGAGGAACGTGCCGCCGTAGGCGCGCGTGCCGCCGTGGAGCACGATCCCGTTGAGGATCGAGCCCATCGCGTGCTCACGGATGCCGAAGTGCAGCGTGCGCCCGTACTCGTTGCCCGGGAACTTCTTCGTGGCGTGCTCCTGCGGCACGAACGACGGCTCGCCGTCCATGGTCGTGTTGTTCGACCCGGCGAGGTCGGCGGAACCGCCCCACAGCTCGGGGAGCACGTCCTTGAGCGCCGTGAGCACCTTGCCCGACGCCGCACGCGTCGCCACGGCCTTGCCCGCCTCGAACGTCGGCAGCGCGTCCTGCCACCCGGCCGCCAGCTCGCGGCGGGCGAGGCGGTCGAGGAGCTCCGCGCCCTGCGGGTTGGCGGTCTTCCACGCCTCGAAGGCGGTGTCCCACGCGCCGCGGCGGTCCGACTGGCGCTCGGCCACCGAGCGCGTGTGCGCGAGCACGTCGTCGTCGATCGCGAACGTCGCCTCGGGGTCCAGGCCGAGCTCGATCTTGAGGCCGCGCACCTCGTCGGCGCCCATGGCCGAGCCGTGGATGCCGCCGGTGTTCTGCTTGGTCGGGGAGGGCCAGCCGATGATCGTGCGCAGCGCGATGATCGACGGCTTGCCCGTCTCCGTGCGCGCGGACTCGAGCGCCGCCGCGAGGGCGTCGACGTCCTCGCCGTACCCGGTCCCGCCGTTCGTCCAGTCGACGCGCTGGGTGTGCCAGCCGTACGCCTCGTAGCGCGCGAGGACGTCCTCGGTGAACGCGATGTCGGTGTCGTCCTCGATGGAGATCTTGTTGTCGTCCCAGATCACCACGAGGTTGCCGAGCTGCTGGTGGCCGGCGAGCGACGACGCCTCGGAGGTCACGCCCTCCTGCAGGTCGCCGTCGGAGGCGATGACGTACACGTTGTGGTCGAACGGCGACTCGCCGGGCGCGGCGTTGGGGTCGAGGAGCCCGCGCTCGCGCCGGGCGGCGAACGCCATGCCGACGGCCGACGCCAGGCCCTGGCCGAGCGGGCCCGTGGTGATCTCCACGCCCCGGGTGTGCTTGTACTCCGGGTGGCCGGGGGTCTTCGAGCCCCACGTGCGCAGCGCCGCGAGGTCGTCCATCTCGAGGCCGTAGCCCGCGAGGAACAGCTGGAGGTACAGCGTGAGCGACGAGTGGCCGGCCGAGAGCACGAACCGGTCGCGGCCGACCCAGTGCTCGTCCGCCGGGTCGTGGCGCATGACCTTCTGGAAGAGCATGTACGCCGCGGGAGCCAACGAGATGGCGGTGCCGGGGTGGCCGTTGCCGACCTTCTCCACGGCGTCGGCGGCGAGCGCCTTGATCGACCTGACGGCCCGGTCGTCCAGGTCCGTCCAGTCCAGGGGCGTGTGAGCAGGGGACAACGCGTTCACCGAACCTCATTCCCGTCCGGAGCGCGCGGCCCCGGATCCTCGCGACATCTCGAAGCAGGCCGTCGGACGACCCCGGCGGGGCCGGCCGTCCGAGCGTGTCGCGCGTCCCCGTCGAGCGGGCGCAGCGGCACGGCCTGGCCTGCGCCGTCCAGCCTATACGCGTCGTGCCCGCGCGCCCGGCGGGTGCCCACGTGGTGGATCCCGGTCGGATCTCACACCGCCCGCGGGCGGGTGCGGACGGTGCGCGGGCAGGGGGCGACGTACGATGAGCAGCGGACGGACGGCGGTCCGCCCCAGCTCGCCCCCACCTCAGAACGGAACACCGAAGCGCGTGCACACCACGAGCCAGGCACCGATCGACGGCACCCGCGTCCCGTCGCGCTCCGCACCGACCTCCGGGTCGGCCGCCGCGGCGACGGCTCCTGCGTCGGCTCCCGGTGACCGCGCGGGCGCGGGGACGCGCGGGTGGAGGGCGCGGGTCGGCGCGTACGTCGCGCTGACGAAGCCGCGCATCATCGAGCTCCTGCTCGTCACGACGCTGCCGACGATGATCCTCGCCGAGGGCGGGATGCCCGGGCTGTGGCTCGTGCTCGCCACGCTCGTGGGCGGTGCGCTCGCGGCGGGGTCGGCGAACGCCTACAACTGCTACCTCGACCGTGACATCGACGAGGTCATGAACCGCACCAAGCGGCGCCCGCTCGTCACGGGAGAGGTCACACCGCGCGCGGCTCTCGTGTTCGCGACCGCCCTCGGCGTCGTGTCCCTCGTGTGGTTCGCGGTGCTGGTCAACGCGGTGGCGGCCTGGCTGACGTTCGCGGCCATCGCGATCTACGTCGTGGGTTACACGATGATCCTCAAGCGCCGCACACCGCAGAACATCGTCTGGGGCGGCATCGCGGGGTGCATGCCCGTCTTCATCGGCTGGTCCGCGGTCACCGGGTCGCTGAGCTGGGCGGCCGTGGCGCTGTTCCTCGTCATCTTCTTCTGGACTCCGCCGCACTACTGGCCGCTGTCGATGAAGTTCAAGCGCGACTACGCCACCGCGGGCGTGCCGATGCTCCCGGTCGTCGCGGACGACCGCCGGGTCGCGCGGGAGATGATCGTCTACGGGCTCGCGATGGTGGCGTCCTCGCTCGCGCTGTGGCCGCTGGCCGGCATGACCTGGTTCTACGGCGTGGTCGCGACCGCCCTGGGCGCCTGGTTCATGGTCTCGTGCGTGACGATGCTGCGCCGCGCCAAGGACCCCTCGCGCGGCAAGATCGGTGCGATGAAGGTGTTCCACGCGTCCATCACCTACCTCACCCTCCTGTTCGTCGCGGTCGCGGTCGACGTCTTCCTGCCCTGGTGAGCGCGGTGGCGGGACGGCGCCGGTGAGCGGTTCCACGGGGCCCACGACCAGCGTGCCCGGCGCCCTCGACCGCGCAGCGCGCGAGTACCTCGCGCACCTCGCCGTCGAGCGCGGGCTGTCCGCCAACACGGTCGCGGCCTACCGGCGCGACCTCACCCGCTACGTGGCGTTCCTCGCGGCGCGCGGCAACCACGCCGTGCGCGACGTCGCCCCCGACGACGTGTCCGCGTACGTCACCGCCCTGCGCACCGGGTCCGACGGCGGGGCGAGCCTCTCGCCGTCGTCCACGGCACGGTCCGTGGCCGCGGTGCGCGGGTGGCACCGGTTCTGCACGGCGGAGGGGCTCGCCGAGTCCGACGCGTCCGCGGACGCGCGCCCGCCGTCGCAGGGCAAGCGGCTGCCCAAGGCGATCTCCACCGACGAGGTCGAGCGCATCCTCGAGGCGGCGAGCGCGGGCGACGGTCCGGCGCCGCTGCGCGACCGAGCGCTGCTCGAGCTCGTGTACTCCACGGGTGCGCGCATCTCCGAGGCGGTGAGCCTCGACGTCGACGACCTCGACGTGACCGGCGGCGCGGTGCGCCTGCTCGGCAAGGGCGGCAAGGAGCGCGTCGTGCCGGTCGGGTCGTTCGCACGGCGCGCGCTCGACGCGTACCTGGTGCGCGGACGACCGGGCCTGGCCGCGAGCGGACGGGGCACCCCGGCCGTGTTCCTCAACACGCGCGGTGCGCGGCTGTCGCGGCAGAGCGCCTGGGCGGTGCTCCGCACGGCCGCCGAGCGGGCCGGCATCGACCGGCCGGAGCGCATCTCCCCGCACACCCTGCGCCACTCCTTCGCGACGCACCTCCTGGCGGGCGGCGCGGACGTGCGCGTCGTGCAGGAGCTGCTGGGTCACGCGTCGGTGACGACGACCCAGATCTACACCCTCGTGACGCCGGACACGCTGCGCGAGGTGTACACCGCCGCGCACCCTCGCGCGCTCGGCTGAGTCGCGCCACGCGGGGCCCGGAGGCGCGTGCCGCCGGGGGTCCTGCGATACCGTGGCGGACGTGAGCAGCCAGGCCGAGACACAGCACGAGACGGGCCCTGCGCCCGTCGACGTCCCGGTGACCTCGCCGGGCACCGCGGGGGAGGTCCGCACCGACGTCGTCGGTCGCCCCCTGCCCGAGTTCGCCGTGCCGGCCGCGCTCGCGACGCACGGGCCCGGCCGCATCATCGCGATGTGCAACCAGAAGGGCGGGGTCGGCAAGACGACGACCACGATCAACCTGGGTGCCGCGCTCGCGGAGTACGGGCGACGTGTGCTGCTGGTCGACTTCGACCCCCAGGGCGCCGCGTCGGTCGGCCTGGGGATCAACCCGCACGAGCTCGACCTGACCGTCTACAACCTGCTCATGGAGCGGGAGGTCGACATCCAGGACGTGCTCCAGCCCACCGAGGTCGACAACCTCGACGTGCTCCCGGCCAACATCGACCTCTCCGCGGCCGAGGTCCAGCTCGTCGGCGAGGTGGCCCGCGAGTCGGTGCTCTCGCGCGTCCTGCGGCCGGTCGTCGACGACTACGACGTGATCCTCGTCGACTGCCAGCCCTCGCTCGGGCTGCTGACCGTCAACGCGCTGACGGCCGCGCACGGCGTGCTCATCCCGCTCGAGTGCGAGTTCTTCGCGCTGCGCGGCGTCGCGCTGCTCGTCGAGACCATCGACAAGGTGCGCGACCGCCTCAACCCGCGCCTCGACGTGGACGGCATCCTCGCGACGATGTTCGACGCGCGGACCCTGCACTCGCGCGAGGTCGTGGCGCGCGTCCACGAGGCGTTCGGCGACAAGCTGCTGCAGACCGTCATCGGCCGCACGGTGAAGTTCCCCGACGCGTCCGTGGCCGCCGAGCCCATCACCGTGTACGCGCCGAACCACCCTGGCGCCCAGGCCTACCGGCAGCTCGCCCGGGAGCTGGTCGCCCGTGGCGACGCCGCCTGACGCGGCCGGGACGCCCGAGCACCGCGGCTTCGAGGTCCGGCTCGACAACTTCAACGGGCCGTTCGACCTCCTGCTGTCCCTCATCACCAAGCACCGGCTCGACATCACCGAGGTGGCGCTCGGCCGCGTGACGGACGACTTCATCGCCTACATCCGCGACGCCGAGCGCGCCGCCGAGGCGGCCCGCGCGGCCGGCGAGCCCCACCCCGGCTGGGACCTCGGCACGGCGAGCGAGTTCCTCGTCGTGGCGGCGACGCTGCTCGACCTCAAGGCGGCACGCCTCCTGCCGTCGGGCACCGTCGACGACGAGGACGACCTCGCGCTGCTCGAAGCGCGCGACCTGCTGTTCGTCCGGCTCCTGCAGTACCGCGCGTACAAGGACGTCGCGGGAGTGCTCGCGGAGCGGTTCGAGAACCAGGGACGCCGGTTCCCGCGCCTCGTGCAGCTCGAGCCGCACCTCGCGGCCCTGCTGCCCGAGCTCGTGTGGACGATGGGACCCGACCGGCTCGCGGCGCTCGCGGCCGGCGCCCTGGCGCCCAAGCCGCCGCCGCCCGGCGTCGACCTCGCGCACCTGCACGCGCCCGCGGTGAGCGTGCGCGAGCAGGCGGAGCTCGTGGCCGGGCACGTGCGGCGCCAGGGCGCGGCGACGTTCCGGGCGCTCGTCGCCGACGCGGGGGAGACGGTCGTGGTCGTCGCACGCTTCCTCGCGCTGCTCGAGCTGTTCCGCGAGGGCCTCGTGGGATTCGACCAGGTGACGCCGCTCGGAGAGCTCACCGTGCGCTGGGCGGGCGGCGACGACGAGGGCGTCCGCGGCGCCGGCAGCGGGTTCGACGAGCCCCGTCCGAGCGACGACGACGTCGAGAGCGCCGCGGCCCTGCCGTCCGGCGCGGAGGAGGAGGTCCCTGCGTGAACCAGCCCACGACGACGGCCGTCCCGGACGTGCACGACCTGCCCGGCGGCCTGCCCGCCGCGCTCGAGGCCGTGCTCATGGTCGTGGACGAGCCGGTGCCCGTGGTGGAGCTCGCCGCGGCGCTCGAGGTGCCGACCGACGAGGTGACCGCGGCCCTGCGGGCGCTCGCGGCCGAGTACCGGGGCGTCGACGGCGGGCGGCCGCGCGGGTTCGAGCTGCGCGAGGCGGGCGGCGGGTGGCGCGTGTACTCGGCGTCCGCGCACGCGGACGTCGTGAGCCGCTTCGTGCAGGCCGGGCAGACGGCCCGGCTCACGCAGGCGGCGTTGGAGACTCTCGCCGTCATCGCGTACCGTCAACCGGTCAGCCGCGGGCAGGTCTCCGCGGTGCGGGGCGTGAACGTCGACGGCGTGGTGCGCACGCTCGTCGCGCGCGGGCTCGTGGCCGAGGTCGGCCAGGACCCGCACACGGGCGCGGGCCTCTTCGGCACGACGGGGTACTTCCTCGAGCGGATGGGCTTCACGTCGCTCGACGAGCTACCGGCGCTCGCGCCGCACCTGCCGGGCATGGACGACCTCGAGGGCATCGACGGGCTCGCCGACCTGCGCGGAGGCCCGGGGCCCCGCCGGTCCCGTGACACGGACCGGCACACTCCCTCGGACGCCGCAGCGGCGCCCGAGGGCACGGACGAAGGACAGGGATGAGCACAGCAGACGGGCGGCGCGGCGGCAACGGTCCGCGACGGAGCGGGGACGGCCCGCGCCGGGGCGGCGACTCGCCGCGGGGACGTGGCGCGCAGCCGCGCGGTCGCGGCACGCAGCCGCGCGCCGGACGACCGCAGGGCGGGTCGCCGCGGCGCCGTCCCGCGCCCGCGCAGGAGCCGACGCACGACGTGCACGTCGAGGACGGCGTGCGCCTGCAGAAGGTGCTCGCGTCCGCCGGCCTCGGCTCGCGCCGCGCGTGCGAGGAGCTCATCGCGGCGGGGCGCGTGGAGGTCGACGGCGTCCGCGTGCGCGAGCTCGGCGTGCGGGTGGACCCGACCCGGGCCGTCGTGCACGTGGACGGCCTGCGTCTGCAGCTCGACACCTCGCGGGTGACGCTCGCGGTGAACAAGCCCCGCGGCGTGGTGTCGACGATGCACGACCCGGAGGGGCGCCCGTCGCTGGCGGACCTCGTCGCGGACCGGTCCGAGCGGCTGTTCCACGTGGGACGGCTCGACGCCGAGAGCGAGGGGCTGCTCCTGCTCACCAACGACGGCGAGCTCGCGAACCACCTCGCGCACCCGTCGCACGAGGTGGCGAAGACCTATCTCGTCACGGTGCGCGGCAAGGTGCCCGGGAACGTCGGGAACAAGTTCCTCCACGGCATCGAGCTCGAGGACGGCACCGTGCGCGCCGACGCCTACCGCGTCGTCGACCAGGTGCCCGATCAGACGATGGTCGAGGTCGTGCTGCACTCCGGACGCAACCGCGTCGTGCGCCGCATGTTCGAGGAGGTCGGGCACCCGGTGACGCGTCTCGTGCGGACCCGGATCGGGCCGATCGCGCTCGGGGACCTGCGCCCCGGCACCACGCGCGTGCTCGGCCGCACCGAGCTCGGCAGCCTCATGTCCGCCGTCGGGCTCTGACCCCTCCACCCCACCGACGGCCGGCCGCGTGGCCGGCGACGTCCCGCACGAAGGAGCACCACCCATGCCGGTCCGGGCGATCCGGGGCGCGACCCAGCTCGACGCCGACGAGCGCGACCACCTGTTCGCGCGCACGCGCGAGCTCGTGCAGGCCGTGCTCGACGCGAACGACGTCGACACCGCGGCCCTCATCTCGATCTTCTTCACGTGCACGCCCGACCTCGTGGCCGACTTCCCGGCGGCGGCGGCGCGCGAGATGGGGCTCGGCGACGTGCCGCTCATGTGCGCCACCGAGATCGCGGTGCCGGGCGCGCTGCCGCGCGTCGTGCGGCTCATGGCGCACGCGGACCTCGACGTCGCCCGTGCGGACGTGCAGCACGTCTACCTGCACGGCGCGACGGCGCTGCGCACGGACCTCGCGCAGTGAGCGCGGCCACGGGGGCGACGCCGCTGACGGTCGCGATCGACGGCCCGTCGGGGTCGGGCAAGTCCAGCGTCTCCAAGGGCGTGGCGCGCCGGCTCGGGCTGGCGTACCTCGACACGGGGGCGATGTACCGGGCGGCGACGTGGTGGTGCCTGCGCCGCGGCGAGGACCTGACGGACCAGACGGCGGTGGCGCACGCGGTCCGCGTCATGCCGCTCGTCATGGGGCTCGACCCGGCCGCGCCCTCCGTCCACGTGGACGGCGAGGACGTGGGGGAGGAGATCCGCACGACCGCGATCTCCACGGCCGTCAGTGCGGTCGCGACGAACCTCGACGTCCGCGCGGAGCTGCGCCGCCTCCAGCGCGCCGTCGTCGAGGCGGAGCGCGCACCCGGCGGGTTCTCCGCGGGACGCGGTGTCGTGGCCGAGGGGCGCGACATCACCACCGTGGTCGCCCCGGACGCGGACGTGCGCGTGCTCCTCACCGCGAGCGAGGAGGCGCGCCTCGCGCGCCGGTCGCTCGACGTGCACGGCACGGCCGACGCGGCGGCGGTCGAGGCGACGCGCGACCAGGTGCTGCGCCGCGACCGCGACGACTCGACCGTCTCGCAGTTCCAGGAGGCCGCCGACGGTGTCGTGACGGTCGACTCCTCCGAGCTCGACCTCGAGCAGACCGTCGAGGCCGTCCTCGCCGTCGTCGCGCACGTGACCGGGCGGGCGGTGACCCCGCGCCCTGCGCCGTGAGCGCGCCCGGCGCCGGTCCGTCGCCGACCGGCGCGCCGGACGTCCCGTCACCCGTCGGCCCGTCCTGGTCGCGGTGGGTCGGGCGGTTCCTCGCCCGTGTCGTCTGGGACACGCGTGTCCAGGGCGCCGACAACGTGCCGGTCGACGGACCGGTCGTCCTCGCGGCGAACCACACCGGCGTCGTCGACGGACCGGTGGTGCTCGGCGTCGCGCCGCGCCCGCTGCACGTGCTCGTCAAGGAGGAGATGTTCACCGGGCCGGTCGGGTGGGTGCTGCGCGCGGCGGGCCAGATCCCGGTCGACCGGCGCGGCGGCCGGCGCGCGCTCGCCGCGGGGCTCGGGGTGCTGCGGCGCGGCGGCGCCGTCGGTGTGTTCCCGGAGGGCAACCGAGGGCGGGGAGACGCCACGTCGGCGCGCGCCGGCGTGGCATGGCTCGCGCTCCAGGCGGGAGCGCCCGTCGTCCCGGTCGCGGTGCTCGGGACCCGGCGCACCGGCGAGAGCGTGAACCACGTGCCGGGACCGCGCCGACGCGTCGTCGTGCGGTTCGGCGAGCCCGTGGTGGTCGAGCGTGCGCCCGGCACGAGCGGCAAGCAGGCGCTCGAGCAGGCGAACGAGCGGGTGCGCACCGCGCTCGCCGGGCTCGTCGCCGACACGGTCGCGAGCACGGGACTCGCGCTGCCCCTGGACGGTCCCGCCGTCACGAGCCGGGCGGCGCCCCCTCGGCGCGACGGCGTGCCTGAGCAGGAGTAGGTTCCCGTAGCGCCGGGCCGTGGACGTCCCGGCGCCGTACCGCGCGACGACCCGGCACGGCCGCACGCGGACGCGGAGGGGACAGCCATGGCGGACAAGCCGAGGACGGTCGACGAGTACGTGGCCGCGCTCGCCCCGGACGCCCGGGAGGTGGTCGCGCACCTGCGCGAGGTCGCCCACGCGACGGTCGCGGGGCTCGAGGAGCGCATCAGCTACGGCATCCCGACGTTCACGCTCGACGGTCACTACCTCGTCTACCTCGCGGGCTGGGCGCACCACGTCTCGCTCTACCCCGTGCCCGACGTCGACGAGGACGACGCGCTCGCACGCCGTGTCGCGCGCTACCGCGACGGCAAGGGCACGCTGCGGTTCCCCCTCGCGGAACCGGTGCCGGACGACCTCGTGCGCGACGTCGTCGCGCGCCTCGCGGCCGAGCGCCGACGGGCCGTCGGCTGAGCGTTCGGCGCGTGGGCCTCGACCTGGGAGAATCGTCGCCATGACCACTCCCGACCAGGCCCAGCCCGGCACGCCCGACGACCTCGACGCCGCCGGGCCCGAGCACGACCCGCAGCTCGACCCCGCGGACTCCGCCGAGGACGAGGCCCGCGAGCGCGCGCTGCGCGCCGGCCTGGCGGACTACGAGCTCGAGGAGACCGACCTCGTCCTGCTCGATGCGGACGACGACGAGCTCGACGGTGTCGAGGTGGCCGAGATCCTGCCGGTTCTCGCGGTCGTCGGGCGTCCGAACGTCGGCAAGTCGACGCTCGTCAACCGCATCCTCGGGCGGCGCGAGGCCGTCGTGGAGGACAAGCCGGGTGTGACGCGCGACCGCGTGAGCTATCCCGCCGAGTGGTCGGGCCGTCGGTTCACCCTCGTGGACACGGGCGGCTGGGAGGTCGACGTCGCGGGCATCGAGTCGAAGGTCGCCGAGCAGGCCGAGGTGGCCGTCTCCCTCGCCGACGCGGTGCTGTTCGTCGTCGACGCGACGGTCGGCCCGACGGCGACGGACGAGCGCGTCGTGCGACTGCTGCGCTCCTCAGGCAAGCCCGTGGTGCTGTGCGCCAACAAGGTCGACGGCCCGTCTGGCGAGGCGGACGCCGCGGCGCTGTGGAGCCTCGGTCTCGGCGAGCCGATGCCCGTCTCCGCCCTGCACGGGCGCGGCACGGGCGACCTGCTCGACGCGGCCATGGCGGCGCTGCCGACCGTGTCCGCGCACGGCGAGGCGCGCCCCACCGGCCCGCGCCGCATCGCGCTCGTGGGGCGGCCGAACGTCGGCAAGTCGTCGCTGCTCAACAAGATCGCGGGCTCCGAGCGCGTGGTCGTCGACGAGACCGCTGGGACGACGCGCGACCCGGTCGACGAGCTCGTCGAGCTCAAGGGCGTGCCGTACGTGCTCGTCGACACGGCGGGCATCCGCCGTCGCGTGCACCAGACGAAGGGCGCCGACTTCTACGCGTCGCTGCGCACCCAGGCCGCGATCGAGAAGGCGGAGCTCGCGGTCGTGCTCGTCGACGCGTCCGTGCCGCTCACCGAGCAGGACACGCGCGTCATCTCCCAGGTGGTGGACGCCGGTCGCGCCCTCGTGATCGCGTACAACAAGTGGGACCTCATGGACGAGGACCGGCGCCCGTTCCTCGAGCGCGAGATCGAGAAGGACCTCGTGCAGGTGCAGTGGGCGCCCCGGGTGAACGTCTCGGCGCGCACCGGCTGGCACACCGACCGTCTGGTCCCGGCGATGGAGCGCGCGCTCGACGCGTGGGACACGCGCATCCCGACGGGGCGGCTCAACGCCTTCCTCGGCGAGCTCGTCGCGGCGCACCCGCACCCGCTGCGCGGCGGCAAGCAGCCCCGCATCCTCTTCGCGACGCAGGCGTCCACGCGCCCGCCGCGGTTCGTGATCTTCGCGACGGGGTTCCTCGAGGCGGGCTACCGCCGGTTCGTCGAGCGCCGCCTGCGCGAGACGTTCGGCTTCGAGGGCACGCCCATCGAGATCAGCGTGCGCGTCCGGGAGAAGCGCAAGCGGTGACGGGTGGCCCGACGGCGTCCCGCGAGCCCCGGCGCGGCATGTCTGCCCGGGGCCGCGTCGTGCGGCTCGGTGTCGTGCGGGACACCGCCGCCACGCGGCACCTCGTGACCTTCCTCGTCGTGACGGTGGCCACCGTGCTCCTCACGCGCTTCTTCCTCGCGGCGTCCGGCTACCCGCAGGTCGGCGGGGGAGACCTGCACGTCGCGCACGTGCTGTGGGGCGGGCTGGGCATGGCCCTCGGCGTCGTGGTGCTGCTGTCGTTCGTCGGGCCGGCGCTGCGCTCGCTCGGCGCCGTGCTCAGCGGCGTCGGCTTCGGGCTGTTCGTCGACGAGATCGGCAAGTTCGTCACGGCGGACAACGACTACTTCTACGAGCCGACGGCGGCGCTCATCTACGCGACCGTCGTCGTCCTCGTGCTCCTCGTCGAGGCGCTGCACGGCCGCCGTCGGCACCACGCGGGCGAGTACCTCGCCGTCGCGACGGACCGAGCCGTCGCCGGCGTCGCGGGCGGGTTCACCGATGCCGCGCGCGAGGAGGCCCGCACGCTCGCCGCGCTCGGGCGCGGCGAGCCGGCCGCCGAGCAGGTGGCGGCGCTGGTCGAGGCGGTGCCGCGCGACGACGTCGACGTGCCCGACCCGGTCCGCGCGCTCGTGCGCCGCGCGTCGGCGTGGTTCACCGCGGCGCTCGAGCAGCGGTGGGCGGCGGTCGTGGTCGTCGTCGCGGTGCTCGGCGTCGCCGCGGGGTCCGTGGCCGTCGCGGTGCGTGTCGTGACCCGGGACGTCGACGTGCCGACGTGGGTTGGGGTCGGGATGCTCCCCGGGGTCGCCGCGACCGTCGCGTGCGTCGTCGTCGGACTCGTCGCGGGTCGGGCGGACCGCCGAGCGAGCGCGGTGTGGGTGCGGCGGGGCGTCCTCGTCTCGCTCCTGCTCACGCAGCTGCTCGTGTTCCGCGCGGTCCAGTGGGTCGGCGTCGCCGGCCTCGCGGTCGACCTCCTCGTCCTGGCCGCGCTCGGGTCCGCGCTCGGGGGCGACGACGAGCGCCGCCAGGCACGGACCGCGCGCCCGGCGGGTCGACGGGGACCGGGATAGCCTGGCGAGCGAGGCGCCCCGCCTCTCGCGTGCAGCAGCCCGCGCGTGCCGCCGCACCGGCCGACGGCCGGTCCACCCCCGGGAGCCGCCATGAGAGCCGCCACGAAAGTCCTCGCCCTGTCTGCCGCGGCCGCCGGCGCCGCGACGTGGTGGACGCGCCGCCAGGGCGCCGACCACCCCGGCGGCGCGCCGGTGCTCGCCGTGACCGTGCACCGGCCCCCCGACGAGCTGGCGACGCAGCTCGCACAGCAGCGTCCCGCCCCGCTCGCCGAGCTCGGGGACGCCGTCCGCCTCACCACCACCCCGGCGCCCAAGGACTTCGGCACCGAGCTCCGACTGCGGGTCGAGCGGCCCGCCGACGTGGACGTCGACGACGCCCGGCAGGCGCTGCGGCTCACCAAGCAGCTCCTCGAGACGGGCACCGTCATGCCGCCCGACGCACCGCTGACCCGGCGGCGCACGCTCGCGTCGCTGCCGCTCGAGGCCGCGATCCGCGCGGCAGGCACGGAGGGACGGCTGTGAAGGCGCTGCAGTGGATGGGGGTGAACGACCTCGCCGTGAACGACGTGCCCGACCCCGGGCTGCTCGACGACCGTGACGTCGTCGTCAAGGTGCGCCGTACGGTCACGTGCGGCTCCGACCTGCACCTTCTCGGCGGGTACATCCCGTTCATGCGCTCCGGGGACGTGCTGGGCCACGAGTTCCTCGGGGAGGTCGTCGAGGCCGGGTCCGCGGTGACGAAGCACCGCGTCGGCGACCGCGTCGTCGTGTCCTCGTTCGTCGCGTGCGGGCAGTGCTGGTACTGCCGCCAGGAGCTGTACTCGCTGTGCGACAACGGCAACCGCAACCCCGCGATCACCGAGCACCTGTGGGGCTTCGCGCCGGGTGGGTGCTACGGCTACTCCCACGCCATGGGCGGGTACGAGGGGTCGCACGCCGAGTACGTGCGCGTGCCCTTCGCCGACGTCGGCGCGTTCACCGTGCCCGACGACGTGTCCGACGAGCGGGCCGTGTTCGCGTCCGACGCCGCGGCGACCGGCTGGATGGGTGCCGACCTCGGCGGCGTGCAGCCCGGCGACGTCGTCGCCGTGTGGGGCGCGGGCGGCGTCGGGCAGATGGCCGCGCGCGCCGCGATGCTGCTGGGTGCCGAGCGGGTCCTCGTCATCGACCCGCTCGAAGAGCGGCTGCGCATGACGCGCGAGTTCGTCGGCTGCGACACGCTCCAGGAGGGCACGGACGACGTCGGCGCAGCCCTGCTCGAGGCGACGGCCGGCCGCGGACCCGACGTGTGCATCGAGGCGGTCGGCATGGAGTCCGGGGGCGGGTCCGCCGTCGAGCAGGCGTACGACCGCGCGAAGCAGTACCTGCGCCTGCAGACCGACCGACCCACCGCGCTGCGGCACGCGATCTACCACTGCCGCAAGGGCGGCACCGTGTTCGTCCTCGGGGTGTTCGCGGCGCTCGCGGACAAGTTCCCGCTCGGCGCGGTGATGAACAAGGGCCTGACGCTGCGCGGGGCGCAGATGCACGGCCAGCGGTACATCCCGATGCTGCTGGAGCGCATGGCGCGCGGCGAGCTCGTCACCGAGCACCTCGCGACGCACGTCATGCCGCTCGACGACGCACCGCGCGGATACGACCTGTTCAAGTCGAAGGCCGACGGCTGTGTGCGGTCGGTGTTCCTGCCGCACGGCTGAGCGGTCCCGGAGACGGCCGAACCCCGGGTCACCGGCCGATCCAGCTCTGGAACGGCCCGCAACCCGGGGCTCGGCGGCTCCACGTCGGCTGACGCGGTGGCGCGTGGTCAGCGCATCGACGTGACGGGGAAGCCGTCCATGTCGTCGAAGGACTGGTTCTCGCCCGCCATCGCCCAGACGAACGAGTAGGCCGCGGTGCCGACGCCGGAGTGCACGGACCAGCTCGGGGAGATGACGGCCTCGCGGTCGGCCACGACGAGGTGGCGCGTCTCCGTCGGCTGACCGCACAGGTGCACGACTCGCGCCTCGGCGGGCACGTCGAAGTACAGGTAGCACTCCGTGCGACGGTCGTGCGTGTGCGCCGGCATGGTGTTCCACATGCTGCCCTCGTGCAGCGAGGTGACGCCCATGACGATCTGGCAGGACTTCACGCCGTTCTCGTGGATGTACTGGTTGAGCGAGCGGCGGTTCGACGTCACCTGGTCGCCGAGCTCGCGGACCGTGCCCTGGCCCGGGAGCGTGAGCACGGTCGGGTACGCGGTGTGCGCCGGCGCCGAGAACAGGTAGAACGCCGCCGGGCCGTCGTCGCCGGAACCGGCGTTCGCGAACACGACGTCACGCACACCACGGCCGACGTACAGGCACGCGCCCTTGGGCATCTCGTGCACCTCGCCGTCGGTCGTCACGGTGCCCGTGCCGCCGACGTTGACGATGCCGACCTCGCGGTGCTCGAGGAAGTACTCGCTGCGGATCTCGTCGTAGGTCGGCAGCGGCAGCGGACCGTCGCCGGGGACGGCCCCGCCGAGCACGACGCGGTCGTGGTGGGTGTAGGTGACGTTGACCTCGCCCGGGACGAACAGGTCCTGGACGAGGAAGCGGTCGCGCAGCTCCTGCGTCGTCGCTCCGGTGATCTGCTCGGGGCTGGTGGCGTAACGCTGTTCCACGGGTCTGCTCTCCTGGGTGGTGCGGGTGGTGCTCGGTCAGGCTTCGGTCGGGCTCTCGGCCGGAGCTGCGTCCGGCGCGCGGGACGGCTCAGCGCACGAGCCAGCCCCCGTCCACGGGCAGGATCACGCCGTGGACGTAGGCGGCCGCGTCGGACGCGAGGAAGACGAGCGCGCCGGCGAGGTCGTCCGGCGTACCCCACCGTGCCGCGGGGATGCGGTCGGCGATGGAGCGCTCGCGCGCCTCGTCGGCGCGGATGGGGGCCGTGTTGTCGGTGGCCATGTACCCGGGGGCGATCGCGTTGACGTTCACCCCGCGTGCGGCCCACTCGTTGGCCAGGGCCTTGGTCAGCCCGGCGACGGCGTGCTTCGAGGCCGCGTAGCCGGGCACGAGGATGCCGCCCTGGAACGACAGCATCGACGCGATGTTGACGATCTTGCCGGCGCCGCGCTCGAGCATGCCGCGACCGGCGGCCTGCGAGAGGTGGAAGACGGCGTCCAGGTTGACCGCGAGCACCGTGTCCCAGTCCTCGGCCGGGTGCTCGGCGGCGGGCGCGCGGCGGATCGTGCCCGCGTTGTTGACGAGCACGTCGACGGCGCCGAGCGCCTCCTCGGCCTCCGCGACCGCGGCGTGCAGCTCGTCCGGCTTCGCGGTCGACAGGTCGCGCTGCACGGCGTGCACGCGACGGCCGAGGGCCTCGACCTTCGCGATCGTCTCCGTCGGCACGCTCCGGTCGAGCAGTGCGACGTCCGCGCCGGCCTCGGCGAGGGCGACGGCCGCCCCCTGCCCGAGCCCGCGGCTCGAACCGGTGACGAGCGCGACCTTCCCGTCGAGACGGAACTGGTCGAGGATCATGCGTGCACTCCTTCGGTCGAGGTGTCGTGGGCGCCCGTCGTCGTGGCGTGCGGCGCGGTGAAGCGCGTCGTCAGCTCTCCGAGCCCGGCCACCCGGATCGTCACGGCGTCGCCCGGCGCGAGCGGTCGATGGGTGGCGAGCGCGTCGGGCAGCTTCTGGGGCGTGCCGGTCGAGACGACGTCGCCGGGCTCCAGCGTGACGACGTGGCTGAGGTAGCTCAAGAGCCGGGGCAGGCGGAAGACCATCGTCGCGGTGCTCTGCGAGACGGTGACGACGCCGTCGCGCACGACCTCGACGGTCAGGTCGTGGAAGTCGGGCACCTCGTCGACCGTGACGACAGCGGGGCCGAGCTGGCCGAACCCGTCGAAGCACTTGCCCATCGCCCACTGGCTCTGGCGGCGCTGCCACGCGCGGTCCGAGACGTCGTCGAACAGCGTGTACCCCGCGACGTGCTCCATCGCGTCCTCGGGGCTCACCGCGTGCGCGCGCCGGCCGATGACGACGGCGATCTCTCCCTCGTAGTCGACGTCGTCCGCGACCGCGGGCACGACGACGGCGTCGGACGGGCCGCTCAGCGTGTTCGGCGTCTTGACGAACACGTCGGGGAACTCCGGGTCGTCGGCGGCCGGGTCCTGCCCGTCCGGGACGTGGCCGCGGTAGTTGTACCCCAGGCACAGGATCGTGCGCGGCCGCACCGGGGGTGCGAGGTGCACGTCGGCGGCGCGGGGGAGCGTGGCCAGCGCGGCGGCGTCCGCCGCGACCCGTCCGACCGCGTCGCGCACCCAGGTGGTGAGCTCCGGGTCGGCGAGGACGTCGGACACGGTGACGCCCTCGCCGAGCACCGGGGACAGGTCGAGCAGGCGGTCGGTCGCGCCGTCGGGCACGAGCACGCCCGGGCGTTCGGCGCCGGAGGGGACCGCGGGAGCTCCGGGGACGTGCGAGACGAGCCTCACCAGTACTTCACCCAGCCCGGGAGCGTGTGGCGCACGAGCGCCTCGAGGTAGAAGTAGTCGCCCCAGAGGCTGCCCTCGTCGACGCCGATGCTCTTCGGCGCGTCGTAGACGGAGTGCAGCAGCAGCGCGTCGGACTCGACGCCTTCCGCGGCCGGGGTGTAGCCCGTGACGAGAGCGCGCAGCATGTCGAGCGAGGCGGCCGCGTAGCGCTCGCGGCGCTCCGGGTCGGTCTCGACGGAGGCGAGCTCGTGCAGCCCGGAGGCCGCGATGGCGGCGGACGAGCTGTCGCGCGGGGCGTCGCTGCCGTCGGTGTAGACGAGGTCCCAGTAGGGGACGCCGTCGGACGGCAGGTGGGCGAGGAAGTAGTCGGCGCAGCGGCGCGACGCGTCGAGCAGCGCCGGGTCGCCGGTCACCCGGTGGTTCATCGCAAAGCCGTAGATGCCCCATGCCTGGCCGCGCGCCCAGCACGAGTCGTCGCCCGCGCCCTGCTCGGTGCCGCCACGCAGCGGCTCTCCCGTGACGGGGTCCCAGTAGAACGTGTGGAACGTGGTGTCGTCGTCGCGCACGATGTGCGTCGCGAGCTGCTTCGTGTGGCGTCGCACGGCGTCGGGGAAGCGCTCCTCGCCGGTCTGCTCGCCCGCCCACGTGAGCAGCGGCATGTTCATGAGGCTGTCGACGATCGTGCGTCCGCGCTGCGCCGGGTCGGACAGGTCGCCCCACGCCTGGAGGATGCCCGCGGGCTCGAGGAACCGCACCATGAGGTGGTCGGCCGCCGACAGCGCCGCGCGCCGGGCGGTCTCGTCGCCGAGCAGGCGCCACGGCGCGACGCACGAGAGCGTGTAGAGGAAGCCGAGGTCGTGGGTCTGCAGGTCCTCGCCCTGGTCGACGCGGCGCGCGAAGTCGGCGACGTGTCGCTCGCCCGCCGTGCGGAACGCGACGTCGCCCGTCAGCTCGAACGCGAGCCACTGCATGCCCGGCCAGAAGCTCGTCGTCCACCCGCGGTTGCCGCCCTCGGGGAACTCGGGGGTCGCGGGGCGCGGCGGGTACAGACCATTGCGCGTGGTGTCGTCGGGGTAGCGGTCGCCGAAGGCGACGATGTTGCGTCGGACCGTCGCCAGTGCGGCGTCGACGGCGGGTGCGAGCTCGGTGGCGAGCCCGGTGGCGAGCGTCATCGGGGAACTTCCTTCTGCCCCGGCACCCGTGGGCGCCGGACGGTCGGTGGACGGGCTGTGCATGGACGGCCCGCCGGTGGACGAGAGGTGAGGACGGTCAGCGGGGCGGTCCGGTCGGCGCGGGGACCGTGCCGAGCGCGGAGTGCAGGGCGAAGCGAGCGCCGCCCCACGCGGCGAACAGCAGCGGCGCGATCGCGAGGCCCAGCCCGACGGCGGGGCGCGCGGCCACGAGCGACAGGAGCAGCGCGAGCACGAGCAGGGCCGGCACGGTGAGGTACCAGCGCCGCACGGCGGCGAACAGGGACGCCTTGAGCAGGTCGCGCAGCCGCGCGGTGGGGTGGTCGGGCAGAGCCGCCGCCGCCACGAGCGCGGTGAGGGCCGTGAGCACGGCGAGCGTGGCGAGCACGGGGATCGCCACGGCGCCCACGGGGTGGCCCCACACGACCCGGACGTCGACCGCGAGGACGACGACGAGCGCCGTGGCGAGCGCGCCCAGCGCCGTGGCGCGGCGCCACTGCGTGCGGTAGGTGCGCCACCAGGTGCGCACGACGGGCGCCGACGAGTCGGCGCTGACGGCGCCGAACACCCCGAACGCCGCGACGACCGCCGGTGCGCACAGCGGCGCGACGAGCGCGAGGGCCGGCCAGGACGCCGCCGGGTCGGTCGTCACCGCCAGCACCACGAGCGGCAGGCAGCCGAGCACGAGCAGCATGTTGGTGGCCATCCCGGCGTACACCGTGGCGAACACGAGCGCGTACGTCTCGTGCGACACGAGACGCCGGCGCGTACCCGGGCGGCTCGTCGCGGCGGGGGCGTGGATCGACGTCGCCACGACGGTCACCCCTTCAGACCGGTCGACGCGACGCCCTCGACGAAGTACCGCTGGCCGAGGAGGAAGATGATCGCGATCGGCAGGACGGACAGCACCGACCCGGTCATGATCAGCGCGTGCTCGGCGTTGTACTGGCCGATGAACGACTTGAGACCGAGCTGGACGGTCCACAGGTCGGGGCTGCGCAGGTAGATGAGCGGCCCGAGGTAGTCGTTCCACGTGTTGACGAACATGAGCAGCGTCAGGCTCGCGATGGCCGGCACGGACAGCGGCATCATGATGCGCCGCCAGATCCCGTACTCGCTGAGGCCGTCGAGGCGTGCGGCCTCGCTGAGCTCCTCGGGGATGGTCTCGAAGAACTGCTTCATGAGGAACACACCGAACGCGCTGAAGGTCTGGAGCGCGATGATCGCCCACAGGGTGTTCGACAGGCCTGCCTCGGACAGCATGATGAACTGCGGGATCATGTACGACTGCCACGGGACGGCGATGGTGCCGATGTAGAGCAGGAACAGCGCGTCGCGGCCGCGGAAGCGCATCTTGGAGAACCCGTACGCCGCGAAGCTGCCGGTGACGACCTGGAGCACGGTGACCGTGACCGACAGGATGAGCGTGTTCTTCAGCCACGTCGTCATGTCGGAGCGTTCCCAGATGTCCACGTAGTTCTGCCACACGACCGGGTCCGGGAACCACTGGATCGGGACGGTGAAGACCTGGTTGTTCGTCTTCAGGGAGGAGACGACCATCCAGAAGAACGGCAGGAGGATCGCGGCCGCCGCGACGATCATGAGGGTGTAGCCGAGCGCCCTGCCGACCACCGGGGTGGCGCGGCGGGGGCGGCGCGGGCGGGGGTCGTCGGCGACGGTCGCCGGCACCGGGGCCGGGCCGGGCGTGGGGGTGTCGAGCGTGGCCATCAGCTCTCCCTCCTCTTGTTCACCACGAACTGGAAGACCGTCACGAGGATGCAGATCAGGAAGAGCGCGACCGAGACCGCCGACGCGTAGCCGAACTGGTTCTCGACGAAGCCCTTCTGCCAGATGTACTGGCTGAGCACGAGCGTCGACTGCCCGGGGCCGCCGTTGGTCATGACGAGGATCAGGTCGAAGATCTTGAAGCTCTGGATCGTGAGCATGACGGTGACGAAGAACATCGTCGGGCGCAGACCGGGCAGCGTGACGTTCCAGAACCGCTGCCACGCGTTCGCACCGTCCATGCGCGCCGCCTCGTAGAGCTGGGCGGGCACGGTCTGCAGGCCGGCGAGCAGCAGGAGCATGTAGTAGCCCATCTCGCGCCACACGCTGACGAGGATGACCGCGGGCATGGCCCAGGCGCTCGAGGTGGTCCACCCGGGCGGGTTGTCGACGCCGATCGCGCGCAGCATCTGGTTGATCGGGCCGAACTCGGGGCTGAAGAGCATGTTCCACACCACGGCGATCGCGACGACCGACGTGATGTAGGGGAAGAACGCCACCGTGCGGAAGAACGCGACGCCGCGCAGCTTGCGGTTGAGCAGGAGCGCGAGGCCGAGGGACGCGGCGAGCGTCAGCGGGATGTGGATCACCGCGTAGTAGAGCGTGTTGAGCAGCGCCCGGTGGAAGCTGGTGTCGGCGACGAGCCGCGTGAAGTTGTCGAGCCCGATCCACTGCGCGACACCGAAGACGTTCCAGTTGGTGAACGAGATGTAGAACAGCGTGACGACCGGGATCAGGGTGAGCAGCCCGAAGCCGAGGAAGTTCGGCAGGATGAAGCTGTACCCGATCAGGGTGTTGCGCAGCCGGAGGCGGCTCCCGGCGCGGCGGCGGTCCGTCGGGGGACGCGTCGGCGCGCCCGCGCCGTCCGTCCGGGACCGCGACTGCTCGTCGGCGGCGATCGTGGACATCGTGGTGACTCCTGTGTCTGGAAGCTCGGTGCGGTGCCGCGCGGCCCGGGGCGCCGCTGCTCAGCGGTCGCGGCGCCCCGGGGGCGTGCGGCGGGAGGACCCGCGAGGAGGGTCAGCCGATGCCGGCCTCGGAGGCGGCGCGGCTCTCCGCCTCGTCGATCGCGGCGTCGATCGGCGTCGACTCGGACATCACGGCCGTGTGCAGGTCGTTGAGGATGTTCTGCACCGCCGCGGTGCTCGCGGCGACCGGGTTCTCCGGCTTCGTCTCGTGCGTGCCGAACGCGAAGCGCGACAGGTCGTCGGTCGGCACGCCGTCGATCGAGAAGAAGGTCTCGACGACCGAGTCGGTGAACAGCGCCGGCGTGATGCCGATCTCGGCGAGCGCCTCGGCGCCGCCCTCACCCGCGGCGAACGCGAGGAAGTCCTTCGCGGCCGCGACCTTCTCCTCGTCGATGGCCGGGTTGATGCCCATGCCGGTCGGGTCGCCGAACGTCACCGGGACGTTGTCGGTGCCCGTGGTGGACTCGTCGGCCTGCGGTGCCGGGGCCATGCCCCAGGCGAACTCGTTCGCCTCCCCGCTGTCCTGCTGCGCGATGAGCGTCGCGGCGTACCACGTGCCCATCGGCATCATCGCGGACTGCTGGGTGCCGAACTGCGACTGGTAGGTGAGCGAGTTCGTGGTCACCGTGCCGTAGCTCGGCTGGGCGCCGGCGGCCTGGAGGTCGAGCACGCGCTCGTAGTAGGGCGCCAGGAAGGAGTAGTCCGCGCTGTCGAGCGAGGCGTCCTCGCTCTGGGCGAGGGCGAAGCCCTGCACGGTGGACTGCCACGAGTGCTGGTAGGTCCCGGTGGCCTGGGAGCCCGCACCCTCGAACGCCGTGGTGAGGTCCTTCGCCGTCTGGGCGTAGTCGTCCCACGTCCACGAGCCGTCGGGCTGCGCGACGCCGGCCTGGTCGAACAGGTCCTTGTTGTAGTACAGGACCCACGAGTCCTGGCGGTAGGGCACCGCGTAGTGCGCGCCGTCCGCCTCGTAGGCGTCGAGGCCGCCGGTGTCCGGGTCGAGCTCGGCGGCGACGTCCGACACGTCGAGCAGCTGCTGACCCGACTGGTACGTGTAGAAGTTCTTGAGGTTCTTCAGGATGTAGATGTCCGGCGCGGTGCCGGCCGCGAGGTCCGCGGTCATCTGCGTGTCGTAGTCGTTGCCGGCCGCGTACTCCTGGACCTCGACCGTGACGTCGGGGTTCTCCGCGTTGTACGCGTCGGCGAGCGTCTGGAACTCGGGGGTCTGCGACAGGCTCCAGCCCGCGAGGGTCAGTGTGACGGGGCCGTCGGCGGTGGCGGTCTCGCCACCGGACTCGCCCCCACCGCCGCAGGCCGTGAGGGTGAGGGCGACGACGGCGGCGGTGCCGATCGCGATCGGGGTCGTGCGCTTCATTCCTTGCTCTCCTTCGAGTGAGGCGGCCCGACGTCGGGCCTGTCCGCTCGCCCGGGGCGGGTCCGGGCTCGTGGGTAGGGGGTCAGGGCAGGTCGGTGAGCGTGCGCTCCCCGTCCGGCCACTGCACGGCGGCAGATCGTCCTGCCTCCGCGAGCTGGATGTGCGGCGTCGCGCGGTGCGCTGCCGTGGTCGACGTGCCGGCCGGCGCCCCGGAGACGGTGTCGTGCGGGGGCCGGGCCAGCGTGAGCAGCACGGCGTGCCAGGCACCGACGTCGACCGGCAGGTCGACGACGTCGACGCGGGACGTGGGGCCGAGCGGCGTGGCGTCCGCGCGGTGCTCGGTCGTGACGACGCCGGCCCCGACGAGGGGGAGGACGCTCGCGTCGAGGTCGTCGCCGTCCACGACCGGCCAGCCGCCCACGCGCAGGCGGAGGCTGCTCGCGTCGACGCCGTCGGCGAGCTCGTCGACGCGCACGAGACGGACCTCCCACGGGCCGCGCACGAGCGAGACGACGGTGAGCGTGCCGGCGTCGGTCAGCGTCCCGGGCAGGCCGGAACCGTGGTCGCGGCCGCCGAGCTCGGGCTCGAGCCAGCGCGAACGCACCACCGAGGCGGCGACACCCACCGGGGTCTCCCCGGACGCCTGCGCGACGTGCGCGCCGAGAGCGCGCCAGCCGGCCCGGTGCGTGGCGCGGCCCGCCGCGTCGACGAGCGCCACCGTCTGCTCGACGGGGGAGACGCGGCTCGCGGTGTCGGACCACGGGGCGGTGACGGTCGAGTAGCCCAGCCGGGCGTACAGGGGCGCGTCGCCGACCCGGGCACCCTCACGGGCGTGGTCGGTGCCGTGGTTGACGACGCGCACGACGCCGTCCGCCCGGGTGCCGCTGACGACCCAGCCGGGCGCGCGGACGGCGCGCAGGACGTCGCCGCGCTCGACGGGCAGCGGCTCCTCCGTCGCGGTCCACGCCGGGTGGTCGGCGGGGAGCGCGAGACCGATGAGGCCCTTGCTGGCCCAGTAGGGCGAGCCGGGGCCGGTGTACGCCTGGGCGATCGGCAGCCACTCGTGGTGCCACCCCTGGGTCAGCAGGCCGCGCTCGTCGGGTGCGCCGTGGTCGGCGAAGTGCTTCACGATCCCGGACGCGGCGCGTCGCAGGGCGCCGGGGGAGTGCGACGGCACACCGGCCATGGCCCCGACCCAGAACGGCGCGGAGGCCGCGAAGCGGTAGGTGAGCGAGCGGCCCTGCAGGAGCGGGGAGCCGTCGCCGCCGACGAGCGCGAGCGCGTCGTCGAGGTACCGGTCGAGGAGCTGCACGTCGCGCTCGCGGCGCGGTGCGGCGAGGTCCTCGGCGCCGCGCATGCGCGCCCACAGCGTGGGGTACAGGTGCAGGGCCCAGCCGGCGTAGTGGTCGAACGAGCGCTCGTCGCCGTCGGCCAGCCAGCCGTCCGCGCGCTTGAACGAGTCGTGCGTGGCCAGGTCCTCGGCCATCTCGTCGAGCGAGTGGGGACCGCCCACCGAGCGCAGGAAGGTCTGGACGACGAGGCGGAACCACACCCAGTTGATGCGCGGGTAGGTGTCGTCGCCGACGGCCTCCGCGAGGTAGTCGACGAGCTGCTCCTGGACGAGGGGGGACAGCCCGTCCCAGATCCACTCGCGCGTGAGGTCGAGCACGAGCGCGAGCGAGGCGGCCTCGACCTTCGCCTGCGCGTGCTCGGACATCCGCAGCCAGCGGTCGGGCGCGTGCGGGTCGGAGCCGGCGGCGAGGCCGTCGGCGTACCACTGCGCGTAGCCGTGCGGGTCCGCGCCGCGCTCGCCCGCGAGCCGGAAGCCGGCGAGGAGGAACGTGCGGGCGAAGCCCTCGAGGCCGTCGACCGCGCGGCCGTAGCCGCCCTCGGGGCCCGGCAGGGTGATGCGGGCGTGACCGGCGGAGGCGTAGGGGCGGACCGCGGCGAGCAGCGTGTCGCCGAAGGCGGCCCACCGCGCACGGTCCCACCCGGTCAGGGGGCTCGTGGCGGGCGCCGCGGCCGGCTGCGGCCTGGTGCCCTCGAGCGTCATCGCGTCCTCCGTCGACTCACGGCGCCTCTGCGCGCCGCCCGTGCTGCTGCGTTGCTGCTGTGTCGTGTGCGGCGTGATCACCGTCACCGGCGACCAGCCCTCTCCGAACAGTTCCGCAGTCAACCGTTCAGAAACAGACGCTGTCAAGCGCGTCACACTTCTGTTATGATCGGTTCTGATCGGTTGATCGATCGATCACGTTCCCGGTGACGACGCCGGGTCCTATGCCTCGACGGAGAGAGATGCCCACGATTCTCGCCGGTTTCGCCGGCCCCCTCGCCGCCGCCTTCTGGACGCCGGAGGATGCGCGCGAGCGCCGCACCGCGATCGCGGCGGCCCTCCTCGACGCCTCGCACGCGCTGCCCGTCGCGCCGGCCACCGACCGGGCCGTGTGGTCCACGACGGCGGGCTCGGCCGACCGGGTCACCGTGGCGGACGTGGTGGCGCGCGCCGACGCCGAGCGCGGGTCCGCGTGGCCCCTGCCGCTCGCCGGCACGGCCGCCCGCCTGCACCGCGACGGCGACCGGACCGCCCACGAGGCGCTCGTGCACGCGCGCCAGCAGCGGCTCACCCGGGCGGTGGTCGCGGCGGCGGCGACGCTCGACGACGCGTGGGTGGACGAGGTCGCGGACGGCGTGTGGGCCCTGTGCGAGCAGAGCTCGTGGTGCTGGCCCGCGCACGACGACGCGCGCGTGACGCGCGGCTGGGTGCTGCCCGACGTGGACCGCCCGTTCCTCGACCTCGGCGCGGGCGAGGTGGTCGGCCAGCTCGCGTGGGTGGACCACCTGCTCGGCGAGGTGCTCGACGAGCGCTACCCCGGCCTGCGCGAGCGGGTGCGCGCGGAGGCGCGCCGGCGGGTCCTCGACCCGTTCGTCGCGCGACGCGACTGGCACTGGCTCGGCCTGGACGGCGACGTGCACAACTGGAACCCGTGGATCCACGGGAACGTGCTGGTCGCGGCGCTGCGCCTGCTCGACGGCCCGGGCGACGCCGCGCTGCGCGCGCAGGTGGTGGACCTGGTGGTCGAGGGGCTCGACCGGTACGTCGCCGTGCTGCCCGAGGACGGCGCGATCGACGAGGGCTACGAGTACTGGTGGAACGGCGCGTGCCGGGCGATCGAGGCGCTGGACCTGCTCGCGCACGCGACGGGCGGCGCGCTCGACGCGCTCGACCCGGCGTCGCCGGTGGCCGCGCTGCGCGCCACCGTGGGCTTCCCGCACCGCACGCACCTGGGCGGCGACTGGTACCTCGACCTCGCGGACGGGCGCGCCCGTCCTCCGGCGACACAGCCCTGGCACGCGCTGCACCGCGCGGCGCGTCGTGTCGGCGACGACGACGCGGCGCGCCACGCGGCGTCGTACCGCGTGGCGGGCGCACCGGTCGCGGACGAGGGCCAAGGGCTCGGCCGGCTGCTGCGCGCGGTCACCGACGACGCGTGGGTGGGCACGGCCCGGACGGCACCGCCGCTGCCCCGCGAGGCGTGGTTCGGCTCGACGCAGGTGCTCCTCGCGCGCGAGGAGGCGGGCACGCCACGCGGCCTCGCCCTCGCGGTCAAGGGCGGGCACAACGGCGAGCACCACAACCACAACGACGTCGGGTCGTTCGTCGTCGCGTCCGACGGCGTACCCGTCGTCGTGGACGCCGGCCGCCCGACGTACACGGCGCAGACGTTCGGCCCGGACCGGTACGCGATCTGGACGATGCAGAGCTCGTGGCACAACGTGCCCGAGGTCGCGGAGACGCCGCAGGGCGTGGGGGCGCGGTTCGCCGCGCGGGACGTGGTGCCGGGCGACGGTTCGCTGTCGCTCGACCTCGCGGGCGCGTACCCGCTGCCCGGTCTGCGGTCGTGGCGCCGCGACGCCCGCCTCGTGCGCGGCGAGGGTCCGGCGCGCGCCGTCGTGCACGACGCGTGGGACGTCGACGCCGGCGCCCCCGCCGTCGTGCACCTGATGGTCGCGGGCGACGTCCGGCTCGCGCCGGGCGGCGCGCACGTGGTCCCGCTCGACGGCGCCACGCCCGTCACCCTGAGCTGGCCGCACGACGTCGCGGTCGAGGTCACCGAGCAGCGGCTCGACGACCCCATGCTCGCGGACGTGTGGGGCGCGCGTCTGACGCGGCTCGCGCTCGACGTGACCGACCGCGCCGAGCTGACCGTCGCCGTCGTGCAGGCCGCCGACGGCACCACCGGAACCGACGGCGGCAGGGACGCCGCCAGGACCACCCAGGAGGGGGCACCGTGACCACGGAGGAGATGCAGCGGGCACCGCTCGCCGCCGAACGACGCGCGCACCTGCTCGCGACGCTCGAGCGCGACGGCGTCGTGCGCGTGGCCGACCTGACCGAGGAGCTCGGTGTGACCGCGGTGACGGTCCGCCGGGACATCGTCCAGCTCGAGCGCGAGGGGCTGCTGGCCCGCGTGCACGGCGGCGCGGTCGCGGTGGGCACCAAGGAGGGCACCCCGGAGCGCACCCCGACGGCGGCGATCGGCGTGCTCGTCCCGTCGCTCGACTACTACTGGCCGGGCGTGGTGCGCGGCATGGAGATCGAGGCGCGCAAGCACGGCCTGCGCGTGGTCCTGCGCGGGTCGTCGTACGAGGCGTCCGACGAGCGGCCCACGCTCGAGCGGCTCGTCGAGTCGGAGGACCTGCGCGGGCTCGTGCTCGCGCCGCGCACGGACACCCCGCACGCGCAGGAGCTCGTGCAGTGGCTCGCACGCACGGGCGTGCCGCACGTGCTGGTCGAGCGTGAGGCCGCGCTCGCCCCGCACCGCGAGGCGCTCGAGTCGGTCGTCTCCGACCACGCGCTCGGTGCGCTCATGGCGGTGCACCACCTCGCGGACCTCGGGCACCGCCGGGTCGGTCTCGTCCTGTCCCGGCAGTCGCCGACGTCGCGCAAGATCGCCGCGGGCTGGCGTGCGGCGTGCAACGACCTCGGCCTGTCCTCGGAGGAGCACTTCGAGCGCCTCGCGCCGGACCGGCACCGGCCCGAGTTCGCGAAGGCGATCAGCGAGGTCGTCGACACGGCGCTCACGTCCGGCACGACGGCGCTGCTCGCCCACTCCGACCCGGAGGCGTTCGCGATCGTGCAGAACGCGCAGGACCGCGGGCTGTCCGTCCCGGGCGACCTGTCGGTCGTCGCGTACGACGACGAGGTGGCCGGCCTGTTCAGCCCCGCGCTGACGGCCGTGCGGCCACCGCGCTCCGCCGTCGGGCACGCCGCCGTCGACCTGCTCGCGAAGCGGATCGAGGACCCGTCCCGGCCCGTGCACCGGGTCGCGATCAGCCCGCGCCTGGTCGTGCGCGAGTCGACGGGCAGCCCGCGCAGCTGAGGCTTCGTGTCAGCCGCCGGTGAACATGGTGATCGCCAAGGGCGCACCGACGTCGTCGCACGCGGTACCGAGGGCCAGCTGGGCCTCGCCCCACGCGGGGGAGTCCACGACGGTCGACTCCTGCAGGTCCCCGATCGCCGTCTGCACGGCGCTGGTCCCGCTGGAGGGCAGGCGGTCGAGCACGCGCGTCGCCAGGCGGTACCAGCCGCCGTGCTCCTGCGCCTCCATGCGGCCCTCGGCGAGGCCGACGTCGGCGTTCTCCAGGATCGTCATCACATCGCTGACGGCGGTGCAGACGGCGGCGTCGTCCGGGGCGCCGGCCTCGGCCGGGGCGGTCGGGGAAGGCTGCTGAGCCGCCGTGCTCGCCGGCGGCGCGTCGGGCTGCCCTGCGGGTCCGTCACCGCCGGCGCTGCACGCACCGACGACTGCGGTGCTCAGCACGACCGCCGACAGCACCGCCCACTGCTTCGATCGCATCCGTGCGCGCTCCTGACGTATCGGACGTGGAGGACTGACCCCGAGAGTCTGCCGCTCGGCGCGCCTCGACGGTAGGGGACACGCCCTCGGCCCGACCGACGCGCGCGTGCCGACGGTTCGGGAAACGGCTCAGCCCCCGTACCGGATGGTACGGGGGCTGAGCCGCATCGGACTGGATGCAGTGCGGGGCCGGGCGGTCGCCCGGCCCCGCACGAGGTCAGCAGGTGGGCGCCGGGAAGGCGACCTCCTCGACGCTCTCGCGGTCGTCGCCGCCCGACGTGCGGGCGGTGACGGTCACGGCGCCGTCGGCCGCGGCCGTGCGGACGGCGAACGCGTGGTAGGCGTCCTTGCCCGGCGCGACGGCCGTGACGGTCTTCGTCCCGTACGGCGTGTCGAGCTCGACGTCGAGCGCGACGTCGTCGTCGTTCGTCACGCGCACCGCGAGGTACGGCTTGCCCGCGAGGCAGCGCGTCTGCACGACGGCGGTCGTCTCGACGCCCTGCTCCGCCTCCTCGCCCGCGACGGCGACCCAGCTGATCACCGGTGCCTCCGTGCCGCCGTCGTTGGCCACCGTGTAGGTGACGACCGTCGGCTCGTCCAGCGTGAACTCGCCGGAGACGACGGCGCTGCGACCGGAGCTGCCGTTCGGGAAGGCGACCGTGCCGACCGGGACGCTGACGGCCTGGCCGTCGGCGCCCGTCCACGAGACCGAGGTCTGCATGTTGCGGGCCTTGCCGCCGCCCGGGTTCCACCACTCGGTGTGCCCCGACGTGACGGTGTAGGTGCCGGCGGGCAGGCTGAACCGGTACGACAGCGGCGTCGAGGCGCCGGCGGTGTACCAGCCGGTCTCGCGCATCTTGTCGTACGGGGTCTGGTTCAGCAGGCCCTTCGCCGTGTAGTTCGCGACGCGGCCCCAGCCCGCCGTCTCGGACCACACGGCGTCGGCCTGGGCGTTGCGCAGCGCACCGCCCTGGGCCTCGACGAAGGACCGCACGGTGGGGTAGGCGGTCGCCGCCGGGACGGCCGGCGCGTTCGCGTCGACGAAGTACTGCAGGCCGTCGGGCACGACCTCGACCTGCGCGCTCACGGCGAGCGACTCGTTGTCCGCGAACGTCCCGGTGACGGTGACCATCGCGTACGGCGTGTCGAACGCGCCGGCGGGCACGAACCAGTCGACGGGTGCGTCGATCGTCGTGCCGGCCTGCGAGGTCGCGCGGACGGTGGCGGGCAGCTCGGGCGTCTGCCCCACGGAGGTGGCCAGGCGCGCGACGGGCTCCGCCACGGTGACCGGGGTGGTCTCCGGGTCGGTGACGACCGGCGGCGCGCCGCCGACGAGCACGTCGACGCCGTCGAGCGTGAACGTGCCGCTGCGCACGGTCACGGTGACCGTGTGCGGCGTCGACCCGTCGAGACCGCGCTGCCAGTACGACGTCTGGCGGTCGCCGGTCGAGCCGACGTTCACCGTCCGCACGGGCTGGTCGTCGACCGCGACGTCGATGGTCGCCGCGCCGGTGGCGCCGAACAGGTTGAACCCGGTCCCGTCCACCTCGAACGTCGCCGAGCGACCGGTCGACAGGGCGTGGAGGGTGCGGTTGAGGTGCGCGTAGCCCGACTGCTGGAAGGTGGAGCCACCGGGGTAGGAGATGCGCGCGTCGGCGTCGTCGATCTTCACCGACTCCCACGCCTCGCCCTCGATCGGGGTGATCGCGAGCTCGTCGTACCGGGTGTTGTAGTAGCCGCTGACGATCGAGATGCGGCCCGTGAGCATCGGGTTCGTGCTCGCGTCGACGTAGCGGGCGAGCGGTGCGTCGTCGAGCGCGACGGTGATGACGGTGTCGCGCGCCTCGACGGAGAGCGTGTGCCACGCGTCGGCGTCGAAGCCGGCGACCGTGCCGGACTGCACGACCGTGCCGAGCTTGCGCAGCTGCCACGTCCCGTCGGCGTGCACGCGCGCGGTGTACGTCGCGAGGTCCTCGCCGGCGGGCACGTGCTGACGCACGCCGAGGCCGGCGAAGTTCGCCAGGCTCGCGTCGCGCACCTGGGTGTCGAGCCGGAAGTCGACCGACGCCGTGTAGTTGGCCCACGACTGGTCGCCCAGCACGGTGGCCGGGGGAGCGGTGGACGGACGGTCCTGCGCGTGGCTGCCCCACACGTCCCACGTGTAGCCGCGGTTGTCCGCGTGGATCTTCTGCACCATCACGTTGCCGCGCTCACCGTCGCCCTCGACGACCTCGAACGCGCCGTTCTGGTCGGCGGTGTACCGCGGCGAGCCGCCGCGGCGCTCGACGTACCCCATCTCGACGCCGTTGACGTCGGCCGTCGGGTAGTCGTCGTACTCGAAGTCGTCCGTGTAGGGCAGCTCGAGCACGGTGTCCTCGGCGGGCGAGGCGTAGTCCGCGCGGTCGTACGCCTCGGTCGTGCCGTGGACGCCCTGCGGCAGGGTCGACAGCGTCTGGATCGAGTACGGCGCGATCTCGACCTGGTAGACGGAGTGCTCGACGCCGTCGACGGTCTCGGTGCGCACGGGCTCGACGTAGCCGGTGGGGCGCAGCCAGTTGGCGTCGTACTCCTCGCCCGCGTCCGGGCCGCGCGTCTCCCACACCGTGAGCGGCCGGGGCTCGCCGAGGTTGGCGACCTTCACCTCGAAGTGGCGCGCGGTGCGCGTGTTGTTCGCGTGCACCTGCGTGAGCTCGGGCTCACCCTCGGCCGACGCGGGCGTGCGCAGCGTCATGTACGTGCGCGTCGAGGAGTCGACGTTCGTGCCGCCGTCGCCCTTCGTGCCGTCGCCGTAGGTCGCGCCCTCGACGTACTCCCAGCCCGCCTCGGCGAACTGGTGGAAGTGGCGCACGGTCGCGACCCCGATGCCGCCCTCGTAGTACCCCGACCACGGGTCGGAGGCACGGATGAGGTGCTTCGGCGAGTACTGCGTGCCCTCGTACATCGCGCTCACCGCGGGCTGGAACAGGAACGACGTCATGTGCGCCGGGTTGTCCCCCGCGCCGGACCAGCGGTACGCGTTGATGAAGCGGTCCGCGATGTCGACGGCGCCCACGGTGCCGCCGATACCGCCGCGCGCCGGCTCGGCGTTGATGCGATACTGCGGGTCGATCATCGGCGCGACGCCCTCGGAGTACAGCACCTCCTTGCCGAACTCCTTGTTCAGGCGCGTGAGGTTCGGCCCGCCCGCGATGTCGTAGTGGTACCCGATCGCGTCGACCTGCTCGAGCGCGGCCGGGCTCGCGAGGATCGCCGCGGCGACCGGCTCGACGTTGCGGTACGTGTCGAGCGCGACGATCTTGATGTCGCCGTAGTCGTAGCGCGCGTCCGGCGCCTCCGCGTCCTCCTCGAGCCGCTCGGCGAACTCGACCGTCCACGCCAGCTCCGGCGCGATCGACGGCTGGTGGAAGCTGCCGCCGATCTCGTTCTGCGACGGGCTCATGTAGGTGAACTCGACCCCGTACGTGTCGTACGCGGCGTCGATCGTCTCCTTGTACCACTGGTAGCGCAGGTCGTGGTCCGTCTTCGTCCACGACGGCTCGCCCCAGCGCAGCGCCTCGGTCTCGATGTCCGGGTTGATGGACAGCGCGTCCGCGATGAAGTGGAAGCCCGCACCGCGCAGCACGTTCGCGGGTTCGTCGGCGCTGCGCTTCGTCGCGGGCTCGGTGCCCGACGACGTGTTTGTGTCCGAGCCCATCTCGACCTTGATGTGCCGCAGGCCTGCGCCCGTCTCCGGGTCGAAGATCAGGCGCATGATGCGCCAGTACGCCTCGGGGTTCTCCTCCTTGTAGTCCAGGAGGAGGTTGCCCGTGTTGTTGCACGACACGGAGCCGAACCCGCCGAACACGTTGAACGGAGTGCCGTCCGCGCGGCGCTCGACGTCCTCGCCGTCGACGAGGATCTCCTTCCAGTCGATGGAGGGGTCGTCGAAGCGCAGCTCCGGCAGGTCGGCCGGGATCTCTGCGGTCGCGCTCGGCGTCGCCGGCACGGGGGACGACGCCGCGGGCGTCGCCGCCACGAGTCCGGTGACGGACAGCGCGAGCGCCGTCGTCACCGCCGTCGCGGCCCGCGCGGGCGCACGCCCCGCGGATGGTCGGTGCAGTCTCATCGTCTGCCTTCCTGTCGCCGCCGTCGGCGACATGGTGCGTGATGGGTGGAGGCTCAGCCGCAGGTGGCGGCGGAGGTCGTGAGGTCGTGCTCCGCCGTGACCGTGCGGTCGTCGACGACGGCGCTCGCCGTCACCGTGACGGCCGTCTCGTCGACGTCGACTGCCCGGGTCGCGAACGCCTGGTACGCGTTCTTTCCGGGAGCGACGTCGGCCGCGGTGCGCTCGCCGTACGGCGTCGTCAGCGTGACGTCGAGCGGGACGTCGTCGTCGTTCGTCGCGCGGACCGCGACGTACGCCCGGCCGGCGAGGCAGCGCACCTCGGCCTGCGCCGCGACCGCGAGCTCGGGCTCGGCGACGGGCACCGTGCCCGCGACCGTGAGCTCGCTGATCTTCAGGTACGAGCCCGGCGTGTCGAACGTCAGGCGCAGCGCGTCGGACGTGACGGCGTCGAAGGGCACGGTCGTCAACGTCCCGTTCGCCGCGGGGGCCACGGCGCTCGCGGTGGTCGGCTGCCACGCGCCGTCGGCGTCGCGGTGCTCGACCGTGATGCCCGTGATAGTGCCCTCGGTGTTGGTGAGGCGCACGGCGTCGAGCTGCCACTGCTCGGCCGCCTCGACGGTGAACGTCACGCGGTCCTTCTTGCCCGTGCCGCCGGCCCAGGTCGACCAGGCGGTCGACGGGTTGCCGTCGCACGCGTTCGCGGCGGGCATGGTGCCCCACTCGGTCTGGTGGAACGACGCGCTGACGCGCGTGCCGGGCTCGCGGCAGACGTCGACGGGGCCGTCGACGTGGACGGTGGCGCTCACGTACCGGCCGGCGAGGGGGCCGTCCCCGGCGACGTGTCCGACGAGCGTGTGCGTGCCACGCGTGGCGAACGCGGCGTCGAGGCTCCTGGCGCTCCAGTCTGCGGTGAGGCCGTCGTAGCGCTGCCCGTCCACGGTGACGTCGAACGTCGGGGCGAACGCGTCGCGGTCGTCGACGTGGGTGGTGAACTCGAGCGGCTCCACCGGCTCGAGCGGGTGGAACAACGTGGTGTTCTCCGGGTCCCACGCGCCGACGTTCTCGACCGTGGCGTGCCCGTCGCGCACCTGGATGGGCGCCCACACGTAGCGCGAGCGCTCGCCCGCGGAGCCGTTGGACTCTGTGATCCACCGGTCGCCCATGTAGGCGAACCGGCCCGCCTCCTGGTCGAGCGCGATGACGAACGTCGGCTGGGAGTCGAAGCACTCGACGGGGTCGGCGTTGCCGACGCCGGAGCGAGCGGGATCGCCGACGCACGGGTTGCCGAGTCGCTCCCACTGGCCGTTCGCGGGGTGCCGGTTGTTGTCGCCCACCACGGCCTCGGTGGGCGTGATCATCGACCGCGACCGGTACGCGACGACGGGCGTCGAGGCCCAGCCGTCGGTGCCGGACGTGAACATGTAGTACCAGCCGTCGTGCTTGAAGACGCTCGACGCCTCGCGCGAGTAGTCGGGCAGCACGCGGTTCGAGAAGTCCTCGCCCAGCACGGCGTCGTCGCCCTCGGCGAGCGGGCCGGTGTACTCGGCGTTGAGCCGCGAGACGTACATCCACGTGTTCATCTCGGACGAGTAGACGGCGTAGGCGTCGTCGGCGACCGGGTCGACGGTGTGCACGTCGGTGTCCTGGAAGACCGTCATGTCGCGCGAGTCGCCCTCGCGGCCGGCGTTCGGCACGCCCGGCGCCCAGTTCATCTTCGTCGTGTTGACGAGCTTGAACGGGCCCCACGGGGTGTCCGACGTCGCGAACCCGATCTCGGCGCGCGAGTACCGCGAGCCGACGTTCTGGTCCGCCGGGTCCCCGCTGTCGCGGACCCAGCGCACGAGGTCGGCGTTGTCCGCGAGCGGCCCGTCGGCGTGGTAGATGATGACGAACTTCTTCGTCCTCGCGTTCCAGAGCATCTTGGGACGCTCCATGATGTTGATGTTGCCGTTGAGGCGGTACGACGCGTTCGCGAGCGCGGCCTCGTCGTACGTGGCGGCGACGCCCGCCGCCTCGTCCGCCCACGTCTCGACGTAGGGGGAGACGAACGCCTTCGCGGCGTCGATGTCCTCCTGCGTGGACTGCGCGTCGGGCGCGGTCTTGTTCGCGACCGCCTTGAGCGCGTCGAGCTTCGCCGGGTCGACCTCGACGGCGTTGCCCGCGCCGTCGACCCGCAGCGTGAAGTGCTGGTGGCTGGGGAGCACCCGGCCCATGTCGTGCCACGTCGTGAGGTCGGTGGACCAGTAGCCGCGCACGCCGTCCACGGGACGCGTCGCGTGCGTCTTGTCCTCGCCGTACCAGAGCCAGACGTCGTCGTCCGTGTCGCCGTCGCCGGTGATGTCGAGGCCGACCTCGGCCTCGTGGACGCTGACGACCGATCCGCCGTGGGCCTTGATCGGGTTGCCGTCGGCGTCGTTCCAGACGGTGCCGTCCGGTGCGGGCACGGTGCCTGAGACCGCGGGTTCGGTCGCCGACGGCGCGAGACCTGTCGCGGTGGGGGCGATTGTCTCGGCGGTCCCGGCTGTGGCGGGGGCGCCGGCGGCGAGCGAGCCGCCGAGCACGAGGGCCGTCGCGGCCGCGAGGGTGGGGGCGAGGCGCTTGCGAGGGCGGGCGGGACGGGCAGTCGGGTGCGGTCGGGGTCCGGCGACGTCGTCGGGCACGAGGATCTCCTTCGATCATGCGGCGCGGCACCCACCGATCAACGGTGATCGTTTATGTTCGTTCGGGTGCTCCGCCGTTCGTTCGTGCACGAAAGTATGCGGCGGGGTGAGGCGCGTCAACCGGCCTCGGGCACGTGAAGCGAAACGATCAGGCGGCACGACGACGGCCGGCCCCGGGCGGGGACCGGCCGTCGTCGGGCAGGTGGCTCGCTCAGCCGAGCGGGCCGTAGAGCGCCGGGGTGGTGCGCGCGTGCGTCGCCTGCTCGAGGGCGTACGCGAGGCCGAGCAGCGGGCCCTCGTCGAAGTCGCGCCCGAGGAGCTCGAGGTTGACGCCGGCGCCTGGGATGGTGCCGTCCGCCTCCGTGGCCTGGCCCATCGGCACCGTGACGGCCGGCAGCCCCGTGTTTGGGCTCAGGCGCAGGTTCGTGCCGATCGTGCCGTACGGGTTGCCGCTCGGGTAGACGAGCGCGTCGAGGTCGGCGTCGTCCAGCATGGCCTCCACGAGGGTCTTGCCCTCGGCGAGGACGGCGGTGTGCGTGCCGGTCGGCCCCGCCCACGCCTCGTACGTCTCCTCCGTGACGGCGGCCCGCGACTCGTACGTGCTCTGCCGGGAGGTCACGAACCGGCCGGCGGCGATGATCTCCGGGATCGTCCGCGCGGTGACGGCCGGGGAGAGGTGGTTCGCGACGTACTCCTCGAGGTCGTGGCGGAACTCGTTCGTCGAGCCCGACCCCTCCGACAGCACGCTGGCGAACCCGTTCGGCAGGACCGGCGAGTACGACGTCGGCGGGGTGACCTCGACGACGGTCGCGCCGAGCGACTCGAGCGTCGCCCGCGTCTCGGCCCACAGGCGCAGCGTCGTCGCGTTGTTCCCGAGCATCGACGGCACGTACCCGATGCGGGCGCCGTCGAGCGCGTCGGCGTCGAGGTACTGCGTGTAAGACGCCGGGACCTGGCCCTCCTGGCGGAACGTGACCGGGTCGGCGGGGTCGGTGCCGACCACGGCGTCGAGCGCGACGGCCGCGTCGGTGACCGTGCGGGTCATGGGGCCGCCCGTGTCCTGGCTGAGGGCGAGCGGGACGATGCCGTCGCGGGACGCGAGGCCGACCGTGGGCCGCACGCCCACGAGCTGGTTGTACGACGACGGCACGCGGATCGACCCGCCCGTGTCGGTGCCGAAGCCGATGCCGGCGAGGTTCGCGGCGATCGCCGCGCCGGTGCCGCCGCTCGACCCGCCGGCGGTGCGGCTCGTCGAGTACGGGCTGGCGACGAGCGTCGAGGAGCCCGCGGCCTGGTGGGAGGAGAACTCCGACGCGAACCCGAACGCGAACTCGTCGAGGCTCGCCTTGGCGAGGATCACGGCACCGTCGGCGCGCAGGCCCTCGACCATCGTCGCGTCGGTCGCGGTCTGGTTGTCGTCCCAGCAGCCGCAGCCGGCCGTCGTCACCATGTCGACGGTGTCGTAGTTGTCCTTGACCGCGACGGGCACCCCGAGCAGCATGCTCGTCATGCCGTCCTCGGCGCGGACGGCGTCGGCCTGCTTCGCGGCGTCGAGCGCGACGTCGCTCGTGGAGATGATCGACGCGAGCGGTCGGCCGCCCGCGGCCGTGTCGACGAGGGTGCGGTCGTACGCCGCGATGCGGTCGAGGTACTCCTGCGTGATCTCGACGGAGGTGGTGACGCCGGCGTTCATCGCGGCCTGCATGTCGACGGTGGTGGCCTCGACGAGCTCGAACGGGCCGTCGTCGTAGACCATGCGCTGGGAGACGGCGGCGAGGTCGGCGACCGTGAGGGTGCCGTCGCCGTCGGTGTCGGCGAGCGCGATGTCCTTCCACGCCTCGTCGTCGGACGTGAGGCCCAGGGAGCCCGCGAGGACGGCCAGATCGTCGGCGGTGACCTGCGCGTCGCCGGTGAGGTCGAGCTCGGTGTAGTACGGCGCGAGGAAGCCGCTGGGCGCGGGCGCCTCGGTCGCGCCGGTCGCGGCGGGCGCCGCGGCCAGGGCGCCGACGACGCCGGTGAGGGTGAGCGCGGCGATCCCCGCGCGGCGGTGCGTGCGGGTCACGGCGCCGTCCTTCCGGGAGCTGGGGGCCGGGGCGGGCGACGTGGCGCCGCCTGCGGGCTCGGGTGCGGGGTGCGTGGTCCGGCTCATCGGGACGCCACCGCCCGCCGGCGCGCGACCAGGACACCGACGCCCGCGGCGACGGCGAGCAGCGCGGCCGCGACGATCGCGGCGACGCTCGCGCCGGTCGAGGCGAGCGGTCCCCCCGAGCCGCCCGACCCGCTCGTACCGCTGCCGGAGCCCACCGTGGAGGTCGGCGTCGGGTCGGGCGAGCCGTCGTCGTCGGGGACGCTCGTGCCCGGGTCGGTGGGCGTGTCGGTCGGCTCGTCCGTCGGCACGGACGCGGCGGTGATCGTCGTCGTAGCGGTGCCCGCATCGGTGAGGTCCGCCGTGGCCGTGTCGGTGCCGACGAGCGTCACGGCCGGGACCGCGAACGCCGCGTCGCCCGCGGCGACGGCGGTGAAGGTCAGCGTCGCGAGGGCCACGTCACCCGCGAGGCCGGGCGACGAGCCGAGGCGCGTGTGCGCGACGGCGACCGTGCCCGCGCCGTCGTCCGTGACGTGGGAGAACCCGCCGTCGGGTGTGACGGCGCTGTCGGCCGCGTAGGACACGAGGTCGGGGTCGTAGGCGACCGCGAGGTCGTACGCGTACAGGTCGGCGGCGCCGGTGACGGCGACGGTGACCTCGACCGGGTCACCGGCCTCGACCGTTGCCGGCGCGGTCACGTCCAGCGAGACGACGGTGGGCGCGGCGTGGGCCACCGGGGCGGCCAGCAGGCTCGCGGCGAGCGCGAGACCGCCGGCGAGCGCGGCGCGTCGTCGTGCGCGACGGCGCGTGGGTGCGTGGGTCATGGGGGAGCGGTTCCTTCCTCGGGCGGCGGAGACGTGCGGGGGCCCGGGTCGCGGGCGACGCCCCCTGCCGAGACGGATGCTCACAGCAACCTGTTTCACCCGCGTTTCACCCGTGTAAGCACGACGGGCTCGTCGCGCACGCCCTCGTCACAGCCGAGCGGAGCCGCTAGCGTCCTCGCATGATCCGCAGAGACGACGTCCTCGGCCGGTACGTCGCGGCAGGGAAGTCCATCCCCCTCCTGACGCTCAGCGAGTTCTTCGACGACAACGCCGACGAGGAGTCGCTCGCCCCCAACCAGTGGGGCGAGGGACGGCCACCGCTCGCCGAGATCGCCCGACGGCTCGGCACCCTCGACGACGACCCCGCCGTCTCGTGGGTGCGCGTCCAGCTCCACGAGGAGACGTTCGAGGACGGCGTGGACTGGGTGGCGGCCGAGGCCGTCGCGATCTGCACGTCGCTCGATCCTGACGACGTCGCCGCGCGGCTCGACGTCGACGAGCTGCAGGCCGACGGGGTGATCGACGGCTACGTCTACGACGAGGACGCGTTCGCCGACGCGCCACCCGCCCCGCCCGGGCACCGCGTGCTCTCCCTCGTCTGGGACTGACGCGGGGCCACCCGCGCCGGTAGCGTGCGGCCATGCGGGTGACGTGGCCCCAGGCCCTCACGTGGCGACGACGACGACAGCTCCTCGACCCGGTCGGCGACGAGCCGGTCGACGGCGTCGTGCGACGGCTCGGCGCCGTGCCCGCCGCGGCCGAGCCCGAGCTCGCGATCCGGCTGCGGCAGTCAGCGTCGCAGCCCGGCGAGGTCGCCCGGGCGCTCGCGGACGGCGAGCTGCTCGCCGTCTACGCGTTCCGGGGCGCGACCCATCTCGTGACGCCCGAGGACGGCGGTGCGTACCTCGCCCTGCGAGCTGCGGGGAGGATGTGGGAGCGCTCGACCTGGCGCGACTACTACCGCGTCGACCCGGCCGACTGGCCGCGTCTGCGCGTGGCGGTTCGTGACGCCTTGGCTGACGGCCCGCTGTCCCGCGCCGAGCTCGGCGACGCCCTCGCGCAGGACCCTGCGTACGCCCACCTGCGCGACGCGTTCGCCGACCCGTCCCACACGTTCCTCAAGCCGTTCGTGTGGCAGGGAGACATGAGCTTCGGCCCGCCCCGCGGCCAGGAGCCGACGTTCCAACGCCTTGACTCGAACCCGCGCTGGCGACCGTGGCACGACCTCGACGCCGCCGGGCACCATGCGCTGCTGCACTACGTCGGCACGTACGGGCCGGTCACGTCGGCCCAGGCGCACTACTGGCTCGGCGAGGGCCTCGGCGCCGGCCGCGCGCGCGTCCGGCGCTGGTGGGACGAGCTCGCCGACCGTCTCGCCGAGGTGGACGTCGACGGCGAGCCCGCGACCGTGCTGCGCGAGCACGTCGACGACCTCGCCGTGACCGAGCCGACGACGTCCGTGCGGCTCCTGCCCGGCCACGACCAGTGGGTGCTCGGCACCGGGACGGCGGACCTGCACGTCGTGCCGCCCGCGCACCGGCGCGTCGTCAGCGGCGGGTCGAACCTCGCCGTGGTCGGGGGAGTCGTCGCAGGGACGTGGACCGTGTCGGAAGGCGAGGTCGCGGTGTCGTGGTTCGACGGCGCTCCGGCCGCGCGAGCGGGGACCGAGGCGCTCGCGGCGGAGGTCGAGCGGCTCGGCGCGATCCTCGAGCGGCCGCTGCGGCTCGCCGACGGGACGTGACGACCGTTCTCGCCGGACGCGCCCTGGCGCTGCCCGCCCGAGCGCGCCCGCACGCCGGGTGGACAATGCCCGTATGGCGACGGCTGGGTCCGCCTCGCCCGGAGGCGACGACGTCCCGCGTCTGACGGACGCGCAGCGTGCGCTGCGCACGCAGATCCTCGCGACCGAGCACTGGAGCCTGCTGGCCTCGCGCTCGACGACGCAGAGCGAGGTGCTCACCCGCATCGCGATCTTCCTCACGCTCGTCTCCGCCGGGGTCTTCAGCCTCGGCGTGCTCGGTAACGCCACCGGGTTCCGCGGCTGGTTCGCCGGTGTGGCGATCGGCGTCCTGCTCGTCCTCTCCGTCCTCGGCGCCATGACGCAGCTGCGCGTGCTCAACACCGCCCACGAGGACCTTGCGTACGTGCTGGCGATGAACCGGCTGCGCGGCGCGTACGTGGACCTCGACCCAGGCGTCGAGCGGTACCTCGTCATGTCTCCGGCCGACGACGAGGCCGGCGCGGCGCGCACCTACTACCCGTTCGCGTCACGCGACCGGACGCAGGCGCTCGCGAGCTCGATGCTGCTCATCCTCGTCGTGGAGTCGGTGCTCGTCGGGACGCTGTGCGGCAGCGTCGTCCGGGCGGCGACCGGTTCGGTCGGTTGGGCGGTCGGCATCGGGGTGGTCGTCGCGGTCGCGCACTGCGGGTTCTGGGTGCTGCGTGGATATCGCGGCTACCGCGCCGTGTGGCGGGTGCACGTGCCGCTGCGTCACAGCGTCCCGCCGGCCGGTACCGGGCCGGCGGGGACGCCGTGAGTCGTCAGCAGGTGAGCGCCGGGTGGTCGACGGCCTCCGAGCCCTCGCGGTCGTCGTCGTGCGCCGTGACCGTCACCGTGCCGGCGGTGAGACCGTCGCGCGCGGGGAACGACTGGTAGGCGTTCGACCCCGGCGCGACGCCCGCGATGGTCTTGGTCCCGTAGGCCGTGGCGACCTCGAGGTCGAGCGGGACGTCCTCGTCGTTCGTCACGCGGACCGCGAGGTAGGGGCGGCCGGCGAGGCACCGCGGCTCGACCTGTGTGGTGGTCGCAGGGGTGTCCCAGGCCGGGCTGACGTAGATCGTGTATGCCGCCGAGGCGTCTGTGCCCACGCCGTTGCTCGCCGTCACCGTGAAGCGGTAGGCGAGGGCCGTCGTCGCGGTGCCGCTGATCTCTCCCGTCGTCGTGTTCAGCGTCAGGCCGGGCGGCAGGGTTCCGCGTGTGACGGCGAACGTCGGCGCCGGGTACCCGGACGCCGTGAGGGTGAAGGAGTACGGCTCGCCGACGACGGTCCCGCTCGGTGCGCCGGACGTGATCACGGGCGCGCCCGCGGCGGCGAGCATCTCGAGCGGAATCGAGTCGGCGATCGCCTTCTGGCCGGCGACGTTCGCGTGGACGCCGTCGCCCGTGTCGTACGCCGGGAGGATCGAGTTCGGGTTCGCCGGATCGCGCAGGACCGCGTCGAAGTCCAGCACGCCGTCGCACGTCCCGCTGCAGTCGCCGCCCTCGCGGACGAACGCGTTGACGGACGCCCGGTACTCGTTCTGGAGGGCCGTGTACCCAGGGCGGGCCGTGATGGGCGTGACGAAGACCTTGATGCCCGCGTCGCGGAGACGTTCGAAGATCAGCCGGTAGCTCGCGAGGATCGCGGCGTCCGAGCACCCGTTCGCCAGGTCGTTGGTGCCGTAGTAGAAGATCACGCCCGTCACACCGCTCAGTGCGAGGACGTCGCGGTCGAGCCGCGAGACGCCGTCGAGGCCGCCGCTGCCGCACGCCGGTGCGCTCGTGGTGCCGCTGATGCCCTCGTTGACGACGGCGACCTGCTGCGACGCGGGGAGCTCGGCGACGACGCGGCGCGCGAGCTCGTCCGTCCAGCGCCGGTCCTGGCCGAACGCGTCGCAGCCCGGGCCGCAGTTCTCGCTGCCGACGCCGTCGACGACCGAGCTCCCGTACGCGACGATCGTCCCGGCGAGGTCAGTGTTGTAGACGTCGACCGCGCTGACGAAGTACGTCCACGGCAGGTTCTCGGTGAACGACGCCCCCGAGACCTCGCCGTTGCGGTTGCCTGAGCCGACGGCGGCGCCGTAGTTGTTGCGGCCCGCGCGGTCGTGCAGGCTCGCGACCGTCGGCCGTGCGAGGAAGAACGTCACGGCGAGCTCCTGCTGCGCCGTGGTCTCGATGCTCGTCGGGTCGCTCCACACCTCGCCGCCGACGGGGATCGTCACGGTCTCCGCGCCGTCGAACGTCAGCACGCGGCTCGTGCCGTCCACGATCGCCGGGCCACCCGCGCTCACCGCGAGCGACGTCTGGTCGATGATCAGGGGCCGCGTCCCGTACTGGTTCTGCAGGCGGATCCGCACCGCGTCACCGCCCTGCGTGAGCCGCGTCACCATGCGCATCGACTGGTTGTCGAAGTTCTTGCCCGACACGCGCTGCTGCGACTGCGCCCAGCTCGTGAACCAGCCGTCGTCGTCGGCTGAGGCCTCGATCGTGGTGGGCGCGGTGGCGGCGGTGGCACCACCGCCGACCAGCACGGCGACCGCCGTGACGAGGGCGGTCAGCGTTCTGCGGAAGCGATGCGGCGTCATCGAGGCACCTGGTTTCCTGGTGGCGCTACGCGTGGGCGGTCGGACGTCGTCGTCCGCGCGTACCTCACCGTCGAGGTTGATAGCGTTGTCAGCCGCGACAGTAGCAGCATGTGGGCGACCGATCGACCCTCTGGAGGGTGCGTGACCAGCCAGGACGTGTCGATCGACCTCACCCTGGACGAGATCCGCGCCGTCACCGTGTTCGCCGCACGGTGTGCAGCACGGGCGCTGCCGCTGTACGAGCGCGACACACCCGGCGACGCCCGAGCACGCGAGGCGATCGCCGCCGCGACGGCGTTCGCCGACGGTGGCCCGCGCACGAAGAACCTCCGTACCGTCGCGTTCGCCGCGCTCAAGGCGGCGAGCGAGGCACCGACGACTGCGGCCGAGCATGCGGCGCGGGCCGCGAGCCACGCGGCCGGTGCGGCGTTCCTCCACCCACTCGCCAAGGCGACTCAGGTCAAGCACATCCTCGGCTCGGCAGCACACGCGGCGCTCGCGGCCGAGCTCGACGCCGGCGGCGACCGTGGCGCGGGGGAGGCGGCGGTCGACCGGGCCAGGTCGGACGCCACGGCGACCGTGGTCGACGTGCTGCGCCGCTACCCGGCACCTTCCGCCGGGGGAGGCCGGCTCGGTGAGCTGGTCAGGCGGCTCGACGGCGCGCTGAGGGCGTCCAGCAGCGGACCCGAGGCCTGACGGAGCCACACCGCCCACGGCGCCGGCCTCGGTAGCCCGCCGTCGGACAGCGAGAAGCCCGCCCGGCCCGGAGGGGCCGAGCGGGCCGGTGTGGCAGACGGGCCTCGGCCGAGGTTCGTCGAGCCGTCAGACCTTGATGGCGAGCCGTCTGACGAGCCCGTCCCGGAGCTCGAACTGGTAGCGCAGGGTCACGGTGCCGCCGGGGAAGTCCCCGTCCAGGCGGACGAGCACGACGGCGCGGGAGTCGTCCGCGGCGTCCTGCCCGATGCGGGTGCTCGTGTAGGTGTACTCGGTGGAGGTCCGGGCGACCCAGGCGCGGATCTCGTCCGTGCCCGAGTACGTCCCGCCGTCGTCGAGGACCGTGGCGTCCGGCGCGAAGACCGCTGTCGCGTCGTCATGGCGGTTCTCGTCGCGGGCGTCCAGGTAGGCGACGACCGCTCTGGGCAGGGAAGTGGGGTCGTACGCGGTGCAGGTGTCGTGCATGACTTTCTCCGTTCCGCGGGACGCACCCGCTCGATGATCGCGTCGTGGGCGAGGTCGGGTCAGCGTGCCGTGGTCCGGGCGGCGTCCAGGACGATCTCCGCGACGGCGTCCGGCCGGGAGACGGTGACGGCGTGCGAGGCGTCGACCTCGACGGTCGTGGCCCCGGCGCGCTCGGCCATGAACCGCTCGGACTCGAGGGGGATCGCCAGGTCTTGCCGCGCGACGAGGCTCCACGACGGGATCGACCTCCAGGCCGCCGCCGTCAGCGGGTCGGCGAGCGCCTGCTGGAGGATGGGACGCTGCGTGGCCGCCATGAGGGCTGCGGTCTCGGCGGGGACGTCCGCGGCGAACACGGCGCGGAACTCCTCCGGGCGGATGTACAGGTCGTCACCCGTGCCCCCGCCGGGGGCCGGCGCCGAAATCGGGGTGAGCGCCGCACCGAGCTGGGCGCCCGGAAACTTCGCCGCCAGCTCGCCGGTGCTCTCGCCGATCTCGGGCAGGAAGCTCGCGACGTAGACGAGGGCGGTGACGTCGGGGTTGCCGTCGGCCGCGACCGACATGACGGAACCGCCGTAGGAGTGACCGGCGATCACGACAGGTCCGTCGATGCCGGCGAGGACGCTGCGCAGGTACGCGGCGTCGTGCTCGATGCCGCGGAGCGGGTTGGCGACCGCGAGGATGCGGTGGCCGGCCGCCTGGAGATCGGCGATCGACCCGTTCCAGCTCGACGAGTCCGCGAACGCGCCGTGAACGAGGACGATGGTCTGCTTCGTCGTGGAGGTGCTCATGTCCGTGCTTCCCTTCGTGCGTTGGCCGGGACCATCCCGGCACGCTCACGTCAACCACGTCTGCATGCAATATATTGCATGTCGGTCCGATGAATCACGGCAGTGCTGTCACACAATGGGGGCGTGCCCATCCCCACCCATGCACCCGCCACCGGTCGCACGCTCCTGCGGGACGGCGTCTACGGACGCCTGCGCGACGCGATCATCGACGGCACGTTGGAGCCCGGTGAGCAGCTGCGCGACGGCGAGCTCGCGGCATGGCTCGGCGTCAGCCGAACACCGGTGCGCGAGGCGCTGCTGCGCCTCGCAGGCAGCGGGCTCGTCATCGCGCGACCCGGCCGGTCGACCGTGGTGAGCGAACTCGACCCTCGCGCGCTCCGTGAGGCGCGCGACGTCGTCGCCGCGATGCACCGGTTGGCCGTCGGCAAGGCCGTGCCGCTCCTGTCCGACGCCGACCTCGACGCGATGCGCGACGCCGCCCGCCGATTCGCCGCCGCGGTCGAGGCCGGTGACGTCGACGCCGCCGTCGCCGCGGACGACGACCTGCACGGCGTCCCGGTCAAGGTGGCCGGGAACCGGGCCGTCGCCGACGTGCTCGAGCAGTACACGCCCCTGCTCCGCCGCGCCGAGCGACTGCGCTTCGCCGCGCCCGACGCTCAGGAGTCGATCGCACGGCACGACGAGCTCATCCGGCTGTGCGACGCCCGGGACGCCGAGGGCGCCGCGGCCGTGGCCGCCGGCACGTGGTCGGCCCTGCTTCCCGGCACGGGGTGAGGCGCTCAGCCCAAGACCCGGGCTGGAGGTCCCCCGTGCACGCGCGAGTCAGCCGTCGGTCGTGCTCCGGAGGACGAAGAAGATGAAGCTCAAGAAGGCCGTGCGCTCACCGCTGGCGATGCGCGGCGTGAGCAGCTCGGGCGGAGTCTGCGGTGAGGGCGGCGGCTCGCTCAGGGCTTCGATGGCGAAGCCGGTGGCCGTGAAGGCGTCGACCATCGCGTGCAGCGGCCGGTGCCACATCGTCAGGACGCCTGGCGATCCGTCGAACACGAACTCGTCGGAGTACTGCCGCGTGGCGAAGTAGTCCTCGTCCAGGTGGATGATGACGCTCACGGTGGGGTGGTTGACCGACATGATGAGCCGACCGCCTGGCGCCAGAACGCGGCGAAGCTCGCGCAGCGGTGCCGTCCAGTCCTCGAGGTAGTGCAGGACGAGCGAGGCGACGACGTCGTCGAACGCACCGTCCGCGAACGGCAGCGGCTGTGCGAGGTCGGCGACGTGCAACGGCACGTCCTCACCGAGCCTGCGGCGCGCGAGCTCGACCATCGCGGGGCTGCCGTCGAACCCGGTCATGACGGCACCCCGGTCGCGCAGCGCCGCCGTGAGCGGGCCCGAGCCGCAGCCGGCGTCGAGGATGCGCCGGCCCCGGACGTCGCCGGCGAGCTCGATCATGGCCGGCCGCTCGTAGTGGGCGTTGAACAGGCTCGACGCGTTCTCGGCGTCGTAGCGGGCCGCGAAGTTGTCGTAGTGGTCGGCCTTCATGGGGGCTCCTTCGCTCGGTCGGTCCGACGTCGGGACGCTATCGGGCTCACACGGGCGCGCGGCCGTGACGCCAGGACGTTCACGGCCTCGGCTCGACCCCTCCCGAATTCCGCCGCGAGAGCTCGAGCACGCGGCGTCGCTTCGAGGAGCGACCGGGTATCTGCCTGACTAAGACCGCCGGGCCGGGTAGGTTCGGGCACGAGCCCGCTCAAGGCGCGTCTACCCGGGTAAGGGCGCGTCCAGCCCGCAGTCGGTGAGGGTGGCTGCCCGTTCAAGCCGGGCCGGGTGTCCCGAGGGACCCTCGCGCTGCGGGCGCGATGGGCCCCCGCTCCGCTCCTAGTGCTCGCCCTCGAAGCGCAGGAGCGGGCGGCCGTCGTCCGTCCGCCACACGTGGCCGATCCACTGGGTGTCGCGAACGGGCGGGCGGCGGCCTGTCACGAGCTGCGGCTCGATCCCGTTCCACGCGTGTGACGCTGCCTCGCCGACGAGGTAGCTGAACCCGTCGGGATAGAGGTTCGTCACCACGGCCGCACCGTCGTCGATGAGCTCGCGCCCGATGCGGCGCGTGACGCGCTGGGGAGTGCGGCGGTACACGGTGCCGTCGGGCGTGCGCAGCGAACCGTCCGGAAGCTCTTCCAGCCCGTCCTGTGATCGACGCTCCATCGTCGAAGCGTGGAGCGGCCGGGTCATGTCCGGGTGACGTCGAGTGCGATGGGGGGCCAGGCGCTCCAGCACTGTGGCGCGCGTCATGCGATCTCGGATACGGGTGAGGTCGATCTCGCGCACAGCTAAGATGCATGATGTATCTATGCCTCGCACCACCAGCGGATCTGCCACGGAGCAGGCCTACCGCCACGTGAAGCGGCTTCTTCTCGACGGGAGCCTGCCCGGCGGGTCGATGACGAGCGAGGGCGAGATCGCCGAGCAGCTCGGCGTGAGCCGCACGCCCGTGCGCGAGGCGTTCTTGCGCCTCGAGACCGAGGGGCTGCTGCGCCTGTACCCGAAGCGCGGGGCGCTCGTGGTGCCGGTCGCGCCGGGGGAGGCGGACGACGTCCTCGACGCCCGGCTCCTCGTCGAGGCGCATGCCGCGCAGGCGGTCGTGCGCCTGTCCGACACCGAGCTCGCCACCCTCGTCGCGCTGCTGCGCGACCTCGTCACCGCGCAGGAGGCCGCCGTCGCCGACGGGAACGTCGCCGAGTACGCGACCCTCGACGCGCGCTTTCACGCCGAGATCGTCGCCGCGGGCGGCAACGGCCTGCTCACCGGGTTCCACGCGACCCTGCGGGAGCGCCAGCAGCGCATGATCGCGCACAGCGTCCGGTGGGACCCGGGGCGCGCCACGACGTTCGTCGACGGCCACCGGGGACTCGTCGACGCCCTCGAGCTGCGCGACACCCGCACCTACCTGCGCCGCCTCCACCGCCACCTCGACGACGCGCGGGTCGGCCTGTGAGCCGCCCGACCGCCGTCGTGACCGAGGTGAGCCAGCAGACCCAGGACGCTCCGCGCGTCGGGCACCGGGCGTGGTTGCCCGTCGCCCTGACGATGTTCGCCGTCGCGTGGGGAGGCAACGAGTTCACGCCGCTGCTCGTCATGTACCGGGAGGTGGGCGACTTCTCGGCCGTGACCGTCGACGCGCTCCTCGCCGCGTACGTGCTCGGCATCGTGCCCGCACTGCTGCTCGGCGGCCCGCTGTCCGACCGGTACGGGCGCCGTCCGCTCCTCCTGCCCGCGGCACCCGTCTCGCTCCTCGGCTCGCTCGTGCTCGCCGCGGGGGAGTCGTCCGCCGCGCTGCTCGCTACCGGGCGCGTGCTGTGCGGGGTGGCGCTCGGCCTCGTCATGGTCGTCGGCACCACGTGGGTCAAGGAGCTCAGCGACGCCGCAGCGCGCGCGTCCGGCGTGCCCGACGGCGGGACCGGCGCCCGACGCGCGGGCCTCGCCCTCACGCTCGGGTTCCTCGTCGGCGCCGGCGTCGCGGCCGTGCTCGCCCAGTGGGCGCCCTGGCCCACGCACATGGCGTACCTGCTGCACGGGGCGCTCGCGGCCGTGGCCGGCGCGTGGGTGCTCGGCGTCCCCGAGACGCGCCGACCAGCTGCGGCAAGGGTCGACGGCGCGGGGCGCGGGCGGCTGCTCGACGACCTCCGTGTCCCGGCGGTCGCGCACCGGCGGTTCCTGCGCGTCGTCGTGCCTGTGGCGCCGTGGGTGTTCGGTTGCGCGGGCAGCGCGTACGCGTTGCTGCCCGGGCTCGTGTCCGACCGTGCGGGCGGCACACCCATCGCGCTCTCCGGGCTCATGACGGTGCTGGGGCTCGGATGCGGGGTCGGGATCCAGGTGCTCGGCCGGCTCATCGACACGCGGCGCAGCGCGCGGGCCTCGGTCGTGGCGATGTCGATCGTCGTCGTCGGCATGGGCGTCGGCGCGCTCGCCAGCGCGCGGCTCGACCTCCCGACGGCGCTCGTCGCCGCGATGGTGCTGGGCGCCGGGTACGGGCTCGCGTTGGTTGCCGGTCTCAGCGAGGTGCAGCGCATCGCGACGCCCGTCGACCTCGCGGGCCTGACCGCCGTGTACTACTCGCTGACGTACGTGGGGTTCTGCGTGCCCGTGGCGCTCGCCGCGCTGTCGGTGCGGTGGACGTACGCGCAGATGTTCCTCGGCGGACTCGTCATCGGCGCGACGTGCCTGGTGATCGTCGCGTGCGCGTGGCGTGCGCACCTGCCGACGGGGGAGCGTGATGCCGTGCTGGAGTCCGGCGGCGAGACCGACCGCACAGCCGCGACCGGGGCAAACGGTGCGCTCGACGACGCGCGGATGGGGTAGAGTATCCGAGGCTTCACGGGGTCCGGACCGCTCGGAACCGGCTCAGTGATCCAGCCACGGGCTGTGGCGCAGCTTGGTAGCGCACCTGACTGGGGGTCAGGGGGTCGCAGGTTCAAATCCTGTCAGCCCGACGGACATCGCGTTGCCAGGCTGATTTCCACGAGATGGGGATCAGCCTCGTGTTGCATGAGCGCATTCGCATGACAGGTCTCCGCGCCGAAGCGGAGACTCCGCAGTCTTGCCGACGGCAATCTCCCTGCGGCGCAAGGCGGAGTGTCAATCCGGTTCCGCGCACGGCTCCATATAAACTCGGTCTAAGTCGGTAGCGTGTCGGCGAGGATGAGCCTCAGTGCAAGATTCCACATTGCGCTGGCCGACGCACGCCTGGAAAGACACGCGGCACCCGCTGGGTGCATCGATCGCAGACCTCGCAGGAGCAGCAGGATGAAGATCAGCAAGTCGGAGCCGGACCTCGCGACGATCGTGTCCTGGATTAAAGCTGATGAACTCGACCTGCAACCAGACTTTCAGCGAGGTGAAATCTGGGATAAGCGCAGGAAGCAGCGACTCATTGATACTGTCCTGAGAAAGTGGTTCATCCCCGCAGTTCACATTGTCATCGACAGTGACGGCAGGGAAGTTGTTCTCGATGGACAGCAACGATTGGTAGCCTTGAAGGAGTTCTTCTGCGACGAGTTTGCAGTAGACGGCAGGCTCGAGCCTGCTAGCGACCTGATAGCAGGCCTTGATGGAAAACGATTCAGCGAACTGCCTGACCCAGTTCGCCGTGGTATTGAACGATTTTCGATTCAAGTCATCACCCTTACCGAATTTCGGCCACAAGAGCCGAATGAACTGTTCTTTCGGCTAAACCAATCGTACAATCTGACCCCTCCAGAGAAGCGTAACGCGCTGCACGGGCGGGCTCGCGACCAGGTCAAGGACCTCGTTTCGGAGCTCGCCAACATCGGGTTGCTTCGACGAGAGAGCATCGGGTTTTCGAACGGGCGGCTTGCATACGACGACATCATCTCCAGAACGTGCGTGTCGCTCGAAATTGGAACCTTGCGTGAGCACATAAACAACGATGTGGTGGAGCGCTTCTATCGCACTAGCACGTTTTCGACAGGTACAATCGACGCAGTGCTCAGTTCCGGGAGAGCACTGCACCACCAAATCCGACGCGTCGACGAACGCGTCCGTTTCAACAAGGGGACCCTTCAGACGTGGCTGACGTACTGTTGCTGGGCGATTCCAGCGACCGGACCACTGCCAGACACCCTTCTAAACGACTTTGAGAGGGCGCGCGCGAGATTCAGGAAGGGCGAAGTGGTCTCGCCCGACGGATTGGAGGGGGTGATCGCGGTTTACGACGACCGCGCATCCTACCGGGTAACCGATGTCTCATCCGTGCTCGCACGAGATCTCGCCGTTCATCTGTTCTCGATGCTGAGGTTCGGTACCCGGAGCCTCCGACAGTCAGAATTGGTTGCAAGGGAGCTCCACACTCTAGGCAGAGAGCGAGCGCAATCCGCAATCTTCGATTTTATAAAGCTCGCTGACTGGGGCGATCACACGTCGGAATGGACGATGTGATGCGACGCGTCGCCGAAGAGGAAGCGTGGACGAACGCTCGCAAGGCTCACGCAGGGAGCCCGGCCCAACCATTCGAATTTGAACCCGGGGCGACGATTGACCTGGCCGCGCCCTGCGTCGTCGTCGGTGGACGAAACGGCTCTGGGAAATCTCGACTGTTGCGGGCGATCCACAGGGACTTCGAGTCGAGTTCTTTGCTATTGAACGTACACCAGCTGGTCGAGCAGGCGATGAGTGTATTGCGAACGCGCGACGACCTTGCCGAGATGGCCGATGAGTTCGGACCGCTAGGCCCCGATCTTGAACGAGCCGACGACGTCAAACGGGTCGTAGGTCGGGACTACGAGAAAATCGAATGGTTCGGGCTCGAGATCGAGCCAGACGACAACCTTGTTGCCGACCAGTTTCGTTGGTCGGGGGATCAGCCACTCTTTCCCTACTTTCTAGTCCAGTACCGCGCACGTGAATACTCCAGTCTTGAGATGGGATTGGGCGAGTACTCCGTGCATCTCCTCTTTTGGATCCTGGAGCAGCATCGGCATCGGGAAGACCTCACTATTCTATTGGACGAGCCCGATGCGTACCTGCCTCCCGTAGGAGCGTCAAGTCTCCTGCATCGACTCGTGAGCGTCGCCATAAAGCGCAAGTGGCGCATCGTCATGACTACCCATTCGGAAGAAACAATAAGGCACGCGATCCGTGAGGATGCATTTGTATTGTTGCGAGTAGACCACGATGGCGCCGTCATCGCGGAACGTGCTGACGGAGACCCAACCGTCGCGACCAGCGTGCTTTCGCCAGAGTCGGTTCGCCACGTGATTTTCTGTGAGGACGAGTCTGCGGCTGCGCTGACGAATTCGATCTTGAAGGTGTGCGGCGCGGGTCTAAACAGATCGACAACGGTAGTTTGGGGTAATGGCCACGGGTTTCTTCGCTCATTGCACGAACACCTTCCGCGTCCTCCGAAACCCGACGTTCGGTTCTCCTATGTCTTCGACGGTGATCAAAGGGCGGGGATTCCTGGTGATAAGCGGGGACGCTGGCGAGCTATTTGTCTGCCTACGGAGCGCGATCCCGATGCGTTGTTCAGATCCGTGGGGGATTCACGGTCCGCTCTAGCCGATAGGTTGGGCAGCCCCATCGAGGACCTGTCGCGTGTTCTCGACACACTTGAAGGGCTCGACTCCCATGATTGGGTCAACGTGTTGGGCGAACATTACGGGCGGCCGCTAGTCTTATGGGCGCTTAGCACGCTTTGGGTAGAAGCGCATCGGGAGGCCACTGAGGCGTGGGTCGCCGACTTGCGGCGAGCATTTGCATAATCGCCGCTTGAGACCGCAGTGGGCCTGTCTCCGAGGCGATGGGCTCTGGCAGACGGCAGTAGACAAGATTGTCGATCGCGGGTTGGCGGGCTCAGTGCTTACGGTGGTCGAGGATCTTCGCTAATGGCACGGGCCTACGCGCTGCGCGCGCAAGAGCTCCTGATCATGTCGGTCTGACGTTCGTACCGTCTAGCGGACGCGAGAATGGGGGAAGGTAGCTCGTTGCAGGGCGCGCGGCCATGTCGCAGCAGCGCTTAAAAGGCCGTGTTCATCGCTCAATTGCGTTGGGCGCCCAATCGCGAGACTGGTTGTGCACGCGTGTCGTCGACCCGTTACTCGCCGTGTTGCTCCGCCTGCTTCTCCCCGTTCTCGAGGCTCTCAGCGATTTCCGCGGCGATAAGGTCAAGAACAGAGTCGAGGCTGGTCACTCGCTCCGCGACTTTGGTGGCGTCGGTCGCCGGTACATAGCCGTTGCCGGCGCTATTGGCAATGAACCCGTAGACGCCAACGCGGTCGAGGTAAGTCTCGGTTAGTTCGCGGGCCTGGCGCACCATGTAGTCGAGTTCCTTGGGCGTCTCGAGTCGACCGGCCCAGATCGCGTAGACCTTGGGGGCCGCCTTCTGTCGCCAGTGGTCCCAGTGTCGGATCTCAGGCGTGTTGCGCTGCCTATAAAGCTTGAGGTCGGTGGCCTGGAATTTCAGTTCCTTGCGTCGATTGGTCCAGTCTGATCGCACGCTTCTCGCGGGTGTGTCGCCGAACGCCGGCGCCCCAGTGAGTTTAGCTTCACAGCAGACGATCGGCTCGGTCGCGACGCCCTTGGCGGGGGCGGGCCACGCAATGTCGATCTGGTGGAGTTGGGAGAAGCCCTTCACCTGAGTGCGAGGCGCAAGTGGGCTTCCGGTTTTATTGCTGAGAATGGCGGTAAGAACCTCAGAGAAGAAGTTGCCCTTCTTGCGGTAGATTCCGCCAGCGAGCTGCGCGGCCGAGTAGCCAGCGGCCTTGACACTGGCCGGCGCGCGAGGGATCACTTGTTCGATCCGATATGTGTCGATACTCCACAAAAGCCCAAGGAACTCGGTCTCAATCTTCTCGAACCGAGTCACGTCATGATCTTCGATGTGGGCTTTCAAGTCGAGCAGTCGTTCGCCGGGTATGCCGACGAGCCTCTCGACGCGCTGCTGGTCTTCGGGCTTGGACGAGGGCGGCATGGAGTCATTCTGCCCGACGCAAACGCCGTTCCCGCAAGTGTCTCGCCGCGCTGCGCAGTTGCGCGATCTCGTCGTCGCCGAGTCCACATGCTGCGCCGAGCACCGCAGCATCGACTCTCTTGGACACTTCGGCCCAGGAGCCGCTTTTCAGTTTGCGGTCCAAGTTCGGCTTGACCGGCTTGAGCTCCTGCCAGGCGCGCACCATGATGCTGGGGCTCGGCAACGGCAGCAGGGCGGCTTCGCGAGGCTCCATTTTCAGAATGCCTCCCCCGTAGGAGCGTCCGTTCACCTCGGCGCCGAGCATGGTCACCGAGTTCAAGCACATGAACGGGAGCGCGGACAAGGCCTCCTTCGGTACGTCGTCCTTAAGGGTGACGCCGTGCATGGAGTTGAGGAAGCCGGTCCTAGCCGTGTTAGCGATGAGCCGGGGGTAGTTATGGCTCATGTATGTGAAGAACAGGTCGGGGATCGGTGCGAGCGGAGGGCGCCACCACGGTGTGCGGATCTGGCACTTGTACGCCTGATCAACGCCGAGAGACTCACCGTGAGCCGCGTACGCAACGCGCGCTGCGCTGCTGTCGTCAGGAGCAGGGCGAAACAACCAAACTCGCTCACCGGCTTCGCGCAGGGCGTGCCACTGCTGCGTGGTGAAGGCGGAGCCGCGCAGGTGTCGTGTGCCTGGAGGGCTGATGCGCGCGAGCTGAAACGGCTCGAGTCCGTAGTGAAGTCTGGTCGTCTCGTTCAATGCAAAGAACGAGTTGCCGCCCGTGACCGTCCCGAGAGAGGAGGACCCGTATGTGCTGAGGGTCGTGAAGTGCTCAGACGTCACCTCGCGATACAGGCCGCGCGCGGTTTTCGGAATCAAGATGTCGGTCCACTTGCCCGTCTCAGGGGGTGTCACGTTCAGCTGCATGTACGGACGGATCTGAGCGAGGTCCTCGGCGGACTCCACGTGCCAGAGCGAGAAGGCGTCACATCCGCCTCGCCCCTCGGCAAGAAGCAGCACTACGTCCGCCAGGGCGTCTCGAAATTGGAGGCGCTCGAAGAGTACTAAGTTGACGCGCTCGAAGCGCGCCTTCAACCAGCGTCGGATCGGCTCTGCGTATCCAACCGTCAGGAGCTCGGCGGGCAATACCATCGCGAGTCGTCCGTCTGGCTTGAGAAAGCCCGAGGCGTGCGCGAGGCTCGCAGCCCAGGAAGATGCGAGGCCGTTAAGATGTACGCCCTGCCGAAGGGCGGCGCTGGACGAGAGGTGGCGTGAGGCGCCGGCGTGCTGCTGATAGCGGACGAACGGTGGGTTCCCGATCACCGCGTCGACGTAGTCAAGTTGTGCTCCAAGCTGGTCGGGCGTGGGCACTGCGAAGAAGTCTGAAGCGATCAGATGGGCGTCAAGCCCTTCTTCCTCGAGGAGTCGATCGGCTTCGCGAAGCGACGCCTCGTGTAGGTCGATTCCGAACACCTGGCTGTCAAGGTCACTCGTTTGCTGCCCCAATGCCTTGAGCTGCTGGCCGGCAGCCATGAGGAAGACGCCGTCGCCGCAGGTGGGATCGAGCACGAGCGCCTCTGGATCGTCGCGAATGGCCCAACCGGCCAGATGCTCTGCGATCGCGGGCGGAGTGAAGAAGGCGCCCCTGGCCTTGCGCAACTCCGCGCTGTCGCCGGGGAAGTGCTCCATGCCCTCCAGCATACGGTTGAGCCTTGCCTCCTCCCGGACGGCTCGCGGCGGCGGACTGGGGCGCGCACTTCTGACCATCGTCGCATCCTTCGCTTCTTCGTAATCGAAAATCTGTTCGAGGCATCCTGCCAGCCGCCGCTGACATCCAGCGTCCGGGTCTGGCCCGGCCGGCCGAGCAGGCAGTGGTGCGTGCGAGGGGTGGCGCGAGCTTCCCCGTCATCCGAGGTTAGGCGTGTCGGAGGTCCGCCATACCGTCCGCTTGTGACAAGTGAGCGGAGGTACACGGATCAGCAACTCGTCGACGCGACGAGTGCCTCGACGTCTTGGCGAGGAGTGCTGCGCGAACTTGGGCTCGCGGCGAGCTCGGCGTCCGCGATCAGATCAGTTCGTTCGCACGCTGACCGTTTGGGTCTCGACTACGACCACTTCACCGGGCAACGCCGGTGGACGGAGAGCGCCCTCCAAGCGGCGGTAGCGAGCAGCGAGACGTGGACCGACGTAGTCAGCGTCCTGGGACTGCACGGCGGCTCAGCCACCGCAACGTTGAAGGGGCATGCCGCGCGTCTGGGCCTTGACGTCACCCATCTGACGCAGCAATGCGCGGCGTCGGCAACAGACCTCCGTCCCGACATTGTCCATCTCGACCGGGCCGGCTCGATGATGGCAGCCGCCTGGTTCATGCTGTGCGGCCTCGAGGTCTCCTGGCCCCTGGAGCCCTGCCGTTACGACCTGCTCGTTCGTAGGGAGGAAGCCGTGCGCCGAGTTCAGGTCAAGACCACGCGGACACGCGAAGGGAGCGGTTGGAAGGTCTATCTGTCCAAGGGGCGACGTGAGAGGAAGCCGTACGACCCGGATGAGATCGACGACTTCTTCATCATCGACGGTGACCTCTCCTACTACGTGATCCCTCTCGCTACGGTCGGTGGTCTCCACGCGATCCGCCTCGGCGCGTACGAGGCGTACCGTGTGACGGCAACCAGCGGCGGGAGCGACACGACAGAGCCGTCGGCAAGGACCTCTGATAGCGCGAGAACAGCTGTCTGACCGGTGACGCGCTGTAGGCGCGGCGTCGCGACGTGAATTCTCGGGCGGCGGCGTACGCCGCCGCCCGAGAGGCGGTGGTCAGAGAGCCGCGGCCTCGTCGGCTATGGTCGTCGTCGGGCCGTGGCCGGTGTGGACGACGGTCTCCGCCGGGAGCGTGAGGATCCGCCGGCGGATCGAGTCCTTGATGACGCGCTCGTTGGAGTACGAGCGTCCGGTCGCACCGGGGCCGCCCTGGAACAGGGTGTCGCCGCTGAACAGCACGGGAGTGTCCAGCCCTTCGCGGATGAACAGGCAGGTCGAGCCTGGGGTGTGGCCGGGCGTGTGGATCGCCTCGATCGTCAGCCCGGCGACCTTGATGATGTCGCCGTCCCAGAGCTCGTGCGTGGGTTCGTGGTCGGCGTGCGTCAGGCGCCACAGCGCCAGGTCGCCCGGGTTGAGGTACGTCGGCGCACCGAGGAATGACGCGGCGCGCGGGGCCTCGGCGACGTGGTCGTCGTGACCATGGGTGAGCACGATGGCGACGACGCGACGCTCACCCACCTGATTGCTGATCGCGTCTACATCGTGGGCCGGGTCGATGACGACGCACTCGTCGTCGTCACCGACGATCCAGACGTTGTTGTCCACCTCCCACGAGCCGCCGTCCAGGGTGAACACGCCGGACGTCTCGAGGTGCTCGATGCGCGCGCTCACAGCTCCACCACCGATCGCAGCACGGAACCGTCCTTCATCTTGTCGAACGCCGCCTCGACGTCACCGAGCCCGACGCGCTCGGTGACGAAGGCGTCGAGGTCCAGCCGGCCCAGCCGGTACTGGTCCACCAACATCGGGAAGTCGCGCGACGGCAGCGCGTCGCCGTACCAGGCGGACTTGAGCGAGCCGCCCCGGCCGAAGACCTCGTCGAGAGGAAGCGTGATCGTGGTGCCCGGGTCCGGGACGCCGACGAGGACGACACGCCCGGCGAGGTCGCGCGCCTCGAAAGCCTGCTGGTAGGTCGCCGCGATGCCGACGGCGTCGATCACGAGGTCCGCACCGAAGCCGCCGGTGATCTCGCGGATCCGTGCCACGGCGTCCTCCTTCGCGGAGTTCACGGTGTGCGTCGCGCCCAGCGCGCGGGCCGTCTCGAGCTTGTCGTCCGTGACGTCGACGGCGACGATCGTCGTCGCGCCGCCCAGCTTGGCGCCCGCGACCGCTGCGGTGCCCACGCCGCCGCAGCCGATGACGGCGACCGACTCGCCCCGCTTGACCTCGCCGGTGTTGAGGACGGCGCCGATCCCGGCCATGAGCCCGCAGCCCAGCAGCCCGACGGCGGCGTTCTGCTCGTCCGCGATGTCGCCGTCGATCGGGGTGCACTGGCCCGCGGCGACGAGCGTCTTCTCCGTGAAGGCGCCGATTCCGAGGGCGGGGGAGAGTTCCGTGCCGTCCTCGAGCGTCATCTTCTTCGTCGCGTTGTGCGTGTTGAAGCAGTACTGCAGCTGGCCCTTGCGGCACGCGCGGCACTGCCCGCACACGGCCCGCCAGTTGAGGATGACCTTCTGGCCGACCGACACCTCGGTCACTCCCTCGCCGACGGCCTCGACGACCCCGGTGGCCTCGTGCCCGAGCAGGTACGGGAAGTCGTCGCCGACACCGCCCGCGACGTAGTGCTTGTCGGTCTGGCAGACACCGGACGTGAGGACGGCGACGAGCGCCTCACCGGGTCCGGGGTCGGGCACGATGATCGTCTCGACGGTGACCGGTGCGTCCTTGCTGCGCGCGACGACACCCTGTACGCGGTGAGCCATCTGTCCTCCTCGGGTTTCGGGCGGGGAGGCGAACCCCGCACCGTGCGACTGCCCCGAACCTACGGACAACCCGCGGACCGCGGACCTACCCGCGAGGGCGGCCGGCCTACCCGAACGGGTAGTCAGGGCCGGGCGCCGTCACCGGTGCCGGCGACGAGTTGGGCGCGGCGTCGCACCGCGACCACGCGCATCATCGCCGACACGTGGTACTTAACCGTGTTGGTGCTGATGGCCAGCTCGTCGGCGATCTCGCGGTTCGTCCGGCCCTGCGCGATGAGGGTGCGGATCTGGTTCTGCCGGTCGGTCAGCTCTGCCCCGATGCTGTCCTGCGCGGCCGCCGGGTCGGCGCCGTCGAGCGGGAACCGCAGGTGCAGGTGGCCGCCCCACCCGGGCGTCGCCTCGACCGTCCAGTCGCCGTGGAGCTGCTCCACCCGCTGCGCGATGGGCCGGAAGCGGTCGTCCTCGCGACTCGCGGTGCCGTGCCCGTTGTCGTGGACGTCGACCAGGAGGTTCGTCCCGTCGCAGTCCCACTGCACCCGGGCACGTGTCGCGGACTGCTCGTCCATCTGCGCGAGAAGCGCCACCCGGACGCACGAGCGGGCGCTCTCCGCGATGGCGGTCGGCACGGCACGCCCGTTGGCGGGCGGCTGGACGAAGTCGATCGCGAGGGACCCGTAGCGGGTCAGGGTCCGCAGCTCGGAACGCAGGCGCTCGAACGCCTCGACCGCCGGCTCGAGGCCGTCGTTCCTCACCGGACGCCGCTCGTCGAGCGCGATGAGCGCGTCGACGGCGACCTGCTCGGCCTTGATCCGGGCCGAGCGGTCGGTGAGCTCGCTCGAGCGCAGCACGGCGAGCACCGACCGCAGCGCCACCTCGGCGTGCTCGACGTCGCCGCCCTCGTCGATCCCTGGCCCACGCATCCGCAAACCCTACCCAGCAAGCCTGGCGACGAACCGACCTGTCGTCGCGCTCGTCGCTCGGTCGAGCGCTCTGAGGTTCGTGCACGGCATCAGGGAGCGGCCTAGGCTGAGATCAGCAGTCGGCGCCTACCTCGCGGAGGCCTTCATGCCCGGCTCCAGCATCACCGCGTGCCCGCTCCGTGGCCAGGTCGATCCGCGACTCCTGCGATTCAGCGCTGGGGCGACTGCGGGCGTTCTCGCCGTCGTGCTTCTCGTCGTCGACGTCGCACGCCCGTTGAGCCTCGGCCTGCTGGCGTCCCAGGTCGCGCTGTTCGGGTTCACCGCGTTCGTCAGCTTTCAGTGGTCGCTGTGGGCCCAGATCTACGCCCGACTCATCTGGCCGCGCATCGGGCCGCCGGCCAGATTGGAAGACGCTCGGCCGCCGAGGTTCGCACAGCTCGTCGGCTTCGTGCTCACCGCTCTCGCGCTGGCCCTCTTCATCACCGGCTTCGACGTCGCCGGCTACAGCCTGACGCTGCTCGCTCTCGGCGTCGCGGTACTCAACGCGTCCACGGGTTGGTGCCTGGGCTGCAAGGCCTATCTGCTGATCCGCCACCCGCGCCAGGCTTGACCTCGACGGGACGAGCCGCGGTACCGGTGCGACGGGCAGCTCCGCACGTCGCGCGGTGATGGGAGCCCCTACGCTCGCTGCATGCCCACAGTCCTCCTCGTCCGCCATGGCCGCACCACCGCGAACGCCGGAGGGATCCTCGCCGGGCGGGCGCGCGGCGTCCGGCTGGACGCCGTCGGGCGCGACCAGGCGGTCCGGGCGGCCGAGCGCGTGGCCGGTGTGCCGCTCGCGCGCGTGGTCACCAGCCCGCTCGAACGCTGCCGCCAGACCGCGCGGGCGCTCGTCGAGCGCCAGGGCGAGGCGCCGGAGCAGGTCGTCGAGCGCGGCATCACCGAGTGCGACTACGGGCAGTGGCAGGGGCGGGCGCTGAAGGACCTCGCCGGTGAACCACTCTGGAAGGTGGTGCAGACGCAGCCGTCGGCGGCGGCGTTCCCGGGCGGGGAGTCGCTCGCCGCGATGCAGTCCCGCAGCGTCGCGGCGATCCGGCGCCACGACGCGGAGGTGGCGGAACGCTACGGCGCCGACGCGGTCTGGGCCGCGGTGTCCCACGGGGACGTGATCAAGTCCGTGCTCGCGGACGCGCTCGGGATGCACCTGGACCTGTTCCAGCGCATCGTCGTCGGCCCCGCGTCCGTGTCGATCGTCAGGTACGGCCCGCACCGGCCGGACGTGATCGCGACGAACAGCGAGGCCGGTGACCTGTCCTGGCTGCGTGCGGCCGCGCCGGCCGGTGACGCCCCTGTCGGTGGCGGGGCCGGACACGGCGAGCCCGACGGCGAGGCGGGCCTACAGCCGTCCTGACCGGCGGTCCGCTCGTAGAGTGGGGGCCATGCCTACCCTCGTGCACGCGTTCGACTGGCCCGACCGGGTCGTGGTCGGCACGGTCGGAATGCCCGGATCCCGCACGTTCTACCTGCAGGCCCGCGAAGGCAACCGGACGGCCGCCGTCGTCCTCGAGAAGGAGCAGTCCGCCGTCCTCGCCGAGACGATCGACCGCGTCCTCGACGAGCTGATGGACGACTCCGACAACAAGTGGAGCGTCCCCGCCGACGTGCCCGCCGAGCTCGTCGACGACGACCCCCTCGACTTCCCTGTCGAGGAGGAGTTCCGCACGGGATCCATGCGGCTCACCTGGGACCCGCGCACGGCACAGGTGGTCGTCGAGGCGTTCCCGCTCGTGGACGCCGACGACCTGGATCCCGACGAGGACGAGCCCGAGCCGGACGAGGCGCTCCTCGTCCGGATGCCCGTCGGGACCGCACGCGCCTTCGTGCAGCGCACGCGCGCCGTCGTGAAGTCCGGCCGCCCGCAGTGCCCCCGCTGCGGTGAGCCGATGGACCCCGACGGGCACGAGTGCGCGCTGCCCGACGAGGCGTGACGACCACGCACGACGACCTCGACGCGGCACCGCTCGAGGTCGTCGGACGCATCCGCGTCGCGTCCAACGCGACGTTCCGCGCCCGCATCGGCGACGTCGACGTCGTCTACAAGCCGGTGGAGGGGGAGCGGCCGCTGTGGGACTTCCCCGACGGCACGCTCGCTGGCCGCGAGGTCGCGGCGTACCTCGTCTCGGAGACGACCGGGTGGGGCGTCGTGCCCCGAACGTGGCTGCGTGACGGGCCGCTCGGCCCCGGCATGGTGCAGCTCTGGCAAGAGATCGATGCGTCCCAGTCACCGGTCGACGTCGTCCCGACGCCCGACGTCCCGCCCGAGGGCGTGCGGACGGTGCTGGAGGGGCTCGGCGAGGACGACCAGCCCGTCGCCCTCGTCCACGAGGACTCGGCGGCGCTGCGCCGGATGGCGGTGCTCGACGTCGTGCTCAACAACGCCGACCGCAAGGGCGGGCACGTGCTCCCGCTCGCGGACGGGCGACGCCTCGGTGTCGACCACGGCGTGACCTTCCACGTCGAGCCCAAGCTCCGCACGGTGCTGTGGGGCTGGCTCGGCGAGAGCCTCAGCGACGACGAACTCGATGGCGTCCAGCGCGTGCGCTCGGGCCTCGGCACGGATCTCGACGGCGACCTCGCGCGCCGGCTCGGCGACCTCCTCACGGCCGACGAGGTGGCGGCGCTCGCGGACAGGTGCGAACGGCTGCTCACCACGGCGCGGTTCCCCGCGCCGTCGGGAGACATGCCCGCCGTCCCGTGGCCGCTGTTCTGAGGCAACTGCTCAAGCCCTCGGATGAGAACCCACGCTTATTTCGACGGGCCAACGAGGCAGTGCCCTGTCTCAGGCGCCCAGAGGCTCTCCACCTCACTCGTAAGGAAGAGGTCGATCGGGGCTCCGCGCGGACCGGGGCTGCAGTTCGACGTCACGTGTGACCATTCGTCTCCGGCGTCGTAGCCCCACGCGATGTCCCAAACCGGAAGCAGGCGACCATCGGCGAGACGGACCTCGGTCAGGACGCCGTCTCGGTCCTGGAGTACCGCCAGGATCTCCAGGTCACGGGGGTGGGGGTCCACCGGCTCGTACGCCGACGCCATGCCGCACACCATATGCCGAACGACAGGTCGGAGGACCCGGGCCGCAAGGTCAGCGCGCTCCTTGCGGGCACTGGGCGTCGGCGTGTTTCGCCCCCCGCCCGAGCGCCGACGTCGCGTAGTCCGCGATCATCGGCCGTCACGGCCGCGCGGGGTCAGTGCGGGTCCGACGCGTTGAGCGTCGCGACGACCTGGTCGTAGTCGCCGCGCGCCTCGCCGTGGCGCAGGAGCTTCACGCGCTCGACGAGGATCTCGTGGGCGTCGGGCTGGGTGCGGAGCAGCTCGACGACCTCGCTGACGAAGTCGTCGAGCGGCATCGCGAAGGCGCTCTCGCGCTGGCCGGGGAGTAGGTCGGTCGCCACAGACGGCGGCACGATCTCGGTGACGCGCACGCTCGTGTCGGCGAGCTGCAGGCGAAGCGCCTCGCTGAGCATGTGGATCGCCGCCTTGGACGCGTCGTAGCTCGGCGTGGCCTTGAGCGGCGCGAACGCGAGGCCGGACGACACGGTGACGACGGTGGCGTGCGGGCGGGTCTGCAGGTGCTCGACGAACGCACCGATGAGCCGGATCGGACCGAGCACGTTCGTCGTGAAGATCTCCTCGGCGCTCTCGAGGAAGCCCTCGGGGTGGTGCCAGTCCTCGATGCGCATGATGCCGGCCATCGTGACGAGGGTGTCGAGGTCGGGGTGCCGTTCGAGCACCTCCTTGGCGGCCGATGCGATGCTCTCCGGGTCCGTGGTGTCGACGCGGACGGTGTCGATGCCAGGGTGCTCGGCGGCGATCTGCTCGAGCAGCTCGGTCCGCCGCCCACCGACGACGACGGTGCTGCCCTGCTCGTGGAGCGCGACGGCGAGCGCGAGCCCGATGCCGCTCGTCGCGCCGGGGATGAAGACGGTGCTGTTCGTGATGTCCATGGCTCGATCCTCGGCAGCCGTCGCCGGCGGCGGCAGAGACCGGTCAACGGGGGACCGGCGATCCCTGGCACGGACCGCCCCCGCCGACCACGATGGGCCTCATGGACCGTGCCGCCCTCGCCGACTTCCTCCGCCGCCACCGCGAGGCTCTGCAGCCGGGCGACGTCGGGCTGGGACCCGGGCTGCGCCGTCGGGCACCGGGGCTGCGCCGCGAGGAGGTGGCGCAGCTTGCCCTCATGTCCACGGACTACTACACGCGCCTGGAGCAGCAGCGCGGTCCGCAGCCGAGCACGCAGATCCTCGCCTCGATCGCCCGCGCGCTGCGCCTGACGGCCGACGAGCGCGACTACCTCTACCGCGTCGCCGGCCACGGCGTGCCGGACCGCACCGCCGACCCCGGCCACGTCGCGCCCGCGCTCCAGCGCGTGCTCGATCGGCTCTCCGACACCCCGGCGCTCATCCTGGACCCGCTCGGGCAGACGCTCGCGCAGAACGACCTCGCCCGCGCCCTCTACGGCGACGCCACCGCGCACACGGGCTGGGAGCGCAGCGAGATCTACCGCTGGTTCGCCCACCCCGAGACGGCGCGCGCCGTCTATCCCGAGCACGACCGCGCGCGGCAGGGCCGGGCGCTCGTCGCGGGCCTGCGAGCCGCCGTCGGGACCCTCGGGGCGACGTCGCGTGCCGGCGAGCTCGTCACCGCGCTCCAGGAGACCAGCCCGGAGTTCGCCGCGCTGTGGGACCGGCAGGAGGTCGCGCGGCGGTTCGCCGACCACAAGGTGCTCGTGCACCCCGAGGTGGGCGAGATCGAGGTGGACTGCCAGGTGCTGCTCACCGAGGACCAGCTCCAGGCGCTGCTCGTCATCACGGCTGCACCAGGCAGCGAGTCGGAGGAGAAGATCCGACTGCTCGGCGTGCTCGGGACGCAGGACCTCACCGCGGACGAGCCCGCGGACCGGAGCGAGGCAGCGCCGGGCCGACGAGTTTGACACCTCCCACCGGTCCACGTGCCGTACCCGCGACCGAAGGAGACGACCGATGCGTGACGTGATCTACTCGATGAGCACCTCGCTGGACGGCTACATCGCCGGGCCGGACGGCGACTTCGACTGGGGCGGTCCCGATCCGGAGGTGTTCCAGCACTTCACCGACGAGATCCGGCAGGTCGACGTCCACCTGCTCGGGCGTCGGCTCTACGAGACGATGCTGTACTGGGAGGATCCGGACAACGCCGCGTCGTTCGACGAGGGCGAACGCGCCTGGGCGGACCTGTGGAACCCGTTGCCGAAGGTCGTGTTCTCGACCACGCTCACGCAGGTGCAGGGTGCGGCGCGCCTGGCCACGGGTGGGGTGGTGGCCGAGATCGAGAAGCTGAAGGCCGAACCGGGGGAGGGCCTCATCGCGATCGGCGGCGCGACGCTCGCCGCCGAGGCGGCCGCGCACGACCTCATCGACGAGTACCGCGTCATGGTCTACCCGGTGCTGGTCGGCGGAGGCGTCTCGTACTTCGCCCAGCACGGGCGGCACGTCGACCTCGAGCTCGTCGAGAGCCGCGTCTTCCCGACGGACGTCGTCTACCACCGCCACCGGGTCGTGCGGTAGCGGCCGACAACCGGGAGCGAAGGGCACATCTCGGCCGTCGTTGCTAGGTTGCCGTGCGTGTCCTCGAACTGGAAGCGGCGGCGAGCCGCCCGGCGACTCAGGCCCGGCGACGGGCACTCCCTGCCACGCTTCCGCTGGTGGCAGCCGCTCTCGCGCACCCTGTTCCACCTGCGGCTCACCGGCGAGGACGGCCGCGCGGAGACGTGGTCCGTCGACGTGCGGCTCTGGGGCGACAAGGACGACGGCGAGGTGCGCGCCCGCCTGTACCGCGACGGCCGCCATCAGGCGACCTCCAAGCTCCCCGCCGAGTTCCCCGTCACCGGCGGGGTCGTCGAGGTGGCCACGAGCAGCTACGGGCTCAGGCGCTGCCACTACGTGCGCGAGGACGGTACGCAGCAGCAGCTCGTACCCGACCCGGCGTCCGCCGAGGGGCGCCGCGCGCGTCTCGACCGCGAGCACCCAGGCGCCAGCCGGACCATCGGGGTCGTCTCCTGGGCGGTCCTCGCCGTCGCGCTCGTGCTCGGTGTCCCGCAGATCGTGGAACAGGTCTCGCAGATCCCGCCCGTCGCGGAGCGGGTCGGCACCTTCACCTCCCCGATCCACCTCACGGGGACGGTCAACGTCGCGCTCGTGGTTGCGACCCTCGTGGCCAGCACCGAGCGCGCGCTGCGCCTGCGCTACCACTGGCTGCTCGACGGCGGGCTGTTCGATGGCGATGACTGAGCGGTCAGTCGGGGAAGGGGAGCGGGTCACGACGCCCGACGCACGGATCACCGTGCTGCCCGACCCGGCTGAGGTGTTCGACCCGGGCCAGCCGTGGCTCAGCCGCGTCCTGCACCCCCTCGTGTCCGTCGACCTCGCGGCGGTGCACCCGAGGTGGTCGGGCAGGATCCACCTGCTCAGCCCCGTCGAGCCCGAGTCCGGGCTGCTCGGTGAGGAGACCACCCGCCATCACGACGACCAGGTGACCGAGAACTGGATCTCGTTCCACGTCGACGACGACGGGCGCTACCGCTTCCTCGGCGACCGGCGGTTCTTCGAGATCGAGGACCAGGAGGCGCGGGGCAGGGTCTCCGCCTCGCTGGCAGCGACGTACGCGCAGGCGCAGGAGCAGCTCGCGGGCACGCGCGTCCGGTACGCGCAGCTCGGCGCGCTCGTGTGGGGCGACCCGGCGGAACCGACCCGTCAGCGCCTCGGGGCGTCCACCGACAACGCGCTCGTGGACCAGCTCGGTGGCGATCCTGGGCACGGCAACTGGACGGCTTTCGAACCGCCCGCCGCGTACGTGCTCGACCAGGACGACCCGGTCACCCCGACGCTGCGCCTCGCCGACGGGCGCCCGTTCACGTTCGTCGCCGCGACGGCCGGGTACCCGTGGCGCACCCAGGGTCCGGACGCGATCCTGCTGTTCTTCGAGCCCGAGACGCGCACCGCGGTGCTGACCTTCGACTGGAGCTGAGCGTCCCGACCGGCGGGCGGCCGGACGACGTGGCACTGTGGCCCCTGACCGCGTGACGAGAGGGGACCAGATGGCTTGGGGCAGGCGCCGATCGCAGGAGCGCGCACCGCAGCGCGCCGACGACCCGAAGCCCGAGGCCCTCCAGCCCGCCGGCGGTACGCCGGTCGACCGCGGGAGCACGACGGCGGAGCCCGGGCCGGGCGGAAGGGAGCGCCCCGGCGTCTCGCAGCTCTGGGCCGACGGCGTGGGGCGTGCCGGGACGCGGTCGCTCCAGGTGCTGGCGATCCTCGCCCTCATCGCCGTCGCGGTGTTCGTGGTCACGCGGCTGACGCTCATCGTCATCCCCGTGCTCATCGCGCTCGTGCTCGCGGCCGCGATCTCGCCGCTCGTGAGCCTCCTGCGGCGCAAGGGCGTGCCGTCGTTCCTGGCGACGATCATCTCGCTGGTCGCGCTCGTGGCGGTGCTCACCGGCGTCGTGTGGCTCGTCGCCGCGGCCGTCGTCGACCAGTGGCCGACCCTGCGCGACCAGGCGATCGAGGGCTTCGACGAGCTCCAGACGTTCGCCGAGAACCTGCCGTTCGACATCTCCCAGGAGCAGCTGCAGTCGGTGCAGGACTCCGTCGTCGGGTTCCTGCAGTCCGACGCCGTCGGTGCCGGGGCGCTCGCGGGCGTCTCCCAGACCGTCGACTTCGTCGCCGGCTTCCTCGTCATGATCGTCGTGCTGTTCTTCTTCCTCAAGGACGGCCCGGCGATGTGGGAGTTTCTCCTGCGCCCCTTCGAGGGCGAGCGGTACGCGCGCGGCCAGCGCGTCGGCGACGCGACCGTCAGCACGCTCGGCGGCTACGTCCGCGGCACCGCGATCATCGCGCTCGTCGACGCCGTCGCCATCGGCATCGGCCTCGCGATCGTCGGCGTCCCGCTCGTCGTCCCGCTGTCGGTCCTCGTGTTCCTCCTCGCGTTCATCCCGCTCGTCGGCGCGACGCTCGCCGGCATCCTGTCCGCGCTGGTCGCGCTCGTCGCCCTCGGGCCGGTCGAGGCACTCATCGTCGTCGCGATCGTCGTCGGCGTGAACCAGCTGGAGGGCGACCTGCTCCAGCCCGTCGTCATGGGCCGCACGCTGCGCCTGCACCCGCTGGTCATCCTCGTCGCCCTGACCGCCGGCACCGTCCTCGCCGGCATCACCGGCGCCGTGCTCGCGGTCCCGATCGCCGCGTCCATCTGGAAGGCGATCCAGGTCTGGGACGGCCCCGACCTGCCCGCACGGTTCGCCCGGCAGAAGCGGCGGGAGACCGTCGAGACCGGCTGACCACTAGTCTCGGCCCACGTGATCACCACCCTGCTCGTCGCCCACCCCTGGTTCTCCCCGGCCGTGCTGGCCGTGCTCGTGCTGCTCGGCCCGCCCGTCGGCACGTGGCTGCTCGCACGCCCGCGCACCGCGTGGACGCTGTGCGGCGTCTCGCTGCTGCCGGTCGCCCTGCTGACCCTCGTGCCGACGGGCCGCGAGGTGCTCGAGCGCTGCGCCGTCGGCTGGGCGCTGCCGACGTTCGGCCGCGTCGAGCTCATGGCCAACGTGATCCTGTTCGTCCCGCCGGTGCTGCTCGCGGCGGTCGCCACCCGCCGCCCGGTCCTCGCGCTGCTCGGCGGCCTCGCGACGTCCGCCGTCATCGAGACCGTGCAGGCGCTCGCGCCCGCGCTCGGGCGGTCCTGCGACACCAACGACTGGCTGTCCAACGCCATCGGCTCGCTCGTCGGTGCGGCGCTCGCCGCCGTCGCGATCCGGCTCGAGCGCCGGTCACGACCAGCCCGCGTGCGCTGAACGCGCGCCGGGCGCATCGCGGGTAGCGTCGCCCCTCGTGCTCATGCAGGTGATCCTCACCCACCCGTGGCTGCCCCCCGCGGTCCTCGTCGCGCTCGTGGTCCTCGGCCCGCTCGCCGGGCGACGCCTCGTCGACCGCCCGCGCGCCGCATGGGCGGCCTTCGCCGTCTCGCTCCTGCCCGTCGCGTTCCTCACGCTCGTGCCGACCGGCGGCGACGCCGAGCGCTGCGTCCTGAACTGGCAGCTCCCGTCGCTCGGCAACGTCGAGATGCTGGCGAACATCGCGCTGTTCGTCCCCCCGGTGCTGCTCGCGGCCGTTGCGGGCCGACGACCCTGGTGGGCGCTCGCGGGCGGCGTGGTCGGATCCGTGGCCATCGAGGCCCTGCAGACGCTCCTGCCCGCGCTCGGCCGGTCGTGCGACACGAACGACGTGCTCGCCAACGCGATCGGCGCCGCGATCGGGGTTGCGCTCGCGGCGGTCCCGCTCGTGCTCGCGCGGCGCTCCGCACCGAGCGCGGCGCAGGAGGACGCCGACGTCGAGGTCCCCTCGTCGCGCTGACGCCCGCGCCCTCAGGCCTCGCCGCGCTCGAGGCCTGACACGGCCTTCTCGATCCGGCGAGCGCGCACGGCGTCGTCCGGCGCCGTGACGACCTGGGTGATGACCAGGAATCGGTCGACGCGGGACAGCCCGGCGAACCGCGCCGCGGCGGCGGGCGAGCGCTCCAGCGCTGCGGCCAGGTCCGGCGGCACCTCGGCCGCAGCCGGGCCTGCGTACGCGCGGTCCCAGCGTCCGTCGGCCTGGGCCCGCTCCACCTCGGCGTGCCCGCGGGCGCGCATCCGGCCCGACGCGACGAGGTCGGCGACGATCGCGACGTTCCGCCGCGACCACAGCGAGCGGGCGCGCCGCGGGGTGAAGTGCTGCAGGAACGTAGCGGCGTCGCGTGCGTTGCGACGGCCGTCGATCCACCCGCTGCACAGCGCCTCCTCGAGCGCCTCGGCGTAGGTGAGCGACGTCGGCTCGGTCGTGCCCTTCTTCGCGAGGACGAGGCGCACGCCGTCGGACGTGCCCTCGTGGATGTCGAGCCACGCCCGCCAGGCGGGGGCGTCGGGGACGATCAGCGGTTCGGGTGCGGGAGCGTCGTCGGCCATGGTCGCCATCCTCCCGCGCGAGGCGGTCGGGCGCGGTCCTCTTCTCGGGTCACGTGGTAGCCGTCGTAGCCGCCGCGAGCCGGGCGGAGAGCGCGGCCGCGGCCTGGCGCAGCGGCTCCGGGCCGACCACGGTGAACGGGGCGTCGAAGCGCAGCACGAGCGCGACGAGGCTCGGCCAGGACCACGAGCCGACCACGAGGCGGCACGAGCGCTCGTCGACCGCGGTGACCTCGCCGTCGTCGACCCACCGCGCCACCTCGGTCGCCGGCAGCTCGACGACGACCTCGCCGGTGCAGGGCCACCGGTCCTCCGCCTCCGACCCCTTGGACCGCGCGGCGAGGAACGAGCGCGCGTCCGGCGCGGGCAGCGGTCGCGGGACGAAGCGGACGCCGCCGGGCGTGCGCGGGGACAGGCGGTCGAGGCGGAAGATCCGCCAGTCGTCCCGGCCGAGGTCCCACGCGACGAGGTACCAGCGGCCGCTCTTCGCGACGACGTCGTGCGGCTCGACGTGACGCGGCGGGCCGTCCGCGCCCGCGTAGTCGACGCGCAGCGTCCGGCGGTCGCGCACCGCGGTGCTCACGGCCTCGAGCACGTCCGGTGCCACGCGAGCCACCGGTTCCGAGCCGGTGAACCGGATGCCGTCGACCCGGTGGCGGAGCCGCGAGGGCATGACCTGCCGGACCGTCGCGAGCGCCCGCTCCGCGGCCTCGTCGACGGCGACGCCGCTGGACGGCGCGCTCTGCAGGGCCACGGCGATCGCCACGGCCTGCTCGTCGTCGAACAGCAGGGGCGGGAGGTCGGACCCCGCCGCGAGGCGGTAGCCGCCGTGCCGGCCCTTCGTGGCATCGATCGCGTACCCGAGCTCGCGGAGCCGGTCCACGTCCCGGCGCACGGTGCGCGGCGTCACGCCGAGCCGCTCGGCGAGCACCTGCCCGGGCCAGTCGCGCCGCGTCTGCAGGAGCGACAGGAGTGACAGCATCCGTGACGAGCCTCCGATCATGCGACCAGTCTGCTGCACTCAGCGGACCGCACCTGTCCTCTGAGGCTGGGAGCGTCCTCCTGACGGCGGACCGCCGCACCGCACCAGCGACGAGAAGGACATCTCATGAGCATCAGCACCACCACGCACCTCAACTTCCGCGGGACCGCGCGCCAGGCGCTCGACTTCTACGGCACCGTCTTCGGCGGGGACGTCGTCGCGACGACGTACGGCGACGTCGGCATGCCGAAGGAGCTGCCGGGTGCCGACAAGGTCGTCTTCGGCCAGGTCACGACCGCGGACGGGTTTCGTCTCATGGCGTACGACGTGCCGGGCCACGACGACACCGACCCCGCCGCGATCGCCGGCACCACCACGCGCGAGAACGGCGCCACGATCACCGACCGCACGTTCTTCCAGTCGGTGCGTGGCGAGACGCTCGCCGAGGTCGCCGCGTACTGGGAGGCGCTGTCCGACGGCGCCGACGTGATCGAGCCCCTCGCCGCGTCGCCGTGGAGCCCGGGGTTCGGCATGCTGACCGACCGGTTCGGCGTCACGTGGGTGCTCGACGTGCAGCCCGCGCACGCCGGCTGACGCCCCGCGCGCTCGGCGCCGTGGGAGACGGCGCCGAGCGCGACCGGCCGCCGAGCGGGACCAGGGCCCCGGCGAGGACGGCGCCGCCCACCGCCCAGGCGAGGTCCCCGATCGTGTCGGTGTACCCGACGCCGATCCGGTCGTCGAGGTACGTGTAGCCGGCCCACTCGCCGATCTCCCACAGGATCGCGCCGAGCGCACCGAGGCCGGTCGTCGTGACGACCGCCGCGACGCGACGTCGCGCACCGGGATCGGCACCGACGCCGGGAGCGAGGCCCCAGCGCGCCAGGGCGAGGTAGGCGACGGCCGCGATGAGACCCGTGCAGGCGGCGTGCACGGGCAGGTCGAGCCACGGCACGGCCTCGTACCAGGAGAGCTGCGCCGCCCAGGCGGCGAGCAGCAGCGACGCGCTGTACGGGACGTCCAGCGCGGCGGGGACCCCGAGCGCGCGCGGGACCATGGTGCCGCCGAGCACGAGCAGGAACAGGGCGGCGCCGAGCCCGCCCAGCACGAACGGGGCGACCAGGAGGCTGACGAGCGCGGCGACCCGGACGAGGTCGCCGGGGACGAGCGGGGGAGTCCTGCTCCGCACGCGCGTCACCGTGCGGCCGCGACGCGGTCGGCCACGGCCCCGGCGACCTCGGTGGGGGTGGTCTCGGGCAGCCAGTGGCCGGTGTCGAGCTCGACGAAGCGGTACGGCGCCCGCACGAAGCGCTCGGTGTCCTCCGCGGCGCGCCGCCCGAGAGCCTGGTCGCCGCTTCCCCACACGTACGTGGTGGGGACGGTGACGTCGGCGACCGGCGTGCGGGCCAGCGGGAGGGCGCGGTACCAGTTCAGCGCCGCCCGCAGTGCGCCCGGCTCGCGCATGCGCGCGGCGTAGCGGTCGGCGTCCTCGGCGGGTACGCCGGAGCGGCGGAGCAGGGACGGCATCGCGCGGGACAGCAGCACCTCGGGCAGCACGGGCAGCTGGAAGAAGCCGGCGTAGAGCGACCGCAGCGCCTGGTCCGAACGCGTGAGCGAGCGCACGAGCGCGCCCGGGTGCGGTGTGGAGAGCACCGTGAGGCTGCGCACCCGCTCGGGCGCCCACGCAGCGAGCGCCCACGCCACGTTGCCGCCCCAGTCGTGGCCGACGAGGTGCGCCGGTCCGGTCCGGTCCAGCAGCGCCAGGACGTCCTGGACGAGGAAGTCGAGCCGGTACGCCGCCCGTGCGAGGGGACGCGCGCGGGGCGAGTAGCCGCGCTGGTCGAGCGCGACGGTGCGCAGCCCGGCCTCGTGCAGCAGCGGTGTCGCACGCGTCCAGCTCGACGAGTCCTCGGGGAAGCCGTGGAGCAGGACCACGGTCTCGCCGTCGGCGGGGCCGTCGTCGTGCACGTCGAACGTGAGCTGGCCGCGGCGGATCTCGTGGAGGCGGGGCGTGGTCACCGTCCCAGGGTGCGGGCCGCGACGGGCACCGGCAATCGGTCGCCGGCGGTCAGGTGGCGACGACGCGCAGGTAGTCGGCGAGACCGGTCGCATCAGCGGCGGGGCCGAGGTAGCCGACGTACCCGTCGGGCCGCACCAGGACCACGCCGCCGTGGCGCAGCCCGGTCGCGTCGGCGAGGCGCGCCGCGTCCTGGCGGGAGACCGCCAGCTCGGCGACGCCGATGGGCAGGTCGGGTGCCGCGGCGCCGCCGAGGAGGCCGCCGGGGTCGTGGTCGGGCAGGACGACGGCGAGGTGACCCGGGGTGCGCGCGAGCGCGGCGCCGACGTCGGTGTCCGGCAGGTGGAGGAAGTCGCCGGGGCGCAGCGCCCCGCCCTCGCCGCGGACGACCGGGCTGTCCCGGTAGCGCACCCGCTGCTGCTCGACCGTCTCGGACAGGCGGGTGACGATCGTCGACGACTGGAGGCCGAGGTGCACGACGGCGTCCCGCACCCGCTGCGCGACGGGGTTGCTGAGGGTGCCGACGCGCGTCAGGCGCGTCGCGAACGCGATGACGTCCGCGCCGACGGGGTGGCGCTCGGCGTGGTAGCTGTCCAGCAGTGCGTCCGCGGACCCGTCCCGGGCCGGGGCCTGGACGGCGCGCGCGAGCTTCCAGCCGAGGTTGGCCGCGTCGTGCAGGCCGGTGTTCATGCCGAGGCCGCCCGCCGGGCTGTGGATGTGCGCCGCGTCTCCCGCGACGAAGAACCGGCCCTGACGGTAGCGGCCCACCTGGCCGTGCTTGAGCCGGAATCGCGTGAGCCAGTGCGCGGTGCGGATGCGCAGCGCGACACCGCGCTCGTCGAGCGTGTGCTGCAGCCAGTCCTGGGTCACCTGCCGGTCCGGGTCCGTCCCGTCCGGCAGCTGCGCGAGGACGCGGACGCGGTCGCCGGGGAGCGGGAACAGCAGGCTCGTGGTGTCGCCGGGGGAGAAGAAGGTGTGGAAGCTCGAGCGGTCGTAGCCGTGGTCGCCGTCGACGTCCCCGATGAGGAAGTCGTCGCCGGCGAACGAGCCCTCCAGGTGCTCGCCCATGACGTGGCGCACGGCGCTGCGCGCCCCGTCGGCACCGACGACGTACCGCGCGCGCACGGTCCCGGTCGTCCCGTCGCCCCGGGCCGTCTCGGCCACGACGTGGCCCTCGTGCTCGGTGGCCCCGGTGAGCGTGGTCGACCGCTCGACCGTGACGCCCAGGGCGGCGAGCCGCTCCGCCAGCACCGCCTCCGTGTCGGTCTGGAGCAGCGACACCGAGTACGGGTGGGTGGCGGTGATCGCGTCGAACGGGATGCGCCCGACGTCGTGCCCGCGGGTGTGCAGGGCCATGCCCGTGATGGTCCTCGCGCGGGCGAGGATCCCGTCGAGCGCACCGAGCGCCTGCAGGTGGTCCAGCGTGCGGGAGTGGACGACAATGGCGCGCGACTGCGTCGTCGGCGCGTCGAGGGTGTCCACGACGCGCACGGAGACGCCGCGACGAGCGAGGTCGGCGGCGAGCGCGAGCCCGACCGGACCGGCCCCGACGACGAGCACGTCGACGAGCGGCGCGGTGACGTCGTCGGGAGGCTGACGTGCCACGGGACCGTCTCCTTCGTCGGGCGACCGGGGTTGTCCGTCGTGGCCAGGATCGGGGCAAGACGCCGGGGCGTCAACGGGTCTGGTCGCCGCGCGAGGTGACCGCTGTCCGGTGAGTATCGGGACGTGGACCCGTCATCGCGCCGTGCGACGCTCCGCCGTGCCGAGCAGGGCACGACGCCGGCCGCGGCGCTCGCGCTCTTCGACGCGCTGCCCGCCGCGGACCCGGGTGCCCTGGTCGGGACGTGGCGCGGATCGGGCGTCCCGACGGGCCACCCGCTCGACGGCACGCTCGAGGCGCTCGGCTGGTACGGCAAGCGGTTCCTCGACGGGGGAGACGCGCACCCGCTGCTGTTCGACGACGGCCGTGGCGGCGTCCTCGCCCTGAACCCGGCGCTCGCGCCCCTCGGCCTCGTGGTGCGGGTCGCACCCCTGCTGCGCCGGCCGGGCGTCGCGCGCCTCGTGCGCCCGGCGCTCCCGGCCGCCCGCACCCGCTGGCCGCGGGCCCGCCTGCGCTCGACGGCGTACCGCGGCGTCGTGAGCGCGACCATGACCTACGACGCGCAGCCGATCGACGACCACCTCCGCGCCGTCGACGACGACACCCTGCTCGGGCTCATGGACGCCCGTGGGAGGCGCCCGTTCTTCTTCGCGCTCCGGCGGACCTAGCGTCGGGCGAGGTGGAGGCCGCCCGCCACGCCCGCCGTCACGCCAGCGGCGACGAGGAGGACGACGGCGACGGTGTCGGCCGGCGGGCCGAGGAGGTACGTCTCCACCTCGGGCGCTGTCTCGGACGGACGCTGCCACGTGCAGACCAGACGGGACGGGGCGATGCCGTACTCCGCGTCGACGAACGACTCCTGGCTGACGATCCCGTGGGGCCACGGCCGGAGCAGGCAGTCGAGCGCCTCGTCGCCGGAGTGCTGCCACAGCGAGAGCAGCACGGGCGACGCGGCGACCGCGAGCGCGCCGACCAGCAGCAGCGCTGCGGCGAGCCGGTACGGGCCGCCGGCTCGCACGGGTCGCCCGGCGTCATCGTCCGGCTGCATGCGCACCGGGCTCAACCGCAGCTGTCGCAGATGCCCGTGGCGGGGAGCGTCATGAAGCACGTCGGGCACACGGCCGGCGGCTTCTCCGGCTCGGGCGCGCGGCGGGGCGTCGCCGTCCGCGCGCGCGGGGCGGACGACGTCCGGCGTGCCGGGGCGGGGGGCGGCGGGGCGACGGGGCCGGTGGCGTCGAAGCCGTGCTTGCGCAGGATCGTCACCGCGTCGACCTTGCCGCCGGCCAGCTCGTCGGCGGTGGCGACGCGACCGGTCGCGTGCCGGTGGGCGACGCCGAGGATCGCCTTGGCGTCGTAGGTGCGGCCGTCGTGGTCGAGCGTCTCGCGGACCGACGGCGTGAACCCGTAGACGCCGAGGAAGTTCTCGGCCCCGCGGTCGTCGTGCTCCGCGATCGCGGCGAGGATGTGCTGGCGGGTCACGGCGGAGAAGGTAGCCACCCGTCGAGCGTAGTCCGCCCCGCGCGGGGCGCAGGACCGCTCAGGTCAGGCGCCGCTCGATGCGCACGGTCACGGTGTCGCCCACGTCCTTGCCGAGCCGGGCGCGCAGCCGGGCGTTGAGCGACAGCATGTGCCCGCCCTGGCCCGTGGGCATGAGACCGACGTCACGGACGGGGACGTCGTCGACGGTCGCGTCGACGCGCACCGAGCGACCGGTGCCGAGCAGCTCGGCCGATGCGGGCACCTCGACGCACGTCCAGGTCTCGCCCCGGACCTCGACGCCGATGGGTCCGGTGAAGGTGTGGTCGAGGTCGGCGGGCAGGCTCGTCGTCACAAGGGGCTCCTCGGTGCACGGTGGGGTGTTCCGGGGCCAGACCGCGGACGGCGCCGGAACTCATCGCTCGGGCCCCGGTCGCTGGTGGCGCGCGGGCGTGCGCCCGGTCAGGACACCTTGCCCTGGACGAGCCGGCGCCAGTAGATCGGTGGCTGGAGGTAGCGGTCGAACAGCAGCAGGCTGCCGCGCGGCCGGGCGAGGTCCACCAGCGGGAAGCCCGGGTCGGGCCGGCCCTCGCGGTCGTACTCGGCGAGCAGCAGCTCGCGCCGCGACGTCGTCACGGGGGCGACCGTGTAGCCGTCGTAGTGCTGCATCGGCGTGCCCTTGCGCCGCGCCTGGATGTTGCGCGCCACGACGGGCACCTGGCGTCGCAGCGCGCCGCCGGACGGCATCGCGTCGACGGCGGCCGCGTCGCCGAGCCCCCACACGCGCGGGTGGGCGACGTGCTGGAGGGTGCGCGGGTCGACGGCGACGAAGCCGTCGCTCTCGGGGGTGGCGAGTCCGCTGTCCGCGATCCAGCCCGGTGCCCGGTGCGGTGGCGCCACGTACAGGGCGTCGTACGCCGTGGTGCTCGTGCCGTGCTGGCCGCGCAGCCGGACCGTGCGGTCGGCGGCGTCCACGGAGTCGAGCCTCGTGCCGGTGCGCACGTGCACGCCGTACCGGTCGGCGGCGGCGCGCAGCGCGGGCTCGGCGCGCGGGTCGTCGACGAGCCGGTGCGCCTCGACGACGAGCTGGATGTCGATCGCGTCGAGCACGCCCGCGCGCCGCCAGTGGTCGGCGGCGACGAACAGGGGCTTGTACGCGACGGGGAAGCACGGCACGTGCCGGGCGGACACCGCGAACACGACGCGGCCCGACGTGAGCGAGGACAGCATCGTCCACGTCTTCGCGGCCAGCCCGGTCACGTAGCTCGTCGCGGCGTGGGGCGTGCCGACGGCCTCCTGCGCGCCCGGCACCGCGTCCCAGTCGACCTCCGCGCCCGGGCACACCGCGAGGTCGCCGTACCCCAGCTCGGTGCCGCCGGCGAGGCGCACGACGGAGCGCTCGGCGTCGACACCGACCACACGGTCGGCGTACCGGCGCACCCCGTCGGGCACGACGTCGTCCTGCGGCCGGGTGAGGTCGTCCACCGTGGCCATGCCGGCGGCCACGTAGGACAGCAGCGGCCGGTACTCGTGCACGTCCTTCGGCTCGACGACCGCGACGTCGCGGCAGCCGTCGCGCCGCAGGCGCCCTGCGAGGGACAGGCCGGCGTTGCCGCCGCCGAGGACGAGGACGTCGTGCTGGGCGGGAGGGGTCATGCCGATCACGCTACGGCGCGGTCCCCGCGCACGCCGTCCGGGGGCGGACCGGTGCTCGCGACCGCTGGCCCTCGCCCGTCGGAGCGGCGATGATGCCGCCGTGAGGCTGCGCAACGACGCGAGCGGCTACGGGGCCGTGACGAAGACCCTGCACTGGGTCACCGTCGTCGCGCTCGCGGCGCAGCTCGCGGTCGGGTACCTGCTCGACGACGACGACGGCGGTCAGGGCCGCGGTCGCGGGCGCGGCGGCGAGCCGGGGCGCGGCCGGGGCCGTGGCGGGGACGACGACGGTGTGGCGGGGCTGCTGGACGGCGACGCGGACTCGCTGCTCGCGGTGCACGTCGCCCTGGGCCTGATGATCCTCGTCGTCACCCTCGTGCGCCTCGCCTGGCGCCGCCGCACACCCCTGCCGCCGTGGGCGCCGGGCCTGTCCGCCGGCGAGCGTCGCCTCGCGCACGGCACCGAGCTCGCGCTGTACGGGGCGCTGCTCGTCATGCCCGCGACCGGGATCCTGCTGCTCCTCACCGACGACGACCTGCTGTGGCTGCACGTCGCCAGCCACGTCGTGCTCTTCGTCGCGCTCGCGCTGCACCTCGGGCTCGTCCTCAAGCACCAGCTCGTCGACCGCGACCGGCTGCTCGCGCGCATGCTCTGAGCGGGGCGGAAGACCCCCCAGGTGAGGGATGGTCGCGCGCCGGGGCGCGCGCGAGCCTGGGAGCGACGGCCCGTCCTCGGCCGTCGTGGAGGAGGCCACCATGTCCACCCCGTGCGCACCGCACCCCGCGTGCTCGTCGTCGGCGCGGGACCGTCCGGGCTCGCGACCGCGGCCGAGCTGACCGCGCGCGGCGTCCGGGCGTCCGTGCTGGAGCGCGGCGACGTCGGCGCGGCGTGGTCCGCGCGCTACGACGCCCTGCGGTTCAACACCTCCCGCCGTCGGTCCGCGCTGCCCGGCGCGCCGTTCCCGCGCGCGTTCGGCCAGTTCCCCACGCGCGACCAGTACGTCTCGTACCTCCAGCGGTACGCCGCCGAGCGCGGCGTCGTCGTCGAGACGGGCGTGGACGTGCGCACGATCCGGCGCGACGGCGGCTCCTGGGCCGTCGACACGGCGGACGGGAGCCGCCGCGCGGACCACGTCGTCGTCGCGACCGGGATCTACCGCGAACCCGTCGTGCCGTCCTGGCCCGGGACGTTCGACGGCGAGCTGCTCCACGCGGCGCGGTACCGCGACCCGTACCCGTTCGTGGGCCGGCGCGTCGTGGTCGTCGGCGCCGGGTCCACGGGACTGGAGATCGCGCACGAGCTCGCGCGGGCGGGTGCCGCCGAGGTGCACCTCGCGGTCCGCACGCCGCCGAACATCCTGCTGCGCGAGGTCGGCGGTCTGCCCGGTGACCTGCCCGTCCCGCTCCTGCTGCGCCTGCCCGTGCGCCTCGTGGACCGGTTGCTCTTCGCGCTCCAGCGGGCCACGGTCGGCGACCTGTCGCCCCACGGGCTCCCGCGCCCCACGCAGGGTGCCGTCTCCCAGCTCCTCGCCCGGGGCGCGGGCACCGCGATCGTCGACCCCGAGGTCCTCGAGTCGATCCGCTCCGGCGCGGTGCGGTGCGTGCCGTCCGTCGTGCGGCTGGAGCGCGACGGCGTCGTCCTCGCCGGCGGCGACGTCGTGCCCGCCGACGTCGTCGTCGCGGCGACCGGGTACCGCACCGGCCTGGAACGGCTCGTGGGCGCGCTCGACGTCCTCGACGACCGTGGCATGCCGTGCGAGGGCGACGGCGCCGAGGCCGCGCCCGGGCTGCGGTTCGTCGGCTTCGTCTTCCGCCCAGGGCTCGCCGGCTACGTCGGGCGCACCGCCCGGCGGGTGGCGCAGGAGATCGCCACCGCCGACGCACGGACGCTCACGACGGCCCCGTCCTGACCAGCGCCGTCGCCGGTTCGTCCGCGAGCAGGGCGGCGAGCTCCGGCCGGCTGGTCACCCCGAGCTTGGCGAAGACCGTCTTGACGTGGCCGCGCACCGTCTCGGGGGTGATCCACAGCTCGCGCGCGATCGCCGCCGTCGACGTGCCGCGCAGCAGCAGCCCGGTCACCTCCCGCTCGCGGTCGGTCAGGCGGCGCAGGCGCAGCAGGACGGGCGCGACCTGGGCCCGGCTCGCCGGCTCGCAGACCAGCGCGACGGCGCCGTCGTCGAGCAGCGTCCCGCGCACCGCGAGCCAGTCCCCGCCGACCGACCGTGCCCGTGCGAACGCCGGCGGGCCGGTGGCGCCCGCGGCGAGCGCGCGCGTGCGCCGCGCCACCTCGTGCAGCACGATCGTGCTCGCCAACGAGTCGTCCTCCAGCGGGCCGAGCCACCGCGACGCGCGCTCGCTGACGGACCGCACCGCACCGCCGTCGTCCAGGACCACCAGGGCCGGTGCGCTCGGGTCCGCGCCGGGTGCCGCGGCGCCGAGCAGGAGCGCGGCGCGCAACCCGTTGCCGACGTGCGGGCACGCCCGGGCGACGAGCGCGACCTCCGCCGCGGAGAAGAACGGGTCGCCGGCTCGCCGGGTCAGGCACGCGTGCCCCCACGTGGTGGACGCGGAGCGGAACACGGTGCGCAGCTCGTCGCCGTACCCGGCCGGGCGGTACACCGCCCGCCAGCGTGCGCTGCGGGCGAGGTCCCCGTCCGTCGCGCCCGACAGCGAGGCCGCCGCCACCTCCCGCTCCGCCAGATCGCGGAACGCGTTCACGTCGCCCTCGGCGCCCTCCAGCTCGATGAGCGCGAGGTGCTGCACACGCGTGACACCCTCGGCGTGCACGCCGGTCAGCAGGAGCGTGTCCGGGTCGACGAGGAGCCAGCCCGCCGCGGCGTACGGGACCTCGGCACGCACCGCTGCCGCGACGTCGCGCAGGAGCAGCAACGGATCGTGCGCCCGCGCGCACCGCCGCGCCACCTGCTCGAGGAGTCGGTGACCCCGGGGATCTCGCACGCGCGGCATCGTCACTCCATCGTCGTCCCGGGCGGCCGGGGTGTCGAGGTCCGTGCCGTGCCCGGTGAGACCCGCTCGGGTCGGACGGGGACGCCGTCGACGACGAGACGGGCTCGCGGGCTACCTACGAGGACCGGCCGGTCGTGGCGCCGTCCGGCCGGGGGTCCGCCGCGCTCGGTGCGCCGCCGAGCAGGGTGCGCAGCCGCTCCTGCCGTGCCTGGTACCCCGGGCCGAAGCGCCGCTCGGCCCGTTCCCTGCGCCGCGGACGGCCCGCGTACCGCCGCCGCGCCCAGTACGACGACGGCTTCGCGAGGCGCACCGCGCCCACCAGCGCGACCACGGGCACCACGACGCCGATGAGCCCGGTCGCGAGCTTGCCCTTGAGGACCGCCACGAACGCGAGGACCAGGTGCACCACGACCGTCACGACGTACGCGACGCGGCCCGCCGTCGACGCGTCGTCCGGCGTCTCGCCGACCGGCGACGCCGACAGCAGCAGCGCGCCCCCGAGCGCGCCGCCCACGAGGATCGCGACGATCGACCGCTGCCCCTCGGGCGTCCAGTACACGTCGTCGACGTACAGCCACAGCGCGAACTCGTCGAGCGCGAGCGCCGCGCCCGCCCCGAAGAGCAGCGCCAGCACCTCCGACCACGGGCTGCCGGGGGAGTAGCGGAACTCCAGCATCCCCGTGAGCAGCACGAGCAGGATGCCCCACACCTGGTGGTGCACGTGCACCCCGCCGATCGTCACGTCCCCGACCAGCCCGCGGCGCTCGCGGCCGCCCGCCGACGCCTCACCGGCCGCGTCCTGCCTGCCCGCCGGGGCCTGGGCACCCGGCGCGCTCGACGCGCGGATGTGCCGCGTGATCGCCCGCACGACCACGAACGTCACCACGAACCCGACGAGCGCGAACAGCGCGGGCGCCCGACCGGCGTCGACCACGTGCTCGGTGTACCAGGCCATGCGCCGCGCACCTCCTCGTCCGCCACGCCCATCGTGGTCCAGGTCCACCGTGCCGTCGAGCCCACACCGCGGCTAGCGCTCTCCGGCCCAGGTGTGCCAGACTCGCCGTGCGTCAGAAACCGGTTTCCGGACTGGCTGCACGAGTACTGACCACACGACGAAGGAGTTGGGTGATGTCACGACGTCGGGCGTTCCCGCGAGCCCTCGGGCTGCTGACCGCGACGACCACGGCCGCGGTGCTGGCGACGACGGGCGCCGGTGCGGCAGCGGGTGCCTCGGCGCCGCCGGGCGGACCGGGGGCGACGGACCTCGGCCGGCAGACGCTCGCGCCGGACGACGGCTGGGCCGCCGCGAACGGCGGCACCACGGGCGGTGCGGCGGCGGACGACGCGCACGTGGCAGTCGTCGACACGTGGGACGAGCTGCGCGCCGCGCTCGGGGGCGCGGACGCACGCGGGAGCACCACGCCGCGCATCGTCTACGTCGACGGGGAGATCGACGCGTTCGCGGGCACGAGCTGCGAGGCGATCGCCGCGACCGTGCCCGTCGAGGGCTCCGACGAGCCGTTCTCCATGGAGGACTACGTCGCCGCCTACGACCCGGAGACGTACGGCTGGGAGCCGCCCGCCGGCCCCCTGGAGGACGCGCGCGTCGCGGCCGCGGCCGCGCAGGCGAAGGTCACGCTCCAGCACGTCGGGTCCAACGTCACGCTCGTCGGGCTCGGCGACGACGCGCGGGTCGTCGGCGCGAGCCTGCGCGTGCGGGACGCGCGCAACGTGATCGTGCGAAACCTGACGCTGTCCGACGCGCGCGACTGCTTCCCCGAGTGGGACCCGGGCGACGGCGAGGCGGGGAACTGGAACTCGGCGTACGACAACCTGTCGGTCTGGACGTCGGAGAACGTGTGGGTGGACCACAGCACGTTCGACGACGGCGACAACCCGCCGTCGTCGCTCCCGACGGTGTTCGGGCGTCCGTTCGAGATCCACGACGGCCTGCTCGACGTCACGCACGGGTCCGACTACGTGACCGTCTCGTGGAACCACTTCGCCGACCACGACAAGACGGCGATCCTCGGGTCCTCGGACAGCCGCACCCAGGACGCGGGCAAGCACAAGGTGACGTACCACCACAACCGGTGGACCGACGTCGGCCAGCGCGCGCCGCGTGTGCGGTTCGGCGACGTGCACGTCTACGACAACCTCTACGAGCGGACGCGCGAGGGGATCTTCCAGTACTACTGGGGCGCCGGGATCGACTCGAGCATCTACGCCGAGAACAACGCGTTCGAGCTGGCCGACGGCGTCGACCCGGCCCGCGTGATCACCCGGTGGAAGGGCGAGCGGCTGTTCGAGACCGGCTCGACGGTGAACGGCGCGCCCGTCGACCTCGTCGGGCTCTACAACGCCTCGGTCGCCGAGGCGGACCGCCTCGAGGACGCCGCACGCTGGACGCCCACGCTCCACGGGCGGATTGACCCCACGTGGGCGGTACCGGCGATCGTGCGCGCCTCCGCGGGAGCGGGCGTGATCGGTCCCGTCGACGCCGCGCCCTACGACGCCGGCGCGACGTACGGCGCCGGCGACCTCGTCGTGCACGACGGCGCGCTGTACCGCGCGCAGTGGTACGCCCGCGGCACCACGCCCGGGGCCTCGCCGTGGGGGCCGTGGGAAGAGCTCGCCGTCGACGCGGACGGCACGCCCGTGTGGACGCCCACGCGGGTCTTCACCGCCGGCGACGCCGTCGTCCACGACGGCGCCGTGTGGGTCGCGCAGTGGTGGACCCGCGGGCAGGAGCCCGGCGCCACCTCGTGGGGGCCGTTCCGCCGCGCGGGCTGAGCGCGCGGCTGCCGCGCCCGCGTGTCCTCGCTCCGTCGGAGGACCGCGGGTGCGGCCGCGTCCCGGCCGTCGGCCGCTACGTGCTCACCGCAGGAGTCCTGGCGGTCTTCGTCGCCCCGGTCGCCGACGCGTGGGCGCTGCTCGGCGAGACCCTGCGCTGAGGAGCCGGGTAGACGTCGCGGAACGTCGGCTCGAACGGGCGTCTGCGCAGGCGCATGCCGGCCTCCTCGGGCGTGCGGCCGCCCTTGGCCGCGTTGCACGGCTCGCACGCCGCGACGGCGTTGAGCCACGTCGTCGTGCCGCCCTGGCAGCGCGGGACCACGTGGTCCATCGTCGTCGCCGTCCCGCCGCAGTACGCGCAGCGGTGCGCGTCCCGGCGCAGCAGCGCCGCACGGGAGTACGGTACCCGCCCCTGCCGCTCGTACACCCACCGGGCGTGCACGTACCGGACGAGCTCCACCGAGCGCGGCCGCTGGTACGGGCCGAACGTCTCGCCCTCCACCGCCTCGAGGACCGCAGCGACGCGCCGGTGCAGCATGCGGATCGCGTGGCGCAGCGAGACGCGGCCGAGCACCTGGCTCCCGCCGAGGTTGTAGATGACCACCTCGCTCATCGTCCGCCTCCCTCCGTCGTACCGGTCCTCGGGACGACGAGAGCCGCCCCAGGACGACGACCCAGGACGGCTCAGCAGGCGGACGACGGGGGCGTCGTCTACCTGACGAGCGCCCTATGGGACACGACGGCGGACCTCGCGTGCTGCATCGGGTCCACCCGCCTTCCCTGGTTCGTCGTCACGGTCGAGCGTCCGGACGGCACGCCCGGACGGGAGAAGGCTATGCCGGTGCAGGCCCGGCGTCCACGGTTTAGCCGTGCCGAGGCAGGGGCCGGCCCGCTACCGTGGCCGGTCGGGTCGCCCGGACCCGGCCGGGACGACGTGAGGAGAGCGGGCGTGGAGCTCACGGAGCGCACGACGTGGCGGGGGCGCGAGGTCGCGTGGGCACGGCTGGGCAGCGGACCACCGCTCGTGCTGTGCCACGGCACGCCGTGGTCCTCCGCGCTGTGGGCGCCGTACGCGCAGGCGCTCGCGACCGAGCACACCGTGCACGTGTGGGACATGCCCGGCTTCGGCGCGTCGTCGAAGCACGCCGACCACCGCGTCGACCTGGCCACGCAGGGCGAGCTGTTCGCCGACCTGCTCGCGCTGTGGGGCCTGGACGCGCGTACCGGCGGCACCCCGGCGCACGTCGTGGCGCACGACGTCGGCGGTGCCGTCGCGCTGCGCGGCCGGCTGGTGCACGGGGTCCCGCTCGCGTCGGTCTGCCTGGTCGACGCCGTGGTGCTGCGCCCGTGGGGGTCGCAGTTCTTCCGCCTCGTGGCGGAGCATGCCGACGTCTTCGAGCGGCTGCCGGCGGCCGTGCACCGTGGCGCGCTCGAGGCGTACGTGCGGGGCGCGAGCCACCGCGGGCTGGACGACGACACGCTGTCCGCGCTCGTCGGGCCGTGGCTGGGCGATCCCGGACAGACCGCGTTCTACCGTCAGGTCGCCCAGGCGGACGAGCGGCACACGGCCGAGCTCGAACCGCTGCTCGGGCAGGTCCGTGCGCCGACGCACGTCGTGTGGGGCGCCCAGGACGCGTGGGTGCCGGTCGACCGCGCGCACCGGTTGCGCGACGCCGTCGGCGGGACGCTCACCGTCGTCCCGGACGCCGGGCACCTCGTGCAGCTCGACGCACCCGTGGCGCTCGCGACGGAGCTGCACCGCTGGCTCGTGTCCGTGCGCTGACGGGACCGGGGACGCTGGTCGCACGTGGCGAGCGGGTCACGCGACGTCTGTCGGCGCGGCCGTGAGCGGCAGGCGCACGACGAAGCGGGTGTCGCCCGGCCGGGAGGTGACGGCGAGGTCGCCGTGGTGCTTGTTCACGACGATGCGCCAGGAGATGTCGAGGCCGAGCCCGGTGCCCTGCCCGACGGGCTTGGTGGTGAAGAACGGCTCGAAGATGCGCGACCGGATCGTCTCGGGGATGCCAGGACCGGTGTCGGCGATCTCGATCTCGGCCGTGTCGTCGACCCGGCGCGTGGTCACCGTGAGGGTGCCGTGGCCGTGCTCCTGGCCGCCGGGACGCGCGCCCATCGCCTGGGCGGCGTTCTCGACGAGGTTGGTCCAGACCTGGTTGAGCTCCGCGGCGAACACCGGCACCGGGGGGAGCGTCGTGTCGTACCGGCGCACCACCTCGATCCCGGCGAGGGAGTGCTCGAGCATCGTGAGCGTGGAGTCGAGCAGCTCGTGGAGGTCGACGGGCCGGAACGGGGCGCGGTCGAGCTGGGAGTACTGGCGCGCGGCACCGACGAGGGAGGAGATGCGCACCGTCGCGTCCTCGATCTCCGCCATGAGCTGCTCGGTCTCGATGGTGTACGCGAGCCAGCTCACCGCACCGGTGAGCGCCCCGGCGTCGACGCGCTGCACCACCCGCTCGAGCCACGGCTCGTCGATGCCCGCCTGCACGAGCGCGGGCGCGACGCGCCAGCCCTCCGGCATGCCGTGGTCGTCGAGCCAGTCGGTGAGCCGGTCCTCGAGGTCGGAGGTCGCGAGGGCGCCGACGGCGTCCGCGTCGCGCGCGTCGGCGTACCGTTCGAGAGCCTCCTCCTGGAGGCGGATGAGCACCGCGAGCGTGGCGCGGTCGTACGGGCCGTCGGCGATGAGGGCGAGCTTGTGCCGCATCGCGGCGACGCGCTCGCGCAGCGTGCCGGTGGCCCGCACGGCCGCGGCGGCGGGGTTGTTGAGCTCGTGCGTCAGCCCCGCGGACAGGGACCCGAGCGCGAGGAGGCGCTCGCGCTGCCCCACGAGCTGCTGCGCGTCGCGCGTGCCCCAGAACATGCCCTCGAGCAGGTGCACGGCCATGGGGAACCACTCGGTCATGAGCTTGGCGAAGTCGGGCGCGGCGAGCACGAAGAGGCGCGAGGGCTCGAGGACCCGGGCGCTGTGCAGGTACGTCTGCGGCAGGCGGTCCCCGAGGTAGGCGTTCCACGCGCCCATGTAGACGCCGACCTGGTGCGTGCGGCTGATCTCCACGTCGTCGGCGCCGACCTGCCGGTACAGCGCGACGGCGCCGTCGAGCAGGACGTAGAAGTGCTCGGCGGGCTCGCCCTCGCGGCACAGCCAGCCGGGCGCGGCGTGCTCGACGTGCCCGGTGCGGCACAGCCACGCGAGCTGGTCGTCGGTGAGATGCTCGAAGAGGAACGTGGCGCGCAGCTCGTCGACGTCGCACGGCAGCCAGCCGCTCGTGCCCGACGGGGTGGGGGACTGGTCGGTGCCGGTCATGGTGTCGCCTCCGGTGGTGTCGATCCGGGCCGAGAGCGGGGAAGAACCGTTCAGAGCTGTGCGGGGCTGTTCAGAGCTGTTCCAGGTAGCGGTGCACGAGCATGACGGCCATGGCGCCCTCACCCACCGCGGACGCGACGCGCTTGGCCGACTCCGAGCGCACGTCCCCGGCGACGAACACGCCGGGCACGGACGTCTCCAGGTGGTACGGGACGCGGTCGAGCGGCCAGCCGGCGGGCGGTGCGCCGTCGAGGGACAGATCCGGCCCGGCGAGGACGTACCCGCGCGCGTCGCGAGCGACGAGGCCGTCGAGCCAGTCGGTGTGCGGGGCGGCGCCGATGAACACGAACGCCCAGCCGCAGTCGACGCGCGTCGTGGCGCCGGTGTCGGCGTCGCGCAGCTCGAGGTGCTCGAGGTGGTCCTCGCCGATGGCGGAGACCACCTCGGTGCGGGTCAGGACGCGCACCCGCGGGTGCGCCTCGACCTGCTCGACGAGGTACGCGGACATCGAGCGGGACAGGGTGTCGCCGCGCACGACGAGCGTGACCTCCTTGGCCTCGCGCGCCAGGTAGAGGGCGGCCTGCCCGGCGGAGTTCGCGCCGCCGACCACGTACACCTCCTGGTCCTGGCACGCGGCGGCCTCGGTGAGGGCGGAGCCGTAGTACACGCCACGGCCCACGAGGTCGGCGAGGCCCGGACCGTCGAGCAGCCGGTAGGTGACGCCGGAGGCGAGGACGACGGCGTGCGCGTCGATCGACGAGCCGTCGCCGAACCGCACGCCGCGCGCGGGGCCGTCGACGACGAGCTCGACGGCGTCGCGCGTCGTGACGATCTCGGCGCCGAACCGCACGGCCTGCCGGCGGGCGCGCTCGGCGAGCTGCCCGCCGGAGATCCCGTCGGGGAAGCCGAGGTAGTTGTCGATGCGCGAGCTCTGCCCGGCCTGCCCACCGGTCGCGGTGCGTTCGACGAGCACCGTCCGCAGGCCTTCCGACGCCCCGTACAGGGCGGCGCTGAGACCGGCCGGGCCCCCGCCGACGACGACGAGGTCGTAGAACTCCTCCGCCGGCCTGGTCGCGAGCCCCACCCTCTCGGCCAGGGTCGCGTCGTCGGGCGCGAGCAGCGCGTCGCCGCCCGGGGTGACGACGAGCGGCAGCGTGGTGCCGTCCGTCCGCGCGGCGGCGAGCAGGCGTGCGCCCTTGTCGGAGTCGGACGCGTACCAGCGGTAGGGCACGCGGTTGCGTGCGAGGAACTCACGCACCTGCGACGAGCGCGCCGACCAGCGGTGCCCCACGACGACGGCCTCGTCCGGCCGGCGCCGGTCGGTGGCGCGCCACGCCTCGAGCTGGGCGTCGACGACGGGGTAGAGCTTCTCCTCGGGCGGGTCCCACGGCTTGAGCAGGTAGTGGTCGAGGTCGACGACGTTGATCGCCTCGATCGCCGCGTCGGTGTCCGCGTACGCGGTCAGGAGCACGCGCCGTGCGGCGGGGTACAGGTCCATCGCCTGCTCGAGGAGCTCGACGCCGGTCATGCCGGGCATCCGGTGGTCGGCGAGGATGACCGCGACGTCCTCCCCGCGCAGCGCGAGCTCGCGCAGCGCGGCGAGCGTCTCCTCGCCGGACTCGGCGCGCACCACGCGGTACCGGTCGCCGTAGCGTCGTCGCAGGTCGCGCGCGACGGCCCGGGACACGCCCGGGTCGTCGTCGACGGTGACGATCGCGGCTCGCGACGGCGGTGCGGTGGGTTCCACGCGTCCTCCTCGGTCGGCCCCCGACGGGCCGCTGCCCATCCTTCACCGCGACGGCCGCCGCGTCCACGAGACGCCGGGGCGCGCTCCGCGCTCGCGGTCGACTCAGGCGACGCCGTGCCCGGCAGCGCGCAGCGCGTCGACCGCCTCCTCGAGCCGCGGTTCCGGGACGAGCACGAGGTCCGCGTGGAAGGTCGAGGCCACGAAGACGGGGACGCCGGCGTCCGCGAGCGGCACGAGGGCGGAGGCGAGCACGCCCGGCTCGTCCAGGCCGTGCGCGTCGGCGTAGAGCCCCGCCCAGCGCTCGCCGTCGCCACCGAAGGGCGACGCGTGGCGCAGCGTGGTGAGGCCCTCGGGCGCGCGGACGAGCGCGACCCACTCGTCGTCCTCCGGGAACGTCGCCCCGGGGTCGTGGGCGAGGACGAACCGGTCGGGCAGCACGCGCAGGATCATGCCCGCACGCTAGCGGCGGCGTCCCACGTCCGGGCAGGCGCCGCGGACGGCGTCAGTCGAGCAGCCCGACGGCGTAGCCGACGAAGTAGAGCGCGGCGAGCACCGCGACGCCGCCGATGACCGCGACCCAGATCCACGGCACGGCGCGTGCGGGGCCCTGCTCGTCGTGGCCCTGCGGGGCGCTCACCTGGTCCTCCGCGGGCGGAGTCTCGCCGGGCTGCACGTCGCCGCTGGCGGAGAAGTCGGCGGCGGGGGACCGCCGGGAGGACTCGGTGGGGTCGGGATCGGACGGCGTGTGACGGGTCATGCTCGCTCCTCGGTGCTGGTGGGCGGTGGTGTACGGGCCGGTGGTACTCGTGGGGCCGTGGGGACGTGCCGTCCGACGGCAGTCACGGCGGTCACGGCGTGCGCCAGTCGTCGGACGTCAGGTGCGAGCCGGCCATCGGCCCCATGCGCAGCATGCCGCCGTCGACGGCCCAGGAGGCCCCGGTCACGTAGGTGGCGGACGGCCCGCACAGGAAGGCGACGACGGCGGCGACCTCGCGCGCGTCCCCCGGCCGTCCGAGCGGGACGCCGGGGCGGTGGGCGGCGTGCGGGTCCTCGTCCTCCTGGCCGGTCATCGGCGTCGCGATCTCCCCGGGCGCGACCGCGTTGACGGTGATGCCGTGCTCGGCGAGCTCGAGCGCCGCGACCTGCGTGAGCAGCCCCAGGCCGCCCTTGGCGGCGCAGTACGGGGCGGCGCCGACGCGCGGGGCGTGCTCGTGGACGCTCGTGACGTTGAGCACCCGGCCGCCGCGCCCGCCCGCGACCATGCGGCGCGCCGCGGCCTGCAGGAGCACGAACGGCCCGTCGAGGTCGGTGGCGATCACCTCGCGCCACCGCGCCAGGTCGAGGTCCAGGAGCGGGGTCGAGGTGCCGGTGCCCGCGACGTTGACGAGCGCGTCGAGCCGCCCGAGCTCGTCGGCGATCTCGTCGACCGCGGGGGCGAGGGCGGCGACGTCGGTCACGTCGAGCCGGCGCAGCACCGTGCGGGCGCCGGCGTTCTGCACCTCCCGGGCGGTGCGCGCGGGGTCGTGGTCCGGGTCGTGCCAGGTGAGCGCCAGGTCGAACCCGGCCTCGGCGAGCGCGACGGCGCACGCCCGGCCGATGCCGGACTCCGCACCGGTGACGAGGGCCACGGGGCGCGAGCCGGCGCCGTCGGGTGCGCGGCGCGCGCCGGTGCGCGGGTCGAGGTCCGGGGTCGCCATGCCCCCAGCCTGGGAGGCGACCGCGTCGTACGCACGCGGGACCCGGCCGACGGTCGCCCGGCGGTGCCCGAGCGGCGAGCGGGCGCGCCCCGTGCCTACGGTGGCCGTCCACCGCGAACGAAGGAGGGGCGATGACGAACGACGCGACGCACGGCACCGGACCCGACGGGACGGCCCGTGAGGAGCTGCCCGTGCCCGACTACGACCACCTGCCGGTCGCGGCGCTCGGGCACCGCATCCGGTCGCTCGACGCGGGCGGGGTCGAGACGCTGCTCGCGTACGAGCGCGCGCACGGCGACCGGCTGCCCGTCGTGCAGGTGCTCGAGCAGCGGCTCCAGGAGCTGCACGACGGTGCGGAGCCGTCGGGCGGCGACCCGTCGGGCGTCGCGCCGGAGCAGGCTCCACCGCCGTCCGGGGGCAGCCCGGTGAGCCCGCAGACGCAGGGACCGCCGCAGAACCCGCCGTCACAGGGCGTGCCGACCAACCCGGCGCAGCCACGCCGCTGAGGCACCGCCCGGGCGCGGCGGGTCGGCACGCGTCCCACGGCCGCCTCAGCGGGCGAGGCGCTCGACGACCGCCGCGTACAGCGGGGGCACGGCCGCGGCGAGGGGCACGATCGCGCCCCTCGCCGGGCTGGACGCCCACGCGAGCAGCCCGGTCGTGAGCAGGCGGTAGTCGCGCGTGGCGCGCGCCCACGCCCGCTCGTAGCCGGCGGCGTCGTCGAGGTGGTCGACGGCGGCCTGCGCCTGCGCGAGCCCGACCCGCACGCCCTCCCCGGTGAGGGCGTCGACGTACCCGGAGGCGTCGCCGACGAGCCGCACCCGTCCCGCCGTGCGGCGTCGCGCCCGACGGCGCAGCGGCCCGGCGCCCAGCACGCGCCCCTCGACGGGCGCGCCCGCCAGACGCGCGGCCAGCTCCGGGAACCGGGCGAGGAGATCGACCCCGTCCGCCGGAGCGGCGCCGCGCGGCGCGAGGACCGCGACGCCGACGAGGTCGGGCGCGACGGGCGTCACGTACGCCTCGGCGTGCGCCGACCAGTGCACCTCTACGAGGTCGGACCACGGCGCGACGCGGTAGTGCGTGCGCAGCCCGTACCGTGACGCCGCTGTGCGGTACGGCGCACCGTCGAGGCCGGCGAGGCGCCGGACGGTCGAGTGCAGGCCATCGCAGCCGAGCACCCAGCGGGCCCGCACGCGCGTCGTCGCGCCGCGCGTCCCGGCGAGCACGACCTCGACGCCGCGGGCGTCCTGGTGCAGCTCCCGCACGGTCGCGTGCCGCACGTGCGCGCCGACGTCCACGGCGCGGGCGTGCAGGGCCGCGTGCAGGGCGGTGCGCCGCACGCCGCGCCCGGGCCCGGCGCCGAAGGGGTGCTCCGCGTGCCGGGTGCCGTCCGCGGTCCGGTAGCTGATGCCGGCGAGCGGGTGGCCCGGGGGGTCCGCGCCGAGCTCGCGCACCGCGTCGAGGGCGCCCGGCAGGAGACCCTCGCCGCACGCCTTGTCGAGGCCCCCGTCGAGGACGGCCGCACGCTTGTCGACGACGAGCACGTCGTGCCCGGCCGCGCGGGCGCGCACGGCGGCGGCGAGGCCGACGGGGCCGCCGCCGACGACGAGGACGTCGACGCCCTCGGTCACGGTGCGTCGCGCACGAGGCCCAGCGCCCGCTCCTCGGCGGGGATGCGGAAGGCGGCGAGCAGCACGGCGTTCAGCACGGTGAACGCGATCGCGGTCACCCACGCGGTGTGCACGAGGGGCAGCGCGATCCCCTCGACGACGACGGCGACGTAGTTGGGGTGGCGCAGCCAGCGGTACGGGCCGCGGTCGACGAGCGGCAGGCCGGGCACGACGATGACGCGCGTGTTCCAGCGGGGGCCGAGCGTCGCGATGCACCACCACCGCAGCCCCTGGCTCGCGAGCACGAGCACGAGCATGGTCCAGCCGAGCCAGGGCAGGAAGGGCCGGTCGGCGAGCCAGACCTCGGCGACGCACGCGACGAGGAGCCCCGTGTGCAGGGCGACCATCGCGGGGAAGTGGCCGCGCCCGGTCTCGATCCCGCCCCGTGCGAACGACCAGCGTGCGTTGCGCGCGGACACGACGAGCTCCGCGAGCCGTTCGAGGGCCGTCGCCCCGACGAGCGCGACGTACCACGCGAGGCTCACGCCACGGCTCCCACGCGGTGGGTCGTCCCGTGCTCGACGGGCGGCGCGCCGTCGAGCCGCAGCAGCACGAGCTCGGTGCTCACGCCCGGTCCGAACGCCATGAGGACGGCGGGGGAGCCGGGTGGCGCGGTGGAGGTCTCGAGCGTCGCGGCGAGGACGTGCAGCACGGACGCCGACGACAGGTTCCCCGTGCGGCGCAGGCTCTCGCGGCTGTGCCGCAGGTGCGTCTCGTCGAGGCCGAGCGCGTCGCGCACCGCGTCGAGGATGCGGGGACCGCCGGCGTGCACCACCCAGGTGGGCACCTGGTCGGGCGTGAGGTCGTGCTCGACGAGCAGCGCCTTGACGTCGCCCAGGAGGTGGGCGCCGACCAGCTCGGGCAGACGCGCGGAGAGGACGACCTCGAATCCGGTGTCGCCGACGTGCCAGCCCAGCTCGTCGGCGGTGCCGGGGTGCAGGGTGGAGCGGGACTCGACGACGCGTGCCGTGCGACGTGCCGCCACCGGTGCCCTCGTGCCGTGGGAGCGTCGTGCGAGCGGGTGCTCGTCGCCCACGACGACGACCGCGGCGGCGCCGTCGCCGAACAGCCCGCTCGCCGCGAGGTTGGCCGTCGAGTCGTCCCCGTGCTGCAGCGTCAGGGAGCACAGCTCGACCGCGACGAGGAGGGCGACGTCGCGCGGTCGCCCGCGCAGCAGGTCGTCGGTGCGGGCGAGGCCCGTGGCACCGCCGGCGCAGCCCCAGCCGAACGACGGCGTGCGTCGCACGTCCGCGCGCAGGCCGAGCCGGGCCGCGAGGAGGACGTCGACGGACGGGGCGCCGACGCCCGTCACGGAGGTGACGACGACGTGGTCCACGTCGTGCGCGGCCACGCCCGCGTCGTCGAGGGCGCGGCGCGCGGCCGTCTCGGCGAGGTCGGTCGCCGCGGTGAGGAACGCGTCGTTGGACGCGCCGAACGTGCGCAGCCCTGCGTACTCGCCGAGCGGGAGCGCGAGGTGGCGCACGTCGACGCCCGCGTGGGAGTGCAGCCGCCGCGCGAGCGCCGTGCGGACGGGGTCGTCCGTGAGCAGCGGGGCGATGACGTCGGTGATCTCCGACTGGGTGTGGGACCGGTCGGGGAGCGCGGTCCCGACCGCGACGAGACGCGACATGTCGGCATCGTGCCACCGGTCCGACGATCTCGCGCGGGGACGGTGCGAGCGACGGCGCCGCTGCTAGCGTGCCCGCATGCCGCAGCCGCCGGGGACGTCCGCCGACCGACGGTCCGGCCCGTCGGCGGTCGCGACCGCGCGCGGCTTCGTCGTCGCGGCGCACGCCGCTCCCGCGGCGCTCGTCACGGCCCTCGCGTGCGCGCTGTCCCTCGGCATCGGCGCCGGCGCCGCGACCACGGTGCTCGTCACCGCGGCGGTCCTGGCGGGCCAGCTGTCCGTCGGCTGGTCCAACGACTGGATCGACGCCCGCCGCGACCTCGCCGTCGGTCGCGCCGACAAGCCGGTGGTCAGCGGTGCCGTGACGCCCGGCGCGCTGCGCGGCGCCGCGCTCGTCGCCCTCGCGGCGTGCGCCGTGCTCTCCCTCGCCACGGGCCCGGTGCCCGGCGTCGTGCACCTGGTCGCCGTGGGCGGGGCGTGGGCGTACAACGCGGGGCTCAAGGCGACCTGGTGGTCGTGGGCCCCGTACGCCGTCTCGTTCGCGCTGCTCGCCGTGTTCGTCGTGCTCGCCGCGCCCGGCGACCGCGTGCCCGCGGGCTGGGCCCTCGCCGCGGCGGCGCTGCTCGGCTCCGGCGCGCACGTGGCCAACACGCTGCCCGACCTCGAGGACGACGCCGCGACCGGCGTGCGCGGGCTCCCGCACCGGCTCGGGCGTCGCACGGCGAGCGTGGTCGCGCCCGCGCTGCTCGCCACGGCGGTCGTCGTCGTGGTGCTCGCCCCCGCGGGCGCACCGGGCGTCGCGGCGTGGGCCGGCGGGGTCGTGGCGCTCGTCCTGGCCGCCTCGGCGGGCGTCGTCGGCGCGACCCGGCCGCGCTCGCGCGCACCGTTCGCGCTGTCCATGGCGGTGGCGGCGCTGTGCGTCGTCCTGCTCGTGGTCGCCGCGCCGGACGTCGCACGGGTCCCCTGAGCGGGGCCGTCAGCCCGGTGCGCCGCCGGTGCCGGTGCCGGTGCCGGCGCCCGCGACGCGCAGGCCCGCCACGACCGCCCGGGCGCCCGGGGGCGGGCGGTCGCCGTACGTCACGGCGAGCACCCGGCGCTCGGCCCCGGGCAGCCGGTCGGTCCGGACGCCGTCGTGGCGGTGCGCCCGCAGCGCGAGCCCGGGCAGGACGGACACGCCGGCACCCGCGGCCACGAGCGCCTGCACGGCGACGTAGTCGTCCGTCTCGAACGCGACGCGCGGCGTGAACCCGGCGCGCTCGCACCGGGCCACGAGGTCGGCGCGGCAGCGCTCGCAGCCGGCGATCCAGTCCGCGTCCGCGAGGCCGTCGAGCGAGGCGGGGCCTGCGGCCGTGACGAGGTGCAGCTCCTCGGTGAGCACGGGCACGGCGACGAGCCCGTCGAGATCCGCGGGGGACCGGTCGTGCTCGAACACGAGCGCGACCTCGACCGCCCCGCGCCGCAGCGCCGCCAGCGCCTCCGGCGGCTCGGCCTCGACGAGTCCCACGCCCAGTCCGGGGTGCTCGCGCCCCAGGCGCGCGACGACGTCGGGCACGAGCGTCGCGAGCGCCGACGGGAACGCCGCCAGGCGCACGCGTCCCGCGGCGAGCCCGGCCAGGGCCTCGACCTCCTCGCGCGCGGCCCCCACGCGCCCGAGGATCTCCTCCGCGCGGCGGGCCAGCAGCAGCCCGGCCTCCGTCAGGCGCACGCCCCGCCCGTGGCGTGCCACGAGCGGCACCCCGACCTCCGCCTCGAGCCGGGCCAGGTGGTGGCTCACCGACGGCTGCGCGTAGTGCAGCGCCCGCGCCGCGCCGGTCACGGATCCTTCGCGCGCCACCGCGGCGAGCACGCGCAACCTCGTGAGGTCCATGGCACGACCGTACGCGACGTATCGATGGCGCCGATGGGTGCAGCGCGAACAGGCATTGGACCTATGGGTGCGCGCGCGGGACCGTGGACGCATGGTCCGCACCGACACCACGCCCACCCCGCCGGGGACCGCCGCCGCACCCGGCGCGCCGGCCGTCGAGCTCGCGCCGCCGACCCTGCGCGACGTGCTCGACGCCCGCAGGCTCCTCGCCGCGCACCTCGAGACCACGCCCGTGCGCCGCTACGCGCCCCTCGACGACGCGACGGGCGCCCGCGTCGTCGTCAAGCACGAGAACCTCCAGCCCACCGGCGCCTTCAAGGTGCGCGGAGCCCTCAACCTCCTGCTGCGCACCACCGACGCCGAGCGCGCCCGGGGCGTCGCCGCCTTCTCCACCGGCAACCACGCGCAGGCCGTCGCCCACGCCGCCCGTGCGACCGGGACGCCGTGCACGATCGTCATGCCGCGCGACCCGAACCCCACCAAGGCCGCCGCCGTGCGGGCGATCGGCGCCGACCTCGTGCTGCACGGCGCCACGTTCGACGACGCGCGCGCCCGCGCCACGGCCCTGGCCGCCGAGCGCGGCGCGCGCCTCGTCAGCGCGGCGAACGAGCCCCACCTCGTCGCGGGCGTCGCGACGGCCTACCTCGAGCTGCTCGAGCAGGCGCCCGACCTCGAGGCGGTCGTCGTCCCCGTGGGCGGGGGGAGCGGTGCCGCCGCCGCGTGCCTGGTCGCGGCCGCGCTCGCGCCGGACCTCGAGGTCGTCGCGGTGCAGTCCGACGCCGCCCCGGCGGCGCACGACTCCTGGCGCGCCGGGACGCTCGAGTCGCGCGCGATCCGCACGCGCGCCGAGGGCCTCGCGACCGGGTGCGGGTTCGCCCTGACGCAGGCGGTGCTGCGCGAGCACCTCGCGGACTTCGTGCTCGTCGACGACGACGCGATCGACCGCGCCGCCGGGCTCTTCCTCACCGGCGCGCGCACCGTCGCCGAGACCGCGGGTGCGGCCGGCCTGGCCGCCGTCCTGGCCGACCGCGACCGGTTCGCCGGTCGCCGCGTCGGGGTCATGTGCACGGGCGGGAACGCCAGCCCGGCGGAGCTGCGCCGCGTGCTGGCCACGGTGCCGGGCTGAGCCGGCGGCCCGGACGCGCCGTCGCGCGATCGTACGTCCGACCGCACGCCCGGGCGGCAGCACGGTCCGCGCACGCCTAGTCTCGGACCCATGGCCCGGTACCTGGACGTGCACCCCGACAACCCGCAGCCGCGGGCGATCTCTCAGGTCGTCGCGATGCTCGGCGACGGCGCGCTCGTCGCCTACCCGACCGACTCCGGGTACGCGCTGGGCTGCCGCATGGACGACCGCGACGGCGCCGACAGGATCCGGCGCATCCGCCACCTCGACGACCGCCACCACTTCACGCTGGTGTGCGCGGACTTCGCGCAGCTCGGCCAGTTCGTCATGGTCGACAACTCCGTGTTCCGGGCGATCAAGGCCGCGACGCCCGGCCCGTACACGTTCATCCTCCGCGCGACCTCCGAGGTGCCGCGCCGGCTCGCGCACCCGAAGAAGAAGACCGTCGGCGTGCGCATCCCGGCCGACACGGTGGCGCAGGCGATCGTCGCGGCGCTCGGCGAGCCGATCCTGTCGAGCTCGCTCATCCTGCCGGGAACCAGCGACGCCCTCACCGACGGGTGGCAGATCAAGGAGGAGCTCGACCACGTCGTCGACGCGGTCGTCGACGGCGGCGAGCGCGGCAGCGCACCCACGACCGTGGTCGACGCGTCCGAGGGCGTCCCCGAGGTCGTGCGCGTCGGCGCGGGCGACCCGTCGCGCTTCGCGTAGACGGCTCGCAGGAACACCGGTCGCGGCGGTTCACGCGTCGCGGCCGAGCAGCGCCCGCATGCGCGCGAGGTCGACCGGGTCCACCAGCACGGCCAGCTCGTGACGCACCCACCAGTCGCCCGTGCGGCGCCTTTCCTCGCGCGTCGTGAACCGGTACCGGAACAGCCGCGCGCGCACCCACCGCGGTGCGGGCCCCGCCGGGTCGTCGGCGAACGGGTCTCCGCGCAACAGCCGCAGCGTCGCCGCGTCGCCCTCGAGCAGGCGCAGCAGCAGCACCTCGAACCAGCCGACGCCCGGTGACCCCAGGGCCAGGAACCACATCTGCCAGTCGAGGCGCAGGTGGTACGGCGCGACCTGCGGCGGACGACGCCGGACGTCTCCCGGCTTCCCGCGGAACGCGTACTCGCGCCAGTCGTCCTGACCCGGCGACCGCGCCGTCGAGCCCTCCAGCACCACCTCGTCCCGGCGGCGCGAGACCGACCCGAACGCCCCGTAGGCGTTGACGAGCCGGAACGGCTCGAAGCTCGCGTTCATCAGCTGGCGGCGTGCGACGAGGTTGCGCCCCGGCCGCCAGCTCAGCACGAGCAGCAGCGCCGTCACCGCGACGACGACCACCACCTGGGCGACCGGCCCACCGAGCCCGCCCGCGCCGTCGGCAGCGGCGGCCGTCGCCGTGCCCGTCGGCACGCCGGGGCCGAGCCCGAACCAGCCGCCCACCACCGCCCACGACCCGTCGCTCACCAACGACAGCCCGAGCACGACCGTCAACCAGTTCAGCCACGCGAAGTTGCCCGTCACCACGAGCCACAGCTGCGTGAGCACGACGAGGGCCCCCGCCCAGCTCGCGACCGGCTGCGGCGCGAAGAACGCGAACGGCACCACGAGCTGCGTCACGTGGTTCCCCGCGACCTCGACCCGGTGCCACCACCGTGGCGCCCGGTGCGCGTGCCACGAGAACGGGCCGGGCAGCGGCTGCGTCTCGTGGTGGTAGTCCAGCGCCGACAGGTCGCGCCACACCCGGTCCCCGCGGATCTTGATCAGCCCCGCGCCCAGCTCGACCCGGAACAGGCACCACCGCGCCAGCACGAGCACGAGCACCGGCGGAGCGACCCCACCACCGGAGGACCCGAGGAAGGCGACGAGGAACGTCACCTCGCACAGCAGCGACTCCCAGCCGAACCCGTAGAACCGACCGCCCGCGTTCACCACCGACAGGTACGCCGCCCACAGCACGAGGAACGCCACCATCGGCAGCCACCACGGCCCGAGCTGCGGCACCCCCGCCACCAGCAGCGCTGCCAGCACCACGCCGCCCGCGCCCAGACCGACCACGAACCGGTCCGAGCACCGCCACCGCAGCACGCTCGGCCCGTCCCGCCAGGACGTGCGCCCGAGCAGCCGCACCGCGGGCGTCAACCCACGCTCGCCGAGCAGCACGGGCCACTGCCGCACCACCGCCCAGAACGCCACCACGAGGACCGCGGCCGTCCCGCGCTGCAGCACCTCGCGCGCGACGTCGTAGTCACCCGCCCAGAACCACGAGCCCAGCCACGTCACGAACCCCGAGCCCTCCATCCGCCCACCGTAGGCATGTGACCCGCGTCTCACCCGCCGCCCGGGCCGCCGCCCACGGCCGCCTCTAGCATCGGCACATGAGCAGCCCGTCGAGCCGCACCGGCCTCACCCAGTCGACCGACCGCATGCGCGACGCCGGGGTCGCCCCCGCCGCGATCGACGTCTTCACGCGCTTCTACCGGCTCCTCGAGTCCGGCGCGACCGGCATGGTCCCCGAGTCCGACGTCGACCCCCTCACCGACGTCGTGCGCCGCGAGGACCTCGACGTCCCCGCCGACGACGCGCGCGCCGCCCTCGAGCGCACAGCCGTCATCAAGCTCAACGGCGGCCTCGGCACCTCCATGGGCATGGACCGCGCCAAGTCGCTCCTCACCGTGCGCGACGCCGACCCCGACCGCGACCACGACGCACTCACCTTCCTCGACGTCATCGTCGCCCAGGTCCGCGCCGCCCGGCGCGCGACCGGCGCCCGCCTGCCCCTGCTGCTCATGAACAGCTTCCGCACGCAGACCGACACCCTCGCCGCCCTCGCACCCCACGACGACCTCGCGGTCGAGGGCCTCCCGCTCGACTTCCTCCAGAACCGCGAGCCCAAGCTCCTCGCCACCGACCTCACACCCGTCGACTGGCCCGCCGACCCCTCGCTCGAGTGGTGCCCGCCCGGCCACGGCGACCTCTACACCGCCCTGTACGCCTCCGGAGCCCTGCGCGCCCTCCTCGACGCCGGCTACCGCTACGCCAGCGTCTCCAACTCCGACAACCTCGGCGCCGCACCCGACGCCGCCATGGCCGGCTGGTTCGCCGCCAGCGGCGCACCCTTCGCCGCCGAGGTCGCCCGCCGCACACCCGCCGACCGCAAGGGCGGCCACCTCGTCGTCCGCCGCTCCGACGGCCGCCTCGTCCTGCGCGAGACCGCCCAGACCCCGAAGGACGACCAGGACGCCGCCGCCGACATCTCCCGCCACCGGTACTTCAACACCAACAACCTCTGGTTCGACCTCGAGGCGCTCGCGGCCGAGCTGGACCGGACCGGGGGAGTGCTCGAGCTGCCCCTCATCCGCAACACGAAGACGGTCGACCCGACGGACCCGTCGTCGCCCGAGGTGGTGCAGATCGAGTCCGCGATGGGCGCGGCCGTCGAGGTGTTCGACGGCGCCGTCGCCATCGAGGTGGGCCGCGACCGGTTCCTGCCCGTCAAGACGACGAACGACCTGCTCGTGCTCCGCTCGGACGTGTACGACCTCGACGACGAGTACCGGTTCGTCGCGCGCACCGACGCGCCGTTCGTCGACCTCGACGGCGCGCACTACAAGACGATCGCCGGGTTCGACGCCCGCTTCGCGGACGGCACGCCCTCCCTGCGGGGCGCCCGTTCGCTCACGGTCCGGGGGGACTGGACCTTCGGCTCGGGCGTCACCGTCGTCGACGACGCGGCGCTGGCCGACCCGGGCGGGTCGTCGCGCGTGCCCGACGGCGCGGTCGTGGGGCCGGACGGTGTCAGCGCCTGACGCTCAACGGCCGAGGTCGACCACGCGGTCCTCTCCGCGCACCGCGGCGAGCGCACCCGACGTCGCCGCCGCGAGGTCGGCGTCGAACCGGTCGAGCTCGTCCGGCGGGACGAGGAGCGTGAACCGCGCCTCGGCCTCGTACGCGACCCCGTCCAGCACGCCGTCGTGGGCCGTCGCCCAGTCCTGCAGGACTCCGTGCAGCCGGCCCGCCTCGGCGTGCGGCACGTCCACGGTCAGGCGGGTGCGCACGGCGCGCCGCACGAGCCGGGCGTCGTCGAGGGCCTCGCTCACCGCCGTCGAGTAGGCGCGCACGAGGCCACCGGCGCCGAGCAGCACGCCCCCGAAGTAGCGCGTGACCACGGCGACGACGTCCGTGACGTCGCGGTGGCGCAGCACCTCGAGCATGGGGACCCCTGCGGTGCCGGAGGGCTCGCCGTCGTCGGAGGAGCGCTGCCGGTCCGCGTGCGTGCCCACGACCAGCGCGACGCAGTGGTGCCGGGCGTCCCAGTGCTCCTTGCGGATCGCCGCCACGACGGCGTCGGCCTCCGTGACGTCGGCGACCGGGGCGAGGTGGGCGAGGAAACGGGACTTCTTGACCACGAGCTCGCGGTCCACCGGCGCCGCGATCGTCGAGGGGAGGGGCGTCGCGGGCACGGTTCGAGCGTAGACGTCATAAATAGTGTGCCAAGCGCTACACTCCGACCGTGACCTCCCGCGAAGCACCCCACCCCGGGCCCACGACGACGCCGACGGACGGACCGGCGGGCGCCCCGGCAGGGGGGCCTGCGCGGTACCCGCGCCCCACCGTCACCCTGGCCGAGGCGGAGTGGGTGTGGCGCACGCTCGCGACCGAGGCGATGACGCAGGCGGCCAAGCCGGAGACGGTCCGTCTCGCCGTCATCGCCGGGCTCACGCGGGCGACGGGCGCGCGCTACTCGGACCTCCTGCGCTGCACGGTCGACGCGATCGACCTCGGTCCCGGCGGTGCCCGGGCGGGGGAGGGGAGGGTCGTGCTGACGCACGGCAAGCACCGCACCGTGCGTGAGCACGTCCTGAGCGCGAGCGTCGTCGTGGTGCTGCGCCGCTGGATGGCGGTGCGCGAGGAGCTCGCGGCGGACCTCGAGGGCTCCGTGCCGCGCGCTCTGCTGCTCACGGTGCACCACACGCACGACAACGGCGTGACGGTCGCGAGCGGGCTGCCGATCACCAAGCAGGGCCTCGTGCTGTCGTGGCGGCGCTTCGTGCACCGGACCAACGCCCGCTACGGCGCCGTGCGCGCGCCGCTGCCCACGCGGTTCGAGCAGGTGCGGCGCGCGTGGGTCGAGGCGTCAGGTGCGGACGGTCCCGGCGGAGCCGTCGGGCCCGGCCTCGGTGCGGACGCCGGGCGGGACGCCCTCCTCGCCGCCGAGCTCCTGGAAGAGCGTGACGTGGAGTCCGGCGGGCGCGTCGAGGCGTGAGTTGAGCGAGCCCCAGGGCGTACGGGTCGGGGGAGCGACGAGCTCCGCGCCCGCGTCGACCAGGCGGTCGGTCGTCGCCGCGGCGTCGTCCACCTCGAACGCGACGCGCAGGTGGCCGGCGACCTGGCGCCCCACCTCGACGTCGTCGATGGCACGCTTGTGGGCCGGGTTCGCGATCTCCAGGGTGGCGTGGCCGACGTCGAGGATCGCCACCCGTTCGTCGTCGCCCTGGGCGTAGGCGGCGCGCTGGGGGAGGCCGAGGACGTCGCGGTAGAACGCCAGGGCGGCGTCGTAGTCCTCCGCCTCGACGACGAGCCGGAGCTGGCGGACGGGTTGCCGGGGCGAGATGGTCATGCGCCCGAACGTAGCCTCGTGTGCCGCTGATGTCAGGAGTGAGATAAATAGTGTGCCAAGCGCACAACCAGATCCTCGCCCTGACCCGACACCGCACCCACAGCCCAGGACAGGAGGACCTCGCACCACTGGGCCGACACGCCGACGGGCCGCCCCGCTGTCGCGGAGACGGCCCGTCCGGGAGGTGCGGGGTGCCGGAGCCTACACCTCGCGCCTCGCGGCGTCCTCCGCCTTGGAGGCGGCGCCGGTCTCGGTGGACTCGCCGGCGGTCGACAGGTCGCCGCCGGAGGACTCGAGGTGCGCGCGGACGAACCAGTGGAAGAGCTCGAGCTCGTGCAGGTGACCGATGAGGAGGTCGTTCGTGACGTCGTCGAGCTCCTCTGTGGCGGTCGCCGCCGCGCGGTGGTCCGTGATCACACCGACGTACACCTCGTCGAGGGCGCCGAGGTGCGCGATCGTCGAGGCGCGGCCGAGCGAGTAGTCCTCCCACGTGCGGCCGGCGACGATGGCACCGGGGGTGCCGAGCGGCGAGACGCCCAGGGTCGCGATCCGCTCGGCGATGGCGTCGACCATCGCGCGGACGGCGTCGACCTGCGGGTCGAGCATCTCGTGCACGGCGATGAAGTGCGGCCCGACGACGTTCCAGTGGATGTGCTTGAGCGTGAGCTGGAGGTCGTTCAGCGCGTGCAGGCGCTCCTGGAGGATCCCGGCGAGCTTCGCGCCCTCCTCGGGCGTGAGCGACGGGACGGTGTACTTCGGCAGGTCGGTGCGAGCAGCCATGTGGTGGCGCCTCCTCGTGTCGGTGCGCGCGCCGCGGGTGCGGCGGACGGGCGATCGGCTCCGTCGTCACCATCCTGGTGCGCCGCGGTGCGCTTCGCAGGTCGAGCGACGAGCACGCCCGACGGCGACCCGTCAGCGTCCGCGCAGCAGCACGACCGTGAGCGCGAGCAGGGCGGCGCCGCCGGCGGCCAGCACGACCGGGGACGTCGCGGTGCCGGCGACGAGGAGCAGCGCGACGCCTGCGAGCTGGACCGCGGTCTGGATCACCGCGAACCGCCGGACGTCGGGCAGCAGCGCTCGCACCTCGACGCGGGACCCGAGGGGTACGTGCGCGGCCCACCACGCGACGCGCAGCAGCAGGTGCGCGAGCAGCACGAGGACCAGGACCGCGGGCGAGAACGCCGTGGCCTGGCCCGCGAGCGCCAGGCCGCCGAGCACGACGAGCACGTGCGGGGCGGGCGGGGTGCAGAGCCAGGCGACGAGGGCTCCGGCTGCGGCGGCCACGGCCCAGCGTGTCGCGGCGTCGGTGTCCACGGGTGCGAGCGCGACGACGGCGTAGGCGGTGGCGACGACCAGCAGCACGAGGCGCACGGCGAGGCCGCCGGTGCTGCGGTGGGTGTCGACGTCGACGGTTGCCGGCCGGTGCGTCGTCCTGCCGCGGCGGTGCAGCCGCTCGGTGAGCACGTTCATCGAGCGTTCCTCGCGGTCGTGGTGGTGCGGCGGTCGCGGCTGCGCCGGCGTGCGGCGAGGTGGAGGGCCGTCGCGGGTCCGAGGGTGTCGTCGTGCGGTCGGTCGGGCTCCGTCGGGCCGACGCGTCCGTCGTGACGGCCGGGGAGGTGCGGGGTCCAGCGCACGACGTCCACGCCGGCACGGCGGAGCGTGGCGACGCGGTCCTCGCGTTCCCGTCGGGCGATGCGCCAGGCGACGGTGACGCGTGGTTCGGCGTCGGCGAGGGAGACGGGAGGGAGCGTGTCGACGACGACGACCACGTGGCCGGCGTCGTGCCACTGCCGCGCGAGGCGTGGGGCGCCGTCGTCCAGGAGGGTGGAGAAGACGTAGACGGCGGACCCGGCGGGGACCTGGGGGGCGCGCAGGCGTGCCGAGGGTTCGCCGACGGGCCGGGCGAGCGCGAGCCCGTGCAGGACGCGGCGCAGGTGTCGGCGTCCGCCGCCCGGGCGCACGGGGCGGTGCAGCCGGCCGAGGTCGTCGAGGGCGACGCGGTCGCCTGCGTCGAGCACGGTCTGCGCGACGGAGGCGGCGGCGTGCCGGGCGAGGTCGAGCGACGTCGGCTCGTCGTGGCGCGGTGCGCCGGCGCCCCACGTGGTCAGGTCGGACCCGACGTCGTCGCGCGAGTCGACCACGAGCACGACGGTGGCCTCCGCGGTGCCGTAGGTGCGGCGGACGTACAGGGTGTCGAGGTCGGGCGACCGGCGGGCGGTGGCGCGCCAGTCGACGCGGCGCGCGCTGTCCCCGGGTCCGAACGCGGCGACGTCGCGCAGCTCGCTGCCGTCGCCGGGACGGCGGGACGTGCGGGGGCCGGCGAGGCCGCGCAGCCGTGGCGAGCTCGGGAGGTCGCGCAGCGCCGCGGGGCGGGGCAGCACGAGCAGCGGGGCACCGGTGGTCGTGACGGGCCCGTGCTCCTGGACGCCCTCCACCCCGTACGCGAGAAGGTCGACGCGGAACGCCGGCAGTGCACCGGTGCGTGCGGACCGTGCGCGGACGCCGACGTCGCGCGCGCCGCCGGTGAGGTGGAGCACGCGCTCGGCCGTCTCCCCGCCGGGTGCGACGACGCGGACGCGGACGGTCTGCGCCCCCGCGGGGCCGTGGAGGTGCAGGCGGGCGCCGAGCGTGCCGGGCGGCGCGTCGGGGTCGTCGTGCACCTCGGCGGTGACGGGGGCCTCCGGGCGGTGGGTCCATCCCCAGGTGGCGCTGATCAGCGCCGGGACGCCGAGGAGGGCGACGTCGGCTCGGCCGAGGACGAGCCCGACGGCGAGCAGGAGGACGCCGGTGGCGGCGCCGGCCGCGAGCGCCGTGGTGGTGCCCCACGGGGTGGGTGGTGCGGGGGTGCTCATCCGGGGGTGCCGGTGCTGACGGTGGCGGGTCCGGGGACGGTGCTGAGGAGGGTGCGGACGACGGTCTCGGGGTGCAGGTCGGCGGCCCAGGCGGCGGGTGTGGGGGTGAGGCGGTGGGCGAGGACGGGGACGGCGACGCGCTTGACGTCCTCGGGGAGGACGTGGTCGCGGCCGTCGAGGACGGCGACGCTGCGGGCGAGGAGGGCGAGGTTCTGGGAGCCGCGGGGTGAGGCGCCGACCTCGAGGGCGTCGTGGGTGCGGGTGGCGGCGGCGAGGTCGACGCAGTAGCCGAGGACGTCGGGGTCGATGTCGACGGCTTCGACGCCGGCTTGCATGGCGAGGACGGTGGTGGGGTCGACGACCTGGTCGACGGTGGGTTCGTCGTGGCGGCGGGCGATGCGGCGGGCGAGGACGTCGCGTTCGTCGTCGCGGTGGGGGTAGCCGACGGAGAGTCGGACCATGAACCGGTCGAGCTGTGCTTCGGGGAGCGGGTAGGTGCCTTCGTACTCGACGGGGTTGGAGGTGGCGACGACGTGGAAGGGGCGGGGGAGGCGGTGGGTGCGTCCGTCGACGGTGACCTGGCGTTCGGCCATGGCTTCGAGGAGGGCTGACTGGGTCTTGGGTGCGGTGCGGTTGATCTCGTCGGCGAGGAAGAGGCCGGTGAAGACGGGGCCGGGCCGGTACTCGAAGGTGCGGGTGGCGGGGTCGAACACGGTGGAGCCGGTGATGTCGGAGGGCAGGAGGTCGGGGGTGCACTGGAGGCGGGCGAAGTCGAGGCCGAGGGCGCGGGCGAGGCTGCGGGCGGCGAGGGTCTTGGCGAGTCCGGGGACGTCCTCGAGGAGCACGTGGCCGCCGGCGAGGACGGTCGCGAGGGCGAGGGTGAGGGGTTCGCGCATGCCGACGACGGCGGTGGCGACCTCGTCGAGGATGCGACGGCCGTGCTGGGCGACGTCGGTGACGGGCAGGGGGTGCGCGTCTCGGGGGTCGTCGTGGCTCGGGCTCTGGGTCACCGGGTGGTCCCTTCGTGGGGTGGCTGGGTGGCGAGGCGTTCGACGGCGTCGATCCAGGTGTGGAGCTCGTGCTGCGTGGGGAGGCGGCCGTGGGTCGCGTGCGTGTGCAGGCCGTGGGCGACGTGGTGGCCGAGGAGCGGTGCGGCGCGTCGGGCGACGTCGGGGTCGGCGAGGTCGCCGGGGTTCCCGTGGTGTGCGAGGTGGCGTTCGGCGAGGTCGCGGACGCGGCGGGTGGCGCGGCCGTTGGCGCGGCCGTCCTTGCCGACGACGCCCCAGCCGAGCTCGGCGACGTCGCGGCGGGCGCCGTGGCGTTCGGGGTCGGGCAGGTCGGGCCAGGTGTGGTCGGGGGCGTTCGCGGTGCCGAACCACAGGAGGACGGCGCTGAGGCCGGCTGCGCCGAGGGCGAGGGCGTGCGCGGGGGAGGCGCCGACGGTGACGAGTCCTGCGGTGGCGAGCACGACGAGGGTCGCGGCCGGGGCGGCGCGGCGCACGGGTGCGGGCAGGTGGGTGCGGGCGGGCGGGCGACGGCTCATGCGTCGTCGCCCGTGGGGTGGTCGACGGCGGGGTCGACGGTGAGGTCGGCGGCCAGGCGGCGCAGCGCGTCGCGTGCGGCGTCGACGTCGGTGGTGGTGACGGCGGCGCGGGCGAACCGTGCGCGCTGGTACAGGCGGCGCAGGGTGGTGACGGCGTCGGGGTCGGCGGGGGTGCGGCCCAGGAGGGCGACGGTGAACTCGGTGGGCGTCTGGGCGGGGTCGCGGAGCGTCCCGGCGCGCGCTGCGGCGTCCTCGAGGGCGACCCAGGCGGCGACGACGGCGTCGCGCGGTGGGACGCGCGGGGTGAGGTGGCGTTCGGCGTGGTGGACGGCGTCGCGCAGCCGGGCGGTGGTGTCGTCGGGTGCGTGCACGGCGGTGCCGGGGGCGGTGGTGGCGGGAGCGGCGCCCTGGGTGCCGCGGCGCGCGGCGGTGACGAGGGCGCGGGTGAGGAGCAGCACGAGGACGAGGAGGCCGAGGCCGGTGAGGGCGAGCAGGACGTCACCGATGCCGACGCCGCCGGGGTCGGTCGGGGCGAGCGTCTCCGTCGGGGCGGTGGTGGCGACGACGGGCTCGGGCGGGGGGAGGGGGTCGGTGGGGCTGGTGAGGCGCCCGAGCCAGCCGGGAGTGCTCCACGTCCAGGGGGGTGCGGTCGCGGCGGCGGCGAGGACCGCGGTGGTGAGGGCGACGACGAGGACGAGCCGTCGCCGTGCCCCCTGGTCCGTGGTCATGCCCGGGCGAGGCGCTCGGCGTGGACGCCGGCGGCGGCGGCCGTGAGGAACGCGGCGGGGTCGTCGTCGAGCCCACGGCCCATGGTCGACAGGCGCACGGGCGCGGCGCGCAGCGCGTCCAGCAGGGACGCGTCGACGGGGACGTCGACACGGTGGTGGCGCCCGGTGGGCGTGGTGAGGGCGGAGGCCTGCCGGTCGACGAGGTCCGTGAGGGCCGTGCCCCACCCCGGGAGGGCCTCGACGTCGGGCACCGGCTGTGGGGCGACGACGTCCGCGGCGGTGAGGGCGACGCGCCCGTACGCCGTCAGGGAGTGGTGGGACACGCCGCGGTGGCGGTCGCGCGGGTCGGCGCCGGAGACGCGCAGGGACGCGACGGGGCGGCCGCGCAGGACGGCGGCCGCGTTGAGGGCCTCGCCCGCGGCGACGCCGGAGTAGCCCCACCGGGTGCCCGTGCCGAGGTTGCCGGGCCCCTGGGCGACGACCACGAGGTCCGCACCGAGGACGTGGCGCGCGGCGAGGAGGCCGGTGTGCACGGTGACCGCCTCGAGGTCGCCGCCGAACGCCTGGCCGACGGTGACGCACGCGTCGACCCAGCCGGTCTCCCGCAGGGTCGCGACGGTCCGGGAGAACGCGGCGGGCAGGGCGCCCCCGTCGGTCATGACGTACGCGACACGGGGCGCGGGACGGCCCGCGAGCGCCGCGGCGTGGCGGGCGCCGGCGACGACGGCGGGCAGGGCGGAGTGGAGGTCGGCGACGACGACGGGCAGGCCGTGGAGGTCGTCGGCGTAGCGCAGGGTGTCGTGGTGGGGGGACTCCTGCTCGTCGACGCCGAGGACGAGGGCCTGCAGGGGGGTGTAGCGGGCCTTGACGAGGTGGCCGGGTCCGGGGGCGGGGTCGGGAGGCAGGGGTGTGCCGGGGGCGGCGGGGCCGACGACGAGGGCGTAGCCGCCGGTGCCGAGGCCGCGGGCGAGCGCGGAGACGTTGAGCAGGACGCCGTCTCCGGGGGCGGGGGTGCCGACGAGTTCGGTGTAGGCGAGGGCGCGCACGGTGGTGTCGTCGGTGCGTCCGGGCAGGGGTTCGTGGAGGTCGACGGTGAGCTCCTGCGCGCCGGGCCAGGCCCGTCCGTCCGACACCACTGTCCCGGTCCGCCACGTGATCACGCCGCTCACCCTATCGAGCGCTAGCGTGGTGCCCGATGTCCGAAGCCCTGTCCTCCCGTAGCGCGTCGCAGGTGGCGCCGTCGAACCCTGCTGCCCGGTTGCTGAACCTCGTCATCGCGCTGGTGAACACGAACGCGTCGATGACGAAGCAGCAGATCCGCAGGAGCGTGGCGGGGTATGGCGACGCGCCGTCGCCGGACGCGTTCGAGCGCATGTTCGAGCGGGACAAGGACACGTTGCGGGACCTGGGGATCCCGATCGTCACGGTCGACGCGGGCGGGCACGCGGACGAGGTGGGGTACCGCATCGACCAGGACGCGTACGCGTTGCCGCCGGTGGACCTGACGCCCGCGGAGCTGGGGGTGCTGGCGCTGGCGGCGCAGTTCTGGCAGGACAAGACGTTGCGGACGGACATCTCGCGGGCGTTGACGAAGCTGCGTGCGGCCGGTGCGGGGGAGACCGCGATGGACGCGGTGACGGGTCTGGTGCCGCGGGTGCGGGCGGTGGGTGACGCGTACGGGCCGCTGCTGGACGCGATCTCGGAGCGGCGGGTGGTGTCGTTCACGTACCGGGCGGCGAGCACGGGCGAGGTGCGCCCGCGCCGGGTGCAGCCGTGGCGGATCGCGGCGCGGCGGGGCGGGTGGTACCTGGTGGGGTTCGACGTGGACCGGCAGGCGCCGCGGTCGTACCGGTTGAGCCGGGTGGAGGGGCGTGTGCGGGCGACGGGTCCGCGGGACGCGTTCGAGGTGCCGGTCGACGTGGACGTGGACGCGTTCCTGGGCGGGCGGGGCGCGGCCGGGGTGGCGCGCCTGGCGGTCGTGCCCGAGCGGGCGGCGGCGCTGCGGGCGCGCGGCACGGTCGTGGGCTCGGTGCCGGCGGGGGCGGCGGCCGGGTCGAGCGGTGCGGGGCGCGACGTGCTCGAGGTCCCGTTCTCGGTGCGGGCCGCTCTCGCGGAGGAGGTCGTCGGGTACGGCGACGCGGTGCTCGTGCTGGGACCGCCGGAGCTGCGCGACGTCGTGGTGCGGCGTCTGCGGGAGGCCGCCGCGGTCGGCGGGGCGGGGGAGGAGGGCCGTGGCTGAGCGTGCGGACGACCGGCTGGTGCGCCTGCTGGGCATCGTCGCCTACCTCGACGGCGCGGGACCGGTGCCGGTGGACGAGCTCGCCCGCCACTTCGGCGTCAGCGAGCGCCAGGTCCTCGACGACGTCGACGCCCTGTGGGTGTCGGGCACGCCGGGGTACTGGCCGGACGACCTCATCGACTTCGACGCCGACTCGATCGAGCGGGGCGTGGTGCGCCTGACGGAGGCGCGCGGCATGACGCGGCCCCTGCGGCTGGGCACCCGGGAGGCGGTCGCGCTCGTCGCGGCGCTGCGGGCCATGCGGGAGACGGCGGCGGTGCAGGCCGACCCGGGCCGGGCGGGGGTCGTGGAGTCGGCGCTGCGCAAGCTCACCGACGCCACCGGCGAGGCGGCGGCCGCGCTTGACGTGCGCCTGGCGCCCGAGGGCGACCCGCGCGTCGTCGCGGCGATCTCGAGCGCCCTGGCGGCCGGGCACCGCCTGCGCATCCGGTACGTCACCGCCGTGGACGAGGAGTCCGTGCGGGAGGTCGACCCCGTGAGCCTGCACACCCAGGACGAGCACGCGTACCTGCTCGCGTGGTGCCACCGCTCCCAGGGGCGGCGCACGTTCCGCGTCGACCGCGTCCTGGACGCGGTCGAGCTCGGCGTCCCCGTCGAGGGGCACGACGTCGACCCCGACGTCGACTTCGCCCCGGCCGGGGACGCGCCGACGGCCACGATCGTGCTCGCGAGCCCGGCGCGCGCCGTCGCGGAGCAGGTGCCGGTCGAGTCGGTGCGGGACCTGCCGGACGGGTCGTTCGAGGTACGGCTGCGCGTGACCAACCCGGTGTGGCTGCGCCGCCTGCTGCTCGCGCGCGCCCCTCACGTGCTGTCCGTCGAGCCCGCGTCCGTCGCCGACGACGTCCGCGAGGTCGCGAGGGCCGCGCTCGCCGCCTACGCCGACCTGCCCGCCGACCTCCCGGACGCGTGACCCCGCGCCCGCAGCGCCGGAGTCGCTAGGGTGAGCGGCATGTGGTTCTGGGTGTGGACGCTCCTCGTCGCCGGCACGCTCGTGGGCGCGTTCCTCCTCGGCCGGCGCCTGTGGCGCTCGGTGCGCGAGCTCGGCCGCGAGCTGTCGCGCGCGTCGCAGGTCGCGAGCGAGCTCGGCGCGAAGGCCGAGGAGCTCTCCCGCCGCCTCGAGGCCCAGCAGCCGTCGACCGCACCCACCCTGTTCGACGACCCCGTCGAGCTGCGCCACCGCGTCCACGCGCTGCGCGCCGACCACGCCGACCGCCGCGACGAGCGGCGCCGCCGCGACGAGCAGGTGTGGGCCCGGTGGCGCCGGTTCAACGCCTGACCCGCCCGCACGCGCCGAGGCCGCACCCGACGTCCCCACCGCGCCCGGGCGGTCACCTATGATGGGGTGAGAACACCGTCGTCACTGTCGCCAACGAGTAGTAGGTTCCCCTCGTGAACATCCTCCGTCACCCCGCGACGATCGTCGTGCTCATCCTCCTGGTCGTGCTGCTGTTCGGCTCGCGCCGCCTGCCGGACCTCGCACGCAGCGTCGGGCAGTCGCTCAAGATCTTCAAGAAGGAGGTCAAGGAGCTGCGCGACGACGACGACACCCCTCAGAACGGGACGACCAGCTCCACCACGGCGACCGGGACCACCAGCGGCACCACGGCGACAGGCAGCGCCACGACCGGTGGCGCCACGAACGTGTCGGGGAGCACGGCGTCGTCCACCCAGGACGGCACCGGCCCGAAGGTCTAGTCGGTGTCACGCTCGTCCCGTGACCCCGAGGGACGGATGCCGCTGCGCGAGCACCTCGTCGAGGTCCGCAAGCGCCTCGTCCTGTCGGCGATCGGCATCGTGCTCGGCGCCGTCGTCGGGTGGATCGTCTACGACAGCGTCTTCACCGTCCTGCAGGAGCCGCTCCTCGAGGCCGCGGCACGCCGCGACGCGCTGATCGGCCTCAACTTCGACGGGGTCGCCACCGCCGTCGACATGAAGGTCAAGGTCTCCCTCTTCCTCGGGGTGCTGCTGTCGAGCCCGTGGTGGCTCTACCAGCTGTTCGCGTTCATCACCCCGGGCCTGACCAGCGTCGAGAAGCGCTACGCGTTCGGCTTCATCGCGGCCGCGGTGCCGCTCTTCCTCGCCGGCATCGCCCTCGCCTGGTACCTGCTGCCGCGCGCCGTCGCGCTGCTCAACGAGTTCGTCCCCGCCGGCACGTCCAACCTCATCGGCGCCCAGATGTACCTCGGGTTCGTCATGCGGCTCATGCTCGCGTTCGGCATCGCGTTCCTCGTCCCCGTCATCATGGTCGCGCTCAACATGATGGGCGTCGTGCGCGCCTCCACCTGGATCGCGGGGTGGCGCTGGGCCGTCCTCGTGTCGTTCCTGTTCGCCGCGATCATGACGCCCACCCCGGACGTGCTCACCATGTTCTGGGTCGCGCTGCCCATCTGCGCGCTCTACTTCGCCGCCTACGGACTGTCGGTCCTGCACGACCGCCGCGTCGACAAGCGCGACGCCGCACGGCTCGCCTTGTGACCGCCGCGCCCCCCGCGCGCCCACCGCGGCGCGTGGACCTCCCGTGAGCACCGTCGGGCTCGTCGTCAACCCCACCGCAGGCCACGGGCGTGGCGCCGCCGCCGGCGGACGCACCGCCGACGCCCTGCACGCCGCCGGGCACGACGTCCTGCACCTCGGCGCCCCCAGCCACCCCCTCGCCCAGGAGGCCGCCGACGCCGCCGTGCGCGGCGGGAGCGTCGACGCCCTCGTCGTCGTCGGCGGCGACGGCATGGTCCACCTCGGCGTCAACGCCGTCACCGGCACCGGGGTCCCGCTCGGCGTCGTCGCCGTCGGCACCGGCAACGACTTCGCCCACGCCGCCGGCCTGCCCACCGGCGCCGCCACCCCGTGCGTCGACGCCCTCCTCGACGCCGTCACCCGCTCCCGCGTGCGACACCTCGACGCCGTCCGCGTCACCGGACCCCACCTGCCCGCGCCCCGCTGGTACGCCGGCGTGCTGTCCGCGGGCGTCGACGCCGCCGTCAACGCCCACGCCAACGCCGCCGCCTGGCCCCGCGGCCGCGCCCGCTACGCCCGCTCCGCGCTGCGCGAGATCGCCCGCTACCGCCCCTACGGGTACCGCGTCACCCTCCACGGCGCGACCGCCCCCGACGGCGACCCCCCGCCCGACGTCGTCGCCGGCGTCCCCCTGCAGGCCGAGGACGCGCCCACGCCCGGACCCGGCACCGCACCCCTCGTGTGGCAGTCCCCGGGCGCGCTCGTCGCCGTCGCCAACGGCCCCCGCATCGGCGGCGGCATCCGCATCGCCCCCGACGCCGCACTCGACGACGGCCTGCTCGACGTCGTCCTCGCCGGCCCCCTCACCCGGTGGCACGCGGCCACCACCTTCCCCGGCATGTACGCCGGGCGGCACCTGCACCGTCCCGGCGTCGGCACCCTGCGCGCCCGCGCCGTGACGATCGAGGCCACCGACGCCGGCGCACCGCCACCGCACGCCTTCGCCGACGGCGAGCACCTCGGCCCCATGCCGCTGCGCGCCGAGGTGGTCCCCGGCGCCCTCACCGTGCTCCACCCCGACGGCAACCCCGGCGGCGCGGCGCGCTGACCGGCGAGGCGGGCCACGAAACGTAGGCTGACCCCATGACGGCCGCCGACACGCCCGCCGACTCGCCCGCCGCCAGGTACGCGGCGTCCCGCGCCCGCCAGGCCGCGACCCGCACCCGCCTCGCCGAGTTCCGCCGCGTCCTGGACTTCCCCCTCGACGACTTCCAGGAACGCGCCTGCCAGGCCCTGGAGGAAGGACGCGGCGTCCTCGTCGCCGCCCCCACCGGCGCCGGCAAGACCGTCGTCGGCGAGTTCGCCGTCCACCTCGCCCTCGCCACCGGCCGCAAGGCGTTCTACACCACCCCCATCAAGGCGCTGTCCAACCAGAAGTACGCCGACCTCGCGCGCCGCCACGGCGCCGACCACGTCGGCCTCCTCACCGGCGACACCTCCATCAACGCCGACGCGCCCGTCGTCGTCATGACGACCGAGGTGCTGCGCAACATGCTCTACGGCGGCTCCACCGCGCTCGACGGCCTCGGGTACGTCGTCATGGACGAGGTGCACTACCTCGCCGACCGCTTCCGCGGACCGGTGTGGGAAGAGGTCATCATCCACCTGTCCGACGACGTCCAGCTCGTGTCCCTGTCCGCGACCGTGTCGAACGCCGAGGAGTTCGGCGACTGGCTCGAGATGGTCCGCGGCGACACCACCGTCGTCGTCAGCGAGCGCCGCCCCGTCCCGCTGTGGCAGCACGTCCTCGTCGCGGCCGGCGGGTCCCGCGCGGAGCGCGAGCCCGGCCGCCCGGGCCTGGGTGCCGAGCTGCTCGACCTGTACGCCGGGCACGTCGACCCCACCGACCCGGGCGTGAACCCGCCCATCAACCCGGACCTGCTGGCCGCGTTCCGCGCCGCGCCACGCACGGGCACGTCCGGTCCGGGCGGGCGGGGACGCGGCCCGGGCGACCGGGGGTACCGCGGCCGGGGCGGGCGCCGCCCGGGGCCGGACCGGTCGGGGTTCTCCCGCCGCACGCCGTCCCGGTTCTCCGTGGTGGACGCCCTCGACGCCGACGGGCTGCTGCCCGCGATCTACTTCATCTTCTCGCGCGCCGGGTGCGAGGGCGCCGTGACGCAGTGCCTGACGGCAGGGCTGCGCCTGACGACGCCCGAGGAGGAGGCGGAGATCCGGCGGGTCGCGGAGGAGCGCACCGCCGCGATCCCGTCCGAGGACCTCGACGTGCTCGGGTACTGGACGTGGAGCGAGTCGCTGGCGCGGGGCGTCGCCGCGCACCACGCCGGGATGCTGCCGGTGTTCAAGGAGACCGTCGAGGAGCTGTTCTGCCGGGGCCTGATCAAGGCCGTGTTCGCCACGGAGACCCTCGCGCTGGGCATCAACATGCCCGCGCGGTCCGTCGTGCTCGAGCGGCTCGTGAAGTGGGACGGGTCCGCGCACGTCGACGTCACCCCCGGGGAGTACACCCAGCTCACCGGGCGTGCCGGGCGGCGCGGCATCGACGTCGAGGGGCACGCCGTCGTCGTGGACCACGCCGGCCTCGACCCGGTGCACCTCGCCGGCCTGGCGTCCAAGCGCCTGTACCCGCTGCGCTCGAGCTTCCGGCCCACGTACAACATGGCGGTCAACCTCGTCGCGCAGGTGGGGCGCGAGCGGGCGCGCGACGTGCTGGAGACGTCGTTCGCGCAGTTCCAGGCCGACCGCGGCGTCGTCGGGCTCGCGAAGCAGGCGCAGGCGCACGCCGAGGCCCTCGAGGGGTACGCGCAGGCCATGACGTGCGACCTGGGCGACTTCGGCGAGTACGCCGCCCTGCGCCGCCGCATCGCGAACCGCGAGGCCGACCTGTCCCGCGCGGCGAGCCGGTCGCGGCGCGCCGAGACGGTGGCGGCGTTCGAGCGGCTGCGGCCCGGCGACGTCGTCGAGGTGCCGTCCGGGCGCCGCGCCGGGTACGTCGTCGTGCTGGACCCGGGGGAGGGCGCCGGGTTCGACGGCCCCCGCCCGACCGTGCTCACGCAGGACCGCGCCGTGAAGAAGCTCACCGTGGCCGACGCGCCCGGCGGGGTGCGCACGGTCGCGCGCGTCCGGATCCCCAAGACGTTCAACCCGCGCGTGCCCGCCCACCGGCGCGACCTCGCGTCGTCGTTGCGCAACGCGCTCGGCGCGCTCGAGGAGCCGGGCACGCGCCCCGGCCGGGGGCCGCGCGGCCGGTCCGCGGCCGCCGACGACGCCGAGCTCGCGCGCCTGCGCGCGCAGCTGCGCGCCCACCCCTGCCACGGCTGCCCCGACCGGGAGGACCACGCCCGGTGGGCCGAGCGGTGGCAGCGGCTGAAGAAGGAGCACGACCGGCTCGTGGGCCGCGTCGAGGGCCGCACCGGGTCGATCGCGAAGCTGTTCGACCGCACGTGCGACGTCCTGCTCACCCTCGGCTACCTCGAGCACCCCGCCGACGACGGCTCCGAGGGCGGGGCCGGCAGGGCCGGCGGCGACGGCACGGAGCTGCGCGTCACGGACGACGGGCGGTGGCTGCGCCGCCTGTACGCGGAGAACGACCTGCTGCTCGCCGAGTGCCTGCGCCGCGGCGTGTGGGACGACCTCGACGCCCCCGCGCTGGCCGCCGTGGTGTCCACGTGCGTGTACTCCGGGCGCCGCGACGACCCGGCCGAGCCGTACGTGCCCGGCGGCCCGCACGGGCTGCTCGCGCGCGCGCTCGACGCGACGGTGCGCGTGTGGTCCGAGGTGGACGACCTCGAGAGCGAGCACCGTCTCGACGCCACCGGGGAGCTCGACCTGGGCCTGGTGGCCGCCGTGCACCGCTGGGCCGTGGGACGCAGCCTCGACGCCGTGCTGCGCGGCTCGGAGATCGCCGCCGGCGACTTCGTGCGCTGGTGCAAGCAGGTCATCGACGTGCTCGACCAGCTCGCGACCGCCGCCCCCACCCCGGCGCTGCGCCGCACGGCGAACCAGGCGATCGACCGGCTGCGCCGCGGCGTCGTCGCATACTCCAGCCTCTGAGGAATGGACCGGGCGCGGCGGTACGAACCCCGCGAATGTGGCGGTATCGTGAAGGATCGTGACCTCAACCCTCTACCGCGGCGGCGTCGTGCACTCCGCGGCGGACCCGTTCGCCGAAGCACTCCTCGTCGACGACGGCGTCATCGCCTGGATCGGCGCCAACGACACCGCCGACGGGCTCGCCGCCCGCGCCGACCGGGTGATCGACCTCGAGGGCGCGCTCGTGGCGCCCGGCTTCGTCGACGCGCACGTGCACCTGTTCGAGGTCGGCCTCGCCCTGGCGGGTGTCGACCTGTCCGCGAGCGCCGGCGTGACGTCGCTGGAGGCCGCGCTGGGCGCGGTGGCGCGGGCCGCTGCGGCGGCGGGCGGCGACGACGTCGTGCTGGCGTTCGGGTGGGACGAGCGGGCGTGGCCGGAGGGTCGCCCGCCGACGGCTCAGGAGCTGGACGCCGCCGCGGGCGGGCGGCCGGTGTACGCGGCGCGGGTGGACGTGCACTCGGCGGTGGTGTCGTCGGCGTTGGCGCGTCGTGCGGGCCTGGAGGGCCTGGCGGGGTGGCACGCGTCGGGGTGGGTGGTCGGTGCGGCGCACCACGCGGCGCGGGACGTGGCGCGGGAGGTGGCGCCGGCGCGGCGCACGGCGCTGTACCGGTCGGCGCTGGCTGCGGCGGCGGCGCAGGGCATCGTGTCGGTGCACGAGATGAGTGCGCCGCACATCGACACGCGGGCGGGTCTGCGCGAGGTGCTGGACCTCACGCGGGACGCGGCGGGCGGGCTGGCGCACGTCGTGGCGTACCGGGGGGAGCTGTGCGCGACGGGTGACGACGCGCGTGCCCTGGTGGCGGACGTGCCGGGTCTGACGGGGATCGGCGGCGACCTGAACGTCGACGGGTCGATCGGGTCGCGCACGGCGGCGATGCGTCAGCCGTACCGGGACGCGCCGGTGCCGGGGGAGCGGGGGGAGCTGTACCTGACGGCGGAGCAGCTCAGCGCCCACATGGCGGCGGTCGCGGCGGCGGGCACGCAGGGCGGGTTCCACGTGATCGGCGACCGCGCGATGGACGAGCTCGTGCGTGCCCTGGAGGTCGCGGCGCAGGAGCACGGGGCGTCGGTGGTGCGCGCGGCGCGGCACCGGGTCGAGCACGCGCTGTTCGTGGACGCCACGGCGCTGGCGACGATGCTGCTGTACGGGGTGAGCCTGAGCGTCCAGCCGGCGTTCGACGCGGCGTGGGGCGGCCCTGACGGGACGTACGCCGCGCGGGTGGGTCGGACGCGCGCGGAGGGGCTGAGCCCGTTCGCGGACCTGGCGGGCGCGGGCGTGCCGCTGGCGTTCGGGTCGGACGCCCCGGTGACGCGGCTGGACCCGTGGGCGGGGGTGCTGGCCGCGATGTCGCACGTGGACCCGGACCAGCGCATCTCGGCGCGGGCGGCGTTCCGGGCGCACACGCGCGGCGGGTGGCGCATCGCGGGCCTGGACCACACGGGTGCGGGGCAGCTGCGCGTGGGTGCCCCGGCGCACCTGGCGGTGTGGCGGGCGCAGCACCTGGCGGTGCAGGGGCCGCTGGGGCGGGCGACGTCGTCGTGGAGCACCGACGCGCGGGCGGGCACGCCGCTGCTGCCCGAGCTGGGCGGCGACGCGCCGCGCCCGCAGTGCCTGCAGACGGTGCGGGACGGGATCGTCCTGTTCGACACGTTCGACTGATTTCTGCGGGTTGACAGCGCGGGCTGCGCGAGTAGGTTCGACAGCGTGTTCCGGCCCCGGCGGCCGCAGGGGGAACCAGCCACCATCGACGGGCCCTCGGCGTGCCCGCGTCGGGCGTCTGGCGGGCTCGCGCGCTCGATAGAAAACGTGTCTCGCCGGTGGCGGCGTGGCACGGGCCGAAGGGCGCGCGGGCCCGCTGCACCTGGGTGCCCGCGCAGGTCGGTGGCGTAGGGTGCACCCGTGCCCGCCCCCGCACCTCTGACCGACCCGGCCCCGCGGCCGGCCTCGTCGCCCCACCGGCCCTCGACGGGACGTGGCGGGTCGCGTGCGCACTGGCGGCCGGTGTCGCTGCTGAGCGCCGTGGCGGGCGGCCTGGTGACGGACGCGGCGTTCCCCGACCGCGGGTGGTGGCCCGCGGCGTTCGTCGGTGTCGCGCTGCTGCTGTGCGCCCTGCGGCGCGACGACGCCCGGTGGGGCGCGCTCGTCGGGCTCGCGTGGGGTCTGGCGTTCTTCCTGCCCCACCTGTACTGGGCGAACGAGGCGACCGACACGGTGCCGTGGCTGGCGCTGTCGGTGATGGAGGCGTGCTTCGTCGCCGCCCTCGGCGCCGGATGGGTGTGGGCGCGCCGCTGGCCGTGGCTGCGCGGACGCCCCGCGGCGCAGGGTGTCGCGTTCGCGGTGCTGTTCGTCGCCGCGGAGCAGGCGCGCACCGAGGTGCCGTTCGGCGGGTTCCCGTGGGGGCGGCTCGCGTTCTCCCAGGCGGGCTCCCCGCTGGGTCGTGCGGCGTGGCTCGGCGGCGAGGTCCTCGTGTCCCTGCTCGTCGCGCTCGTCGGGTCGCTCCTGGCCGTCGCGGCCGCCGCGCTGTGGCGGACCCGCGGGCGCGCGGCCCGGGTGCGACGCGCGCTCCCGGCGCTGGCCGCCGCGGCCGTGCTCGTCGCCGCGCCGCTGCTCGTGCCGCTGGACGACCGCGCGCAGGCCGGGACGCTCGAGGTGGGGGCCGTGCAGGGCGACGTCGCCGAGCCCGGGCTCGGGTCGTTCGCGAACCGCGCCGAGGTGCTGAACAACCACCTCGACGGCACGCTCGCGCTGCTCGACCAGGTCGAGCCCGGTGAGCTCGACGTCGTGCTGTGGCCCGAGAACGGCTCGGACCTCGACCCGCAGGAGGTGCCCGACGTCGCCGCCGCGATCGACGACGCGGCGCGCGAGGTCGGCGCGCCGGTCCTCGTCGGCGCGCAGGAGTACCCCGCGACCGGCGGGCGGTACAACGTGGCGCTGCTGTGGGAGCCCGGCGTCGGCGTCGTCGACCGGTACGCCAAGCAGCACCCCGCACCGTTCGGGGAGTACATGCCGATGCGGTCCTTCCTGCGGCTCTTCTCCGCCCAGGTGGACCGCGTGACGATCGACATGATCCCCGGCACCGGGACCGGCGTCGTGGAGCTCGACGCCGACCGCCTGGGCCGCACCGTCCCCCTCGGTGTCGTCATCTGCTTCGAGGTCGCCTACGAGGAGCTCGTGCGCGACGCCGTGACGTCCGGCGCGGAGGTCCTCGTCGTCCCGACCAACAACGCGTCCTTCGGGTACACGGCCGAGTCCACGCAGCAGCTCGCGATGTCGCGGCTGCGCGCCGTCACCACGGGCCGCGCCACCGTGCAGGTCTCCACCGTCGGGGTCAGCGGCGTCATCGCCCCCGACGGCGAGGTCCTGCAGAGCACCGGCCTGTTCACCGCCGACCAGCTCGTCGCGTCCCTGCCGCTGCGCACCGACCTCACGCCCGCGGTGCGGGCCGGCGCCGCGCCCGCGGTCGTCGTCGGGGTGCTCGCCGTCGCGCTGCTGGCCGTCGGCGTCGTCGCCGGCGTCCGCGAGCGCCGCGGCCGGGCGGCCGGTTCGGGGGCCCGCACCGTGGACGGGGAGCAGGGGTGAGCGTCGCACCCGGGCGGGTCCTCGTCGTCGTTCCCACGTACGACGAGGCGCTGACACTGCCGGGCACGCTCGAGCGGTTGCGGGCGGCCGTGCCGGACGCCGACGTGCTCGTGGTCGACGACGCGTCGCCGGACGGCACCGGCGACCTGGCCGACGCCGTGGCGGCGAGCGACCCGGCGGTGCACGTGCTGCACCGCACGGGCAAGGACGGGCTCGGCGCGGCGTACGTCGCGGGGTTCGGCTGGGCGCTGGGGCGCGGGTACGACGTCGTGGTGGAGATGGACGCGGACGGCTCGCACCAGCCGGAGCAGCTGCCGCGGCTCCTGGCGGCGCTCGCCGTGCCGGGGCCGGGCGGCGTGCTGCCCGTCCTGGTCATCGGGTCGCGGTGGGTGCCGGGCGGGCAGGTGGAGAACTGGCCGTGGCACCGCGAGCTCCTCTCGCGCGGCGGCAACGCGTACGTGCGGTTCGCGCTGGGGCTGCGCCTGGGGGACGCGACGGCGGGCTTCCGCGCCTACCGGGCGAGCGCGCTGCGGGCCCTGGACCTCGCGACGGTCGCGTCCCACGGGTACTGCTTCCAGGTCGACATGGCGTGGCGCGTCGCGCGCGCGGGGGGCGGCGTGGTGGAGGTGCCGATCACGTTCGTCGAGCGCACGGCGGGCCGGTCGAAGATGAGCCGGGCGATCGTGACCGAGGCGTTGTGGAGGGTCACGGCGTGGGGCGTGCGGCGCCGGGTGGAGCAGGTGCGCGCGCTCGGGTGCCCGCGGCCGCGCGCCCGGGTGCGCTAGGGCTCCGAGGCCCGTGGTGCCGTGGTGCCGGTCCCCGGTGACGACGACGGCCCGGCCCCCGGGGAGGGGGCCGGGCCGTCGCGAGGGCCGCGGGCTGTCGCGGCCGGGGTCAGGCGCTGCGGCGCAGCTTGCCGGCGCGCAGCAGGTCGAGGCGCTCGTCGAGCAGCTCCTCGAGCTCGGAGATGGTGCGGCGCTCGAGCAGCATGTCCCAGTGGGTGCGGGCGGGCTTGCCGGCCTTGGGCTCGGGGCGCTCGGCGTCGCGCAGGAGCGCCTCGGCGCCGCAGCGGCACTCCCACACCGGGGGGACCTCGGCGTCGGTCGAGAACGGCAAGATGATGGTGTGGCCGTTGGGGCAGTCGTAGTGCGCCTGGAAGCGGGGCGCGAAGTCGACGCCCTCGTCCGACTCCATGCTCTTCGCACCGATGCTCATGCCACGCAGCGAACGGTCGGCCATGGTGTCCTCCAGAGGATCGTCGGGGTCGTGGGGGCGCCCCGAGGGGTGCGAGGGTGCCCGGTCTACGAGTACGCAACGCCTGGTCGTGATGGGGTGTTCCGACGCGGGGTGAAGGTCCCGTGAACGTGACGGCGCGCACCGCTGGTGGGTCCGCGCACCGTCCGCCGGGTCCGCCACGGTGCGTCGCGGACCTCAGGCTCCCGGGTTTCGGGGGTGCACGCAAATCGTCGGGGCGTGAGATCCGCCGCTGCGCCCGGCGCGCCACGGCGTGCGGGAACAATCCCCGGGGGTGCACGGTTGACGGCCCTGTACATGCAAACGCATGAACATCGGTACAGGCATCGCACCGGCCCGAGACACTGGGAGCACACCATGCAGTTCGGCATCTTCACCGTCGGCGACGTCACGACGGACCCCACGACGGGCCGGACCCCGGACGACACCGAGCGCGTGCGCGCGATGCTCACCATCGCCCGGCACGCCGACGAGGCCGGCCTGGACGTCTTCGCCACGGGGGAGCACCACAACCCGCCGTTCGTGCCGTCCTCGCCCACGACGATGCTCGGCTACCTCGCCGGTGTGACGAAGAACATCGTCCTGTCGACGTCCACGACGCTCATCACGACCAACGACCCGGTGCGCCTCGCCGAGGAGTACGCGATGCTCCAGGTGATCTCCGGCGGCCGGATGGACCTCATGATGGGCCGCGGCAACACCGGCCCCGTGTACCCGTGGTTCGGGCAGGACATCCGCAACGGCATCCCGCTCGCGGTCGAGAACTACGCGCTGCTGCGCCGCCTGTGGACCGAGGACGTCGTGGACTGGGAAGGCACGTTCCGCACCCCGCTGCAGGGCTTCACCTCCACGCCGCGCCCCCTCGACGGCGTGCCGCCGTTCGTGTGGCACGGCTCGATCCGCAGCCCCGAGATCGCCGAGCAGGCCGCCTACTACGGCGACGGGTTCTTCCACAACAACATCTTCTGGCCCATGAGCCACACGAAGCAGATGGTGCAGTTCTACCGCCAGCGCTTCGAGCACCACGGCCACGGCCCCGCGGACACCGCGATCGTCGGCCTCGGCGGCCAGGTGTTCATGCGCAAGGACTCCCAGAAGGCGTGGGACGAGTTCCGGCCCTACTTCGACAACGCGCCCGTGTACGGGCACGGCCCGTCCATGGAGGACTTCACGCGCGAGACGCCGCTGACGGTCGGGTCGCCGCAGCAGGTCATCGACCGGTACGGCGCGATGCGCGAGCACGTCGGGGACTACCAGCGCCAGCTGTTCCTCATCGACCACGCCGGCCTGCCGCTCAAGACGGTCCTCGAGCAGATCGACCTCCTCGCGGGCGAGGTCGTGCCGGTCCTGCGCCGCGAGGCCGAGGCCGCGCGCCCCGCGCACGTCCCGGCCGGCCCGCCGAGCCACGCCGAGCGCGTCGCCGCAGCCCGTGCCGCCGGCACCGCACCGGCCGGCCACGTCGGCCCGGCCGAGGACCGCTGGACCGGGCGCACCGCCGAGGACGACCCGGCCGAGCCGGAGCCCGCCCGCGCCGGCGCGTCGTTCGGCCTCTGAGGCCACACGACCCACCCACCCACGCACACCTCTCGAGCAGCACCCGCAGGAGCACCCATGACCGGAACCACCCGCACCGCGGACCGCAGCCTCGTCGTCGTCTCGGCAGGCCTGTCCAAGCCGTCGTCCACCCGTCTCCTCGCCGACCGCCTCGCCGAGGCCACCGTCCGCGGCATCGAGGAGCACGGGCTGGCCGTCGACGTCGAGACCGTCGAGCTGCGCGACCACGCGCACGCCGTCGTCGACGCGATGCTCACCGGGTTCCCCACCGGCGACCTCGCCGGCGTCCTGGAGCGCCTGTACGCGGCCGACGGGATCGTCGTCGCGACCCCGCTGTTCACCACCACCTACTCGGGGCTGCTGAAGTCGTTCGTCGACGTGCTCGACAAGGACGCGCTCACCGGCACGCCGGTGCTGCTCGGCGCGACCGGCGGCACCTCCCGCCACTCGCTCGCGCTCGAGTACTCGCTGCGGCCCCTGTTCACCTACCTGCGGGCCGACGTCGCCACGACGTCCGTGTTCGCCGCGACCGACGACTGGGCCGCCGGCGAGAGCGACGCCGGGGGCGGGCTGCCGCGCCGCATCGACCGCGCCGGGCGCGAGCTCGCCGCCATGGTCGCCCGGCGCGAGAGCACCGGCCCGGCCGACCCGTTCGCCGCCACCCCGGACTTCGAGAGCCTCCTCGGCGGCCTCTGAGCCGGCCACGCACGCCCCGGGTACCGGCCGACGCCCTTGCGGCCGGTGACCGGGGCGGCGAGGATGCGAGCACGCACCCGCCGCCGCACCCGGGAGGCCCCCGTGGACGCCACCGCAGCACCCGACGACGCACCGGCGCCCGCGCCCGGGGCTCCCCGGCGCCGCACGGCCGGCGTCGCGCCCCACCGCGAGCCCCGCGCCGACGCGCCCGACCGGTTCGCCGCGACACCCCGGTACCCGGCGATGTTCCACGTCGCCGGCGGCCGCCTCGTGTGGGACGGCACCCGGCTGCGGCACGTGCGCGGCGACGGCACCCTCGCCGCGACCGCCGGACGGCCCGTCGTCACGGTCACCGGCCCCGGCCCCGCCGGACCCACGGTCGTCGTCACGTGGCCCACCGGGCACCACACCCCTCCCGCCGCGAGCGCCCGCCCGTCACGCGCCGTCCTGCTCGACCGGTCCGCCGACCGGTTCCGGCAGTTCGCCCGGGCGCTCGCGGACACCCACCCGGGCGCGCTCGTGCTCGACGACCGCACCGTCGCGTCCGCGCGGGTGCCGCGCCTGCGCCCCGGCACGCCCGGCAGCGCCGCCCGGCCCGGTGTCTTCGCCCGCGCGGTGTGGCGCGGACCCACCGACCCCGGCGAGACCACGAGCCGGCGACCGGGGACGAGCGGGGGAGCGGACCTCGTCGACCGGCTCGAGCGCCTCGCCGCCCTGCACCGCGACGGCGCGCTCACCGACGACGAGTACGCGCGCGCCAAGGCCCACCTGCTCGGCTGAGCCCGCCGGTGCCGGCCGCGCGTCGCACCTGTTCGTCGGTGGGCGGCCGCGTCGCCGTACAGGAACACCAGGCCCTGGTCCCGGTGTTGCCGCCACCGTGAAGACCATCGGGTTCCTGTCCTTCGGCCACTGGGCGCCCTCGCCCGGCTCGCAGGTGCGCGACGCGCACGACGCGCTGCACCAGTCGATCGAGCTCGCCGTCGCCGCGGAGGAGCTCGGTGCCGACGGCGCCTACTACCGGGTGCACCACTTCGCCCGCCAGCTCGCGTCCCCGTTCCCGCTGCTCGCCGCGGTCGCCGCCCGCACGCACCGCATCGAGATCGGCACCGGCGTCATCGACATGCGCTACGAGAACCCGCTGTACATGGCCGAGGACGCGGGCGCCGCCGACCTCATCTCCGGCGGGCGCCTCCAGCTCGGCATCTCGCGCGGGTCACCCGAGCAGGTGGTCGGCGGGTACCGGCACTTCGGGCACGACCCGCTGCCGGGGGAGAGCGACGCCGACATGGCGCGCCGGCACACCGCCCGGTTCCTCGAGGTCGTCGAGGGCGAGGCGTTCGCCGAGCCCAACCCGCGGCCCATGTTCCCCAACCCTCCGGGGCTGCTGCGCGTCGAGCCGCACTCGCCCGGCCTGCGCGAACGCCTCTGGTGGGGCGCCGGCACCCGCGCCACCGCCGAGTGGACCGCCCACCAGGGCATGAACCTCATGAGCTCCACCCTGCTGTCCGAGGACACCGGAGTCCCGTTCCACGTGCTCCAGGCCGAGCAGATCCAGCGCTTCCGCGACACGTGGGCCACCCAGGGACACGCCTTCGAGCCCCGCGTGTCCGTGTCCCGCGCGATCTTCCCGATCGTCTCCGACCTCGACCGCGCCTACTTCGGTCGCGAGACCGCCGACACCGACCAGGTCGGCGTCCTCGAAGGCGTCCGCGCCCGCTTTGGCAAGACCTACGCCGGCGAACCCGACCACCTCGCCGACGAGCTCGCGCAGGACGAGGCCGTCGCCGCCGCCGACACCCTCCTGCTCACCGTCCCCAACATGCTCGGCGTCGACTACAACGCCCACGTGCTCGAGTCCGTGCTGCGCCACGTCGCCCCCGCCCTCGGCTGGCGCTGAGCACCCCACCGGCACCCCACCGGCACCCCACCGACACCCCACCGACACCCCACCGCACCACGCCGCACGCCCGCCCACCGGGCGCGCCCGGCGCCGCCGTGTAGCGTGCACAGGAGAACTGCTGCCGACGCCGCCCGCAGGAGGTCGCCATGTCGGACCGGGGCTACCAGCTCGCCGCCATCGTCATCTACCTCCTCGCGATGCTCGGCATCGGCTACTACGCCTACCGCCGCACCAAGAACCTCGACGGGTACATGCTCGCCAACCGCGGCCTGCGCCCCAGCGTCGCCGCGCTGTCCGCCAACGCCTCCGACATGTCCGGCTGGCTCCTGCTCGGCCTGCCCGGCGCCATCTACGCCGCCGGCCTCATCGAGGCCTGGATCGCCATCGGCCTCATCGTCGGCGCCTGGCTCAACTGGCGCTTCGTCGCCCCACGCCTGCGCGCCTACTCCGAGATCTCCTCCAACGCCATCACCATCCCCAGCTTCTTCTCCAAGCGGCTCAAGGGCAACAGCCGCCCCCTGCGCATCGCCGCCGCGCTCGTCATCCTCGTGTTCTTCACCTTCTACGTCTCCAGCGGCATGGTCGCCGCCGGGAAGTTCTTCGAGTCCTCCTTCGGCTGGCCCTACCTCACCGGCCTCCTCGTCGTCGGCGCCATCACCCTCGGCTACACCCTCTTCGGCGGCTTCCTCGGCGCCACCCTCACCGATGTCGCCCAAGGCCTCCTCATGCTCACCGCCCTCATCGCCGTCCCCGTCGTCGCCGTCACCACCCTCGGCGGCATCGGCACCGTCGTCGACCAGGCCCAGGCCGCCAACCACGACGCGTTCAACCTCTTCACCGGACTCGACGACGGCGCAGCGCTCTGGGCCGTCACCCTCGTGTCCACCGCCGCCTGGGGCCTCGGCTACTTCGGCCAACCCCACATCATCGTCCGCTTCATGGCCCTGCGCTCACCCCGCGAAGCCACCGTCGCCCGCCGCATCAGCCTCGCCTGGATGCTCCTCACCGCCACCGGCGCCGTCGCCACCGCCCTCATCGGCATCGCCTACTTCGCCGACGACCCCGCCCTGCCCCTCGGCGACCCCGAGACCGTCTTCCTCGTCCTCAGCCAGATCCTCTTCCACCCCTTCATCGCCGGACTCGTCCTCGCCGCCGTCCTCGCCGCCATCATGTCCACCATGTCCAGCCAGCTCGTCGTGTGCTCCTCCGCCCTCGTCGAAGACCTGTACAACATCGCCGGCCGCCGCTCCTCGGAGAAGACCGAGCTCCTCCTCGGACGCGCCGGCGTCCTCGCCGTCGCCGTCGTCGCCGCCGTCCTCGCCCTCGACGACGACTCCGCCATCCTCGACCTCGTCGCCTTCGCCTGGGCCGGGTTCGGCGCCGCCTTCGGCCCCGTCGTCCTCCTCAGCCTCTACTGGCGACGCCTCACCCCCGCCGGCGCCCTCGCCGGACTCGTCACCGGCGCCGTCACCGTCCTCGTCTGGGGCAACGTCCCGGCGCTCGCGGACGCGATGTACGAGATCGTGCCCGGCTTCCTGCTGAACCTGCTCGTCGCCGTCGTGGTCAGCCGGGCGACCGCACGCCCCGACCCGGAGATCGACGCCGAGTTCGACCGGATGGAGGCCGAGCTCGCCCGTCCCGGCGCACCCACCGGTTCGGCATGAGGCCTGGGCGTGCGACGTCGGACCTGGCAGCATCGGACGACATGGCGGGCGGCGGCACCACGGCGGGGGAGAGCGGCACGGTCGAGGGTCCGGCCCGGGACGCTGCGGCGCCGGGCGCCCTGTCGTCGCAGCGGCTGCGCGACCTCGCGCTGCTGCGCCGGGTCCGGGACCGCATGGACCGCGAGTACGCCCAGCCGCTCGACGTCGAGGCGCTGGCCCGAGGCGTGCACATGTCGGCCGGTCACCTCAGCCGCCAGTTCAAGGCCGCCTACGGCGAGTCGCCGTACTCCTACCTCATGACGCGGCGCATCGAGCGGGCGATGGCGCTCCTGCGCCGTGGCGACCTGTCCGTCACCGACGTCTGCTTCGCCGTCGGCTGCCAGTCGCTGGGCACGTTCAGCACCCGTTTCACCGAGCTCGTCGGCATGCCGCCGAGCGAGTACGGGCGCCGGGCCCGGACCGCGCGAGCCGGCGAGCTGCCGTCGTGCGTGACCAAGCAGGCCACGCGACCGGTCAGGAATCGAGAAGCGCCGGCCGTGGGCGTCCACCTAGCGTGAACGGCATGGACATCACCATCCACACCACGTTCCTCCCGCACACCGACCCCGAGGCGTCGCTGGCCTTCTACCGCGACCTCCTCGGCCTCGAGCTGACCATGGACGTCGGCGAGGGCGCGATGCGCTGGCTGACGTTCGTCGCGCCGTCCCAGCGCGACGTGCGGCTCGTCCTCACCCCGCCCGCCGCCGACCCCGGTGTCACCGACGCCGAGCGCCGCGCCGTCCTCGAGCTCATGGCCAAGGGCGCCTACCAGTCGATCATCCTCGCGACGAAGGACCTCGACGACACGTTCGAGCGGCTCCAGGCCGCCGACGCCGAGGTCGTCTCCGAACCGACGGAGCAGCCCTGGGGCGTGCGGGACTGCGCGTTCCGCGACCCCGCGGGCAACATGGTGCGCATCGACGAGGTCCGGTGACGCCCGTGTGCGTCACCGGCAGACCGCCCCCCGCCGAGCCGGCCGACGGTGCGATCATGAGCCCCACGGGTGGTTCGCCGATGAGTTCACGACCCGCCGCCGGTCGACCCGCAAGGACCGACGGCCCCGCGCCACGGACCGGGCGCCCCGGCGCCCCCGCACCCACCAGCCGAAGGAGTCGCCAGGGTGACCGCCACGCAGACCTCGAGCACCGCCACGCCGTCGCAGGCGCGCCCGGAGCCCGCCGCTGACACGCACGACGTCATCCGCGTCCACGGCGCGCGCGAGAACAACCTGAAGGACGTCAGCGTCGAGATCCCCAAGCGGCGCCTGACCGTGTTCACCGGCGTGTCCGGCTCGGGCAAGAGCTCGCTGGTGTTCGACACCATCGCCGCCGAGTCCCAGCGCATGATCAACGAGACCTACAGCGCGTTCCTCCAAGGATTCATGCCGTCGCTCGAACGACCCGACGTCGACGTGCTCGAGGGCCTGACGACCGCGATCGTCGTCGACCAGGAACGCCTGGGCGCCAACCCGCGCTCCACCGTCGGCACCGTCACCGACGCCAACGCCATCCTGCGCGTGCTGTTCAGCCGCTTCGGCGACCCGCAGATCGGACCGCCCCCCGCGTTCTCCTTCAACATCCCCGCACGCAAGGCCAGCGGCGTCATGACGTCCGCCACCGGGGAGAAGACGATCGTGCGCGAGGCGATCTACCACGGCGGCATGTGCCCCCGCTGCGAAGGGCGCGGCAGCGTGTCCGACCTCGACCTCACCGCGATCTACGACGAGTCGAAGTCGCTGCTCGACGGCGCCATCACCGTCCCCGGGTACACCGCCGACGGCTGGATGGTCGCCACGTTCGTCGAGTCCGGGTTCTTCCCGCCCGACAAGCCCGTCCGCGAGTTCACCGACCGCCAGCTCCACGACCTGCTGTACAAGGAGCCGACGAAGATCAAGGCCAAGGGCATCAACGTCACCTACGAAGGCCTGATCCCCAAGATCCAAAAGGCGATGTTCTCCAAGGACGTCGACTCCCTGCAGCCGCACGTGCGCGCCTTCGTCGAACGCGCCGCCACGTTCGCCACCTGCCCCGACTGCGGCGGCACCCGCCTGTCGGAGTCCGCGCGCTCCTCCCGGATCCGCGGCGTCAACATCGCCGACCTGTGCGCCATGCAGATCACCGACCTCGCCGCCTGGATCCGCGAGATCCGGACCAACCCCGACGACCCCTCGATCGTCCCCGTCGTCCAGGCGCTCGACGACAACCTCGCCTCCTTCGTCGAGCTCGGCCTCGGCTACCTCAGCCTCGACCGACCGTCCGGCACCCTGTCCGGGGGAGAAGCACAACGCATCAAGATGCTGCGCCACCTCGGGTCCTCCCTGACCGACGTCACCTACGTCTTCGACGAACCGACCATCGGCCTGCACCCGCACGACATCGACCGCATGAACGACCTCCTCGTGCGCCTGCGCGACAAGGGCAACACCGTCCTCGTCGTCGAGCACAAGCCCGAGGCCATCGTCGTCGCCGACCACGTCGTCGACCTCGGACCCGGCGCCGGCACCGCCGGGGGAGAGGTCACCTACCAGGGCACCGTCGACGGCCTGCGCACCAGCGGCACCGTCACCGGACGCCACCTCGACGACCGCGCGTCCCTCCGGACCAGCGTGCGCCAGCCCTCCGGGACCCTCGAGGTCCGCGGCGCCTCCTCGCACAACCTCCAGGACGTCGACGTCGACGTACCCCTCGGCGTCCTCGTCGTCATCACCGGCGTCGCCGGCTCCGGCAAGAGCTCCCTCGTCGAAGGATCGATCTCCCGACGCGACGACGTCGTCACCATCGACCAGAGCGCCGTCAAAGGCTCACGACGCAGCAACCCCGCCACCTACACCGGCCTGCTCGACCCGATCCGCAAGGCGTTCGCCAAGGCCAACGGCGTCAAGCCCGCCCTGTTCAGCGCCAACTCCGAAGGCGCGTGCCCCACCTGCAAGGGCGCCGGCGTCATCTACACCGAGCTCGGCTTCATGGAGACCGTCTCCACACCCTGCGAGGAGTGCGGCGGCACCCGGTTCCAGGCCGAGGTGCTCGACTACCGCCTCGGCGACCTCAACATCGCCCAGGTCCTCGACCTGCCCGTCGCCAAGGCCCGCACGTTCTTCGCCGACGGCCCCGCCAGGACACCCGCCGCCGCCGCGATCCTCGCCCGGCTCGACGACGTCGGCCTCGGCTACGTCAGCCTCGGCCAACCCCTCACCACCCTGTCCGGGGGAGAGCGCCAACGCCTCAAGCTCGCCACCCACCTGGGGGAGAAGGGCGGCGTGCTCGTCCTCGACGAACCCACCACCGGCCTCCACCTCGCCGACGTCTCCAACCTCCTCGGCCTCCTCGACCGCATCGTCGACTCCGGCAAGTCCGTCATCGTCATCGAGCACCACCAGGCCGTCATGGCCCACGCCGACTGGATCATCGACCTCGGCCCCGGCGCCGGGCACGACGGCGGACGCGTCGTCTTCGAAGGCCCACCCGCGGACCTCGTGGCCGCCCGCTCCACCCTCACCGGCAAGCACCTCGCGGCGTACGTCGGGGCGTGAACGACAGGGTGTGGGACGCACACGGCGCGTCCGTGCCGGATGGAGATCGGCGCGATGCGGACGCCGGGCGAGCGGGCGAACTCGGACCGTGGCTCATCGCCGCCGTGTCCCTGCTGCTCCTCGCCGTGGGGAGCCTCGCCGTGGCCGCAGTCGTTCGCGTCCCGTCCCGTCGTGGGTGTTCCTCGGCGCGCTCGGCCTCGTCGCGCTGTTCGCCGTCACGTCGGGAGTCCTCGCGTTCCTGGACTCGCGCGCTGGCGGACGTTCCTTCTTCCGCTCGCTGTGGGAATCGGTCCGAGCGATCCTCGGGTTCTTCTTCTCCTTCACCGTCTGACCTCGGGCATCGCAGTCGTTTCTCGGCGCACGAGCAGACGGCGGATCGCAACCCCACGGACGGGCGGCGAGGACCGCGCCCGCGAGAAGCCGGCGGCGCACCTGACGACCGGTGCGGCGCGAACACGGCGCATACTGACTCCTGGCGCACGACCCGACCGCGCCGGCCGGTTCCGAGCGAGGAGAGATTGCCGTGACGCGAATGGCTCGAGGCTCGAGGACGAGGACATTCGGGCTGAACCTACCCGTCGGCCCGGGCCAGAGCGACGTCCCTCGGCTCCTCGAGCATGTCGCCTCCACGCTCCGGGACATGAACGTGAAGGACGAGGACGTCCTCGGCATCGCGTTCCAGTACGGGGAGGTGGACGAGGAGGGGGAACTGTTGCCCGGTTTCATCGTCACCGTCACGGATACCGCAGAGCTCTCCTGAGACCGCTGGAGCTCTCCTGAGTTCGGCGAGCGACCTCGCCGACGACGACGCGCAGGAACTGACGGCGGGGGAGCGCCCGGAGCGCCGTCAGGCGATCGACGCGAGCAGCGCCCGGCACGCCTCCTCGCACTCCCGGCACGCCTCCGCGCACACCCGGCAGTGCTCGTGCATCCCGGCGTGCTGCTCGCACTCCGCAGCACACGCACCGCAGGCCACCACGCACGCCTGCAGCTGCCCCCGCGTGACCGCCGCGTCGTAGCCGGTGTGCCGCGACAGCACCGCCAGCGTCGTCGCGCAGATGTCCGCACAGTTCAGGTCCGTCGTGATGCACCGACGCAGGTCGGCCACCATGTCCTCCGCCAGGCACGCGTCCGCGCACGCCGTACACGTCTGAGCGCACGCCGCCAACGCCTCCAGCGCACGCGTCAGCAGATCGTGGTCCAGGTCGACGTCGCCCGGGTACGAACGAAGCATCGCGTCAGCCTTCATCAGGGAACCTCCAGGGCTCGGCGGCGCCCGCTGCACCGCGTGTCCCTCGACGCTACGAGCGACCCCGCCCGGTCGCACCCGCGGCCCGCTGCCACCGCCACACCCGCACCGCGTCAGCCCCCCGCACCCTCCAACGCCTGAGCGCACTCCACCAGGTCGCGCCGCAGACGGTCCAGACCAGCGGGGGAGAGGCGATCGACCATCGCCCGCTCCACCCGCGCCACCGCGGCGCTCGCGGACTCCAGAGCGGCACGACCGGCCGGGGTGAGCTCGGTCGGCAGCGCACGACCGTGGGGGGCGCTCGCCGGCCGCGTGAGCAGACCGCGCTCCTCGAGACCCCGCAGCAGAGCGTGCATGGACTGCCGGGTGACGAACGCGGCGCGCGCCAGCTCCGCACCGGACAGGCCCGGCCGGTGCCCCAGGATCTCCAGGCACGCGTACTGGGGGACCGTCAGCGACAGGGGCCGCAGCGCCGCGTCCATCGCGGTCCGCAGCGCCGCGGCGGTCCGCTTGAGCGCGTAGCCGACCGAGCTGTCGAGCTGCACCTGCACGTACATGTCAGAAGTCTGACATAGTCTCCGGATGTCAGCGTTCTGACATCTAAAGGAGGAGAGAACATGCCCACCGTCACCGGACCCGACTTCGTCGCCCTGCAGGTGCGCGACGTCGCAGCGTCGGCCGCGTTCTACGAGCAACACCTCGGCCTGAGCCGCGCCGCGGCGAGCCCGCCCGGCGCCGTCGTCTTCGACACCACGCCCATCGCGTTCGCCGTGCGCGAGCCGCTGCCAGGTGTCGACCTGGACTCCGTCACGCCGCGGCCCGGCGCCGGCGTCGCCCTGTGGCTGCACGCCGACGACGCCCGAGGGCTCCACGACGACCTGGTCGCCGCCGGCGTGCCGGTCCTGGCCGCACCCGTCGACGGGCCGTTCGGACGCACGTTCACGTTCGGCGACCCGGACGGCTACGCCGTCACCGTCCACGACCGCGCCTGAGCACGGAGCCACCGGATCCGTGCGCCACGCGGTCACGGGTCCGGTGGCTCAGCCGACGGGTGCGCTGTGCCAGTCTGGGGGCATGTCGCACGAGAGACAGGACTTCTTCACGCCCGGCAGCACCGGACAGCTCGTCGCCGCGTCCATCGTCGCGCTCTGCGGCGCGTTCCTGCTCACGACCGCCGTCGTCGACGCGAACACCCTGCGCGCCGTGGTCGCCGGCCTGCAGACCGCCGCCGGGACCTACCTCGTCGTCTGGCACCTGCGACGGAGGAACGGTCGGTAGCACGCGCCTTACGGACCGTTCAAGGCGCGCCGATAATGTACATTATGTCATTACGCGCTCCGGAAGCGCCTCGCGCGCATCACGGCGACGCGGCGCTCCCTCCCCTCCGACATGACCGTTCGCGGGCATCCGACGGCACCTGGGCGCACCGGGTGGCGAGCCTGGGCGCACGGGACGCCCGACGGCACCGCCGCCGGCGGCGTGCAGCGCCCGCGCGCTGACCGGCACCTCGACGACAGGCCGCCGGACACCGGACGGTCAGCAACGACACGCTCGGCGCTCAGCACGTCGAACGGCAGACCGCGCCGCATCCTGCGTGCGACGCTCGGCGTCCTCGTCATGCTGCCGACCGTCGCCGTGTGCGTCGTCGCGGCGCTCGTGACCGGGCTCGTCGTGGCGACGGCCGCAGCGGGCACCTGGGCCTGGCGCACGCTGTCCCCCGCGGCGCGCCGCGTCCTTCGCCGGGACGCACGAGACCGCCGGGAGCTACGCACCTCCGGGTCCTCGACGGTCGGGCACGTCGCGGCACGCGTGTCCCGCCGGACCGGTCGCACCTCCACCACGTAGACTCGCAGAACCGGACATAGGCACCAAACCATTGTGTTTAGGTCAACAGCGTTGTGAGATGCGCGATCGACACCGCGGCACGACGCGACGGCCACACACGGCTCGACTCCTCGTGCGACGCCGCTCCCCTGCTGTCCGCGACGGTCGCCGACGACCTCGCGCACCCGCTCTGACCTGCGGTGTCGGTGCCGACTCCTAGGCTCACGGTGTCCGGGCCGGGTCGGTCGAGAGGAGAGAGCACGAGATGGTCGCGCCGCCGCACCTCGAGCGCATCACCGTCGGCGAGGCCGCCGACCGCTACCTCGCGTCGGTCGCCACCCAGACCCTGCGCGGCGTCCTGTCGCCGACGACGCAGCGCAGCTATGACCGTGACGTGCGTGAGTTCGCGCGCCTCGTCGGTCCCGTGCGCGTCCTGGACGACATCACGGGCGACGACGTCGACGACGTGCTCGTGCGCTACCAGGTCACGCCCGACCGCCGGTACACCGACGCCGCTCGCAAGCCGGGCGGCGCGGGCCGGTCCGCGGCCACCGCGAACCGCTTCCGCCAGTCCGTGACGCGCTTCTTCGCCCACGCCGCGCGCGCCGGCTGGGTGCAGGCCGACCCGATGCAGTGGGCCGCTCCCCCGGCTCGACTGCGCGACGGGCTGCGCGTCGCGCGCACCGCGCTGTCCGCGGGCTCGGCGGCCTCGCTGCTCGCCGCCACCACGGCCGACGCCCCACCGGACGCCGCCGCACGCCGCGACCACGACCTGCGCCTGCGCGACACCCTCGTCGTCGCGCTGCTGCTCGTCCTCGGGCCACGCGTCTCCGAGCTCGTGCGGGCCGACGTGGACGACTTCTCCCGCGAACCCGGCGAGACGCGGTGGCGCATCCACGGCAAGGGCGGTCAGGTGCGCACGGTCGCCCTCTCTCCCCCGCTCGCGAACGCCCTCGAGGACTACCTCGCGCGCCTGCGACCCGTCCTGCTCGCCCGCCGCCCCGACGACCCGGACTCCGGGCGCGCCCTGCTGCTGTCCTGGCGCGGACGGCGCGTCGACGCCCAGGCGGTGCGGAGCCTGCTGCGCCGCTGCGTGGACCGCATGCCGGCCCAGTACCGGCGCGAGGCCACACCGCACGCCCTGCGCCACACCACCGCGACCCTGCTCGCGGCCGACGGGTGGGACGTGAAGGTCGTCGCCGAGCTGCTGGGGCACGCGTCCATCGCCACGACGGGCGTCTACCTGGACCGCATCGAGGGCGAGCTCGCCGCGGCGATCCGGTCGCACCCCCTCAGCGGCGCCCTGTCCGGCGGCGCACCACCCCACGGCCTCAGCACGGCGGAGTAGTGTGCCCCGCATGGGCGCGGACCGGCGCGACGGCACGCTGCGGCGGGTCGAGCTCGTCGAGACCGACGAGCTCGAGACCGACGACGCCGCCGTCGCGAGCACCCCTCTCGCACCAGGGGCCGCACCACGTGAGGCGCGGACCGGCCGCACCCGACGACGCACCGTCACGGTGCTGGTCTGCGTCGCGGCGCTCGCGGTCACGTTCGTCGTGAGCAGCCTGTGGCAGGGGTGGTCGGACCGGACCGCGCTGCTCGGCTCGACGGGAGGGGTCTCGTCGCTGGCCACGCCGCCGGCGGCCCGGTGGACCGTGACCGCGACCGGACCGGACGCGTGGGCGGTCGGCGAGGCGCTCGTCGTGCTGCACGACGACGGTCTCGCGGCGTTCTCCCCGCGCGACGGTGCTGCGCTGTGGACCGTCGGCCTCGGCGCAGGGGCTCGCTGCGGCACGACGGACACCGACGCGGCGCCCCGGGCGTCCGGGCTCGTGTGCCTCACCGGCGCCGGTAACGACCCCGTGGCCGTGGCGGTCGGCGAGGACGGGACGGTGTCGTCCCGCACGGCACTGGGCTCCGACCTGGGGCAGGCCACGGTCGTCCCGGGCGGGGTGCTGCGCTGGCACCGGGCGGGCGGCGCGCTGTCCGTCGCGGTGCAGGACGCGGGCGACGGGTCGGTGCTGTGGCGGTCGACGGTGGCGCCGGACGACGTGGCGGTCGAGGGACTGTGCCGGCCGCAGGTGTCCGGCACCGCGGCGGCGACCGTCGAGCACGGCCTGGTGGTGGTGCGCGGGTGCCGGGTGAGTGCGGTGTTCGCTCCGGACGGGTCCCGGCTGGACGACCCGGACGAGCCGGTGACGGTGCAGGTGCTGCCCGCCGGGGACGGCCGGTTCCTGCGCACCACGACCGCGTCGTCGTCGGGCGCGGTCGAGGTGACGCAGCTCGTCGCCTCCGACGGCACCGTCGAGCGCATCGTGCCCGGCAGGCCGCTCGTCCCGCTCGCGACGGACGGCACCGCCGACCCGACACGGTTGCTGTCCGTGCCGAGCGGGGTGCAGGCGCTCGACCCGTCGGGGACCGAACGATGGACGCTGAGCGGCACCGTGTCCCGGGTGCTCGTGGTCGCGGCGGGCACGGCCGTGCTCGACCTCGGCTACGTCGTGCAGGGCGTCGACCTCGCGTCGGGCCGCGTCACGTGGTCGTTCGCGCGCGAGAGCCTCGGCACGGTCGACACGGTCGCGGGGGCGTTCACCGACGGCGACGTCGCGACGCTCGCCCTGTCCACCCTCGACGACGACGGCCCCGGCCGGCTCGTCACGCTCGACCTCGACGACGGCGACGTCCTGTGGGACGAGCCGTACGCCGGTGACCCGACCGGGCTGCGCGCGCTCGGCGGGCACCTGGTCCACGTCGACCCGGTCGCCGGACGGATGGTCGTTCTCGGCTGAGGCGGCTGTGGCGACGCAGGTCACGCGCGCGGGACCGCCGCGTCTCCCTGGCGCGACGCACGCCTGCCGCTACGGTGAGCACGTGCGAATCTTCACCGACGAGTCGTGGCGCGCGGCGCGTCGCCTGCTGGTGCGCGGGTGCGTGGCGGCTGCCGCCGTCCCGGTGACCCTCGCGGGAGCGCTCGTCGTCGCGGACGCCGTCCGCCGCCGCCGCAACACCGTCGAGGCGACGTTCCCACGCTCGCAGCCGGACGCCGTCGAGGTCGCCGGAACCACGACCACGGTGTACACGTTCGGCGAGGACGTGTACCGGTCGATGCTCGCCGCGATCCGCGGGGCCCGGCGCTACGTCCTGCTGGAGACGTACATCTGGAAGAGCGACGAGGTCGGCGCCGAGTTCAAGCAGGCGCTGATCGACGCGAGCGAGCGGGGTGTCGAGGTCTTCGTCATCTACGACGGCTTCGCGAACCTCGTCGTCCCGCACTCCTTCTTCGACTTCCCGGACGCCGTCCACGTCATCCGCTACCCCGTCTTCCGTCCGGGCGTGCTGTTCCTCAACGTGCGCAAGTCCGGACGCGACCACCGCAAGATCCTCGTGGTCGACGACGAGGTCGGCTTCGTCGGCGGCTACAACATCGGGTCCCTGTACGCCACGCAGTGGCGCGACACGCACGTGCGGCTCGAGGGCCCGAGCGTGTGGGAGCTGCGTAACGCGTTCGTCGACTTCTGGAACACGAACCGGGCACCCGACCAGCCGGTGCTGGCCGACCCGGGCTCCGTCCACTGGGAGCCGCGGCTGCGCGCGGCACGGAACGCGCCGGCGCACCTGGTGTTCCCGATCCGCAACATCTACCTCGACGCGATCGACCGTGCCAGCTCGCACGTGCTCATCACCCAGGCCTACTTCATCCCCGACCGTGAGATCCTTGCGGCGCTCCTCGCGGCGGCAGCGCGGGGCGTCGACGTGCGCGTCCTGGTCCCGGAACGGTCGAACCACGTGCTCGCCGACTGGCTCTCGCGCGGCCTGTACGAGGCGCTGCTGCGGGGCGGCGTGCGCATCCACCTGTTCAAGAGCGCGATGGTGCACGCCAAGACGGCGACGATCGACGGACGCTGGACCACGATCGGCACCGCGAACATCGACCGCCTGTCGCTGACCGGGAACTACGAGGTCAACCTCGAGATCACCGACCCGCAGGTGGCCGAGCAGATGGAGAAGGTGTTCGAGGTCGACCTGACGAACTCCCGCGAGCTCACGCTCGAGGAGTGGGACTCGCGGCACGTCGCGGCCAAGCTGGGCGAGGTCATCCTCTCCCCGCTGTGGCCGCTGCTGTGACGGTCGCTCAGCGCTCCCCCGCTCGGACGAGGCAGGCCTGCGGTCGCTGAGGCCTCAGCTCGCGGAGCGTGCGCGGCGCCGCTGGGCGAGCTCGTCGCCCGGTCCGGTGTCGACGTCGGTCTCGTCGTCGAGCGACTCGGTGGGCAGCTCGGACAGGGTGCCCTCGACCTCGCGCCACACGCGTCCGACAGCGATGCCGAAGACGCCCTGCCCGCCCTGGACGAGGTCGACGACCTCGTCGGGCGACGTGCACTCGTACACGCTGGCCCCGTCGCTCATCAAGGTGATCTGCGCCAGGTCCTCGACGCCGCGCTCGCGCAGGTGCGCAACGGCGGTGCGGATCTGCTGCAGGGAGACGCCGGTGTCGAGCAGGCGCTTGACGACCTTGAGCACGAGGATGTCGCGGAAGCTGTAGAGGCGGTGGGAGCCGGATCCGCTCGCCGGTCGCACGGTCGGCTCGACGAGCCCGGTGCGGGCCCAGTAGTCGAGCTGGCGGTAGGTGATGCCGGCCGCGCGGCACGCCGTCGGCCCGCGGTACCCGGTGCTCAGGTCCTGCTCCGTGATGTCCTCCCCGAAGAGGAGGCCCTGCGCACCCTGCGGGATCGCCCCGGAGCCGACGCTCGCCTCACCGCTGCTGTTCACTGTGGCCTCCTGGGATCATGTCGTCGTCCACGCTATGGGCGCCGGAGGGGGTCGTCAACGACCGACGGCCGGACGCGTCGCGCGTGTCGCGGGCGTGGTCACTCGTCGGTGGTGAAGTCCTCCGGTGTCACGTTCTCGAGGAAGTCGCGGAACCGCTCGACCTCTTCCTGCTGGGCCACGTCCACGACCTCGACGCCCGCCGTGGCGACGACCTCGGCCGAGCACAGGACCGGGCTGCCGGTGCGGACGGCGACGGCGATGGCGTCGGACGCGCGCGAGTCGAGGCGGCGGCCGTTGCTGAGGACGAGCTCGGCGAAGAACACGCCGCCGTCGAGCGCGACGATCTCGGCACGCTCGAGACGCACGCCGACCGCGTCGAGCACGTCGCGCAGCAGGTCGTGCGTCATGGGGCGGGGTGTGGGGAGCCCGGCCTGCGCCATGGCGATGGCGCTCGCCTCGCGCGGGCCGATGACGATGGGCACGACGAGGTCGGAGGCGCCGTCGAGCAGCAGCACCACGATCTCCTGGTCGCGCTGCTGCTGACGTACGCCCAGGACCTCCACGGGCACCATCGGCACGTCCTCGCTCACCCGTCCACGGTACGCCGGGCCGCGTCGTCCGGCAGCGGCTGGAGCGCCCTCGCCGGGGCCGCCCCGTGGCGCCTCACCGCGTGAGGTCGTCGACGCCCTGACGCACGAACACGGTGTGCAGGCGTGCGCACAGCTCGCCGATCTCGGTCGCGAGCGTGTCGGCGTGCGCGCGTGCCGAGGCGGTCTGCTGGCTGCGCCAGGGTGCGACGACCTGCTGCACGAGGCTCACGTGCCGGTCGGCCGCGGTGCGCAGCGTGCGCAGGTGACGGGGCTCGATGCCGTGCTCGGCGAGGCCGGCGGCGAGGACGACGACGTCGAGCGCGTGGGCGTCGAGCTGGCCGCCGGTCGTCGGCCGCAGCACGCCGGCCTCCACGAGCCCGTCGACGAGCGAGCGGTCGACCCCGCCCGCCGCGGCGAGGGCCTCCACGGTGTAGCGGCGGCGCGCCGAGGCGGCACCGGCGTCACCGTCCGCGGTCGCGAGGCGTGGCACGGGCGCCTCGGTCTCGGTGCCGGTGTCGAGGGCGGCGAGGCGGTCCTTGATGACCTTCAGGGGCAGGTAGTGGTCGCGCTGCTCGACGAGCACGTACCGCAGCCGCTCGACGTCCGCGGGACTGTACTGCCGGTACCCCGCGGGGGTTCGCACGGTCTCGATCAGCCCCTGCTCCTCCAGGAACCGCAGCTTGGAGTGGCTGACGTGGGGGAACTCCGTGCGCAGAGCGCGCAGCACGTCCGAGATGCGCATGGTCGCGCGCCGGGAGATGCCCTGCGGCCACGGCTCCGGGCCGTCCCCCTCCCCGGGCTCGGGGACGTGGGCGGCGCTCGTCGGCATGCTCACGGCTGCGGGGCCGGGCCGTCCGTCGCGGGGCCGGCGTACGGGCTGGCGTGGAACGTGAGCCGGTACTTGCCGATCTGCACCTCGTCGCCCGTGGCGAGCGCCGCGGCGTCGATGCGGCTGCGGTTGACGTACGTGCCGTTCAGCGAGCCGACGTCGCGGACGACGAACCGGTCGTCCTCGCGCACGAACTCCGCGTGCTTGCGCGAGACCGTCACGTCGTCCAGGAAGATGTCGGCGTGCTCGGAGCGACCGGCGACCGTGCGCTGGGCGTCGAGCAGGAAGCGCGAGCCCTGGCCGGGGCCGCGCTGCATGATGAGCAGCGCGGAGTGACGCGGCAGCGCGGCCACCGCGGCGTGTTCCTCGGGGCTCAGCCCGCCGGGCTGCACGCCTTCCTCGGCGGGGGCCTCGATGCGGCCGAAGCTGATCGTCGTGTCGCCCACCGCCCGGTTCGGCATCTCAGGACCGCCTGGGACTGTCATCACGCCTCCTCGGGGCTGTCGGCACGTCGTGCGCTGACCTGGGTCGTCACGCGTCGGGAGCGTCCGCTCCCCGCCGAAAAACTACTACATGCGCAGGTCATGCGGTGCACACGACGCGGTCATCCCAACCTACCGGCTGTGGCTGCGGACCGGTAGCGCCGCTGCCGGTGCAGAGCCTGCCGTCGTGGGGGCGGATCACTGCGTCGCGGGCACCGGTGTCGCGTACTCGGGCGCGCTGGGCTCGCGCGTGGCGGTGACCGCGACCTCGTCGTGCCGGCTGATGGAGGTCCGTGCGCCGTCGGACCGCAGGCTCGCCATCGCGCCGCCCGGGATCTCGAGCGCCGTCTCGAGCGTCGAGGGGTCGCCGATCACGGTCCACCGGTAGGGCGACACGATGGTCTGCCCGTCGACGACGACGCCGTCCCCGGTGTCCTCGAAGTAGCTGCTGGCCACGAGGCGCACCCCGTTGACCTCCATCGCCTCCGCCCCGGCGTTGCGCAGCTCCTCCAGGACGTTGAAGAGCAGGAACCCGTCGAGCGGCGCCGATCCCTCGACCACCTCGATCTGCACGCCGGGCCCCTGTGCGGGCAGACGGCCCGAGAGGATGCCCTGGGTCTGCTGCTGCTCGCGCGCGACCTCGAGCGCCGCCCGCTCCCGGCCGCTGCCCGACCGCAGCTCGTCGCGCGTCGCACGCAGGGACGCGACCTGGTCCTCGAGCTCGCCGGAGCGCTGCGTGACGTCGTCGAGCAGCCGCACGAGGTCGGTCTGGCGCAGGCTGGACAGCTGGTCCTCCTGCGTCTGGGTGACCTGGACGACCAGCGCGAACCCGAGCAGGGCGCACAGCACGCCGACGACGATCTGAGAACGCTGCGCGCGCGGGCGCAGCGCCCGGCCCAGCGCCCGCAGCCCTCCGGGCTCGGGCAGCGTGGGCGCGCCGTGGCGACCGTGGGGCACGGCCGGGCGCGACGGCGTCTGCTCCCCCGCCGGCTCGTCGGTGCCCGTCGCGCCGCCGGGACCGCTCTCGTCAAGGTCGCCGTCCGGCGGGACGTCGTGCTGGTGGACGTCGTCGGAGGACCGGTCGGGCGACGTGTCCGACACGGGCGCCTGCGGTTCGGGCTCGCCGGTACGTACCGCGCCCGTGCTCGTCGTGCGCGCCTCCCCGTCCGCGGGGTCGCCCTCCGCGGGCTCCCCTTCCTCGGGGTCGCGCTGCTCGGGGTCGCTGTCCGTGCCCGGCGCCGTGTCCGTGCGCGCGAGCGCGTCGGTGCCGTGCGCCGCGGGTGCGTCCTCCCCGGGCGCCGCGTCCTGGGCCGGCGCGGGCGGGTCGGTGTCGTGCGCGACGCCCGCGGGCTCGGGGGCGCTCGCGGAGGGTGCGTCGGCGGGCGTCTCGCGGGCGGTGCCGGAGGTGTCCTCGGGCTCGGGTGGCGGGGCGGCGGGTGTGCGGGTCACGGCTACGCCTTGAAGATGTGGCGGCGGATCGCGGCCGCGTTGGAGAAGATGCGGATGCCGAGGACGACGACGACGGCGGTCGAGAGCTGGCTGCCGACGCCGAGCTGGTCGCCGAGGAAGACGATCAGGGCGGCGACGACGACGTTCGACAGGAACGAGACGAGGAAGACCTTGTCGTCGAAGAGTCCGTCGAGCATGGCGCGCAGGCCGCCGGACAGCGCGTCGAGCGCGGCCACGACAGCGATGGGCAGGTAGGGCTGCAGCGAGACGGGCACGGTGGGCTGCAGCACGAGCCCGGCGACGACGCCCACCACCAGTCCGACGACTGCGATCATTCGAGGCTCTCCTGCCGTTCCACACGGGTTCCGTTGCCGTCCCCGAGGTCCGGCTCCTCGTCGGAGGGACCGCTCCCACCGGGGTTCGCGTCGGAGTCTACGGGCGCGCCGGCGACCTCGGCGAAGTACAGGGTGGGGCTGGGCCGGCCGGGGATCTCGAGCCGGCTCTGCGCCGTGACGCTGGAGTCGATGCCGAACTCCGAGCTGAGCAGCCGCAGGTAGTCCGACGCGCCGGAGCGCACGAGCGCGGTGCGCAGCGTGTCACCGTCCCCGATCGCCTCGACGTGGTACGGCGGCACGAGAGGCTGGAGGTCGACGAGGATCGCGTCGCCCGCGGCGCGGATCGCGGACAGCCCGGTCAGGCGCTGGTCGTTGATCGCGATCGCCTCGGCACCGCCGGACCACAGGGCGTTGACGACGCGTTGCAGGTCGCCGTCCTGGACGAGCGAGTCGGAGGCGTCGTCGCCCTCGAGCCCGGCGTCGGCGTCGTCGAGGGTCACCACGACGCCCGGCCCCTCGACCGCGCGCGAGCCGGTGAGGACGCCTTCCTGCTGGATGTCGGCCAGGACCCGTCCGCTCGCCGCGCCGAGCGCCGCGTCCTGGAGCTGCACGATCTCGGCTGACAGATCCCGACCGCGCGCCGCGAGCTCGTCCGCGTCGGCCTGACGGTCGGTGATCTCCTCTTCGAGCGTCTGGCGTGCGGCGAGCACGGCGGGCTGCGGCGCTCGCAGGTCCACGGCGGCCGCCGCGGTCACCACCCCGAGGACGACTGCCAGGGCGCCGAGCGCCACCGCACCGGCCCGGCGTCGACGGTGGGGCCCCTGGGTGGCGCGGCGCGCCGCGGCGTCGGCGTACCCGGGGTCGAGCGGGCGGTGCATGACCTCGTTGAGCAGGGTCATGGACGCGTCGACCGGGGGGCGGCGCGGGGGTGTGGCGTCGTCCGTCATCGGGCGTCCTCCTGGCCGGGACCGGGGGTCGTGCGCGGTCGGTGCTCGGGGGTCGGCGGGGTCTCGGGGGCAAATGGGGCGTCGGCGGCGAGCGCGCGGGCCTGCACGACGTACTGCGCACCGGCCAGCCAGTACAGGGCGATGCCCCACCACGTGAACGCCCACCCGGTGACGGCGGCGACGTCGCCGAGCCACCCCGGGGCGCCCGCGAGGAGCAGCAGCGGGAACGCGTACAGCAGCGCGAAGGTGCCGGCCTTGCCGGCGAGGCTCACGGGCAGCGGACCGTAGCCGTGCCGGGCGAGCCACGGCAGCAGGGAGGCGAGCAGCAGGTCTCTCGCGACGATGACGACGAGGAGCCACACCGGCACGACGCCGCGCCACGCGAGCCCGAGAAGGGTGACGAGGATGAACAGGCGGTCGGCGGCGGGGTCGAGCACCTGGCCGAGGCGGCTGACCTGGTCCAGGCGGCGTGCCAGCACCCCGTCGACCCAGTCGGACGCCCCGGACACGGCGAGCACGACGAGCGCCCACACGTCCTCGCCGCGGACGATCAGCACGGCGAACACGGGGACGAGGAGCAGCCGCGCGAGGCTGATGACGTTGGGCACGGTCAGCACGCGGGAGCTGACCTGCTGCCCAGATGCCACGCTCACCGTCCGTGCTCCGTCCTCCCGCACCGCGGGGCCCGCGGCAGGCGCCGCGCCCGCCCATCCTACGTACCCGCCCGGGAGGTCCGGAGGCCCTTTTAGGGCGCCTGCGGACCGTGCGCCCGAAATCACCCGGTGCGTCCTGGCCTGCCGGCATCGCGGCGTCACGCCTCGGTGAGGCACGTCACCGGTGCCGCCGATCGGCCGACGGTCGCGCTCCGGTAAGATGGTGTGAACCTGTGGAGTTCGTCGCTCGTCCCGCGTGTTCTGTGAGAGTGGCCGGTCCCCCCCGCCCTCGGCTGATCCAGCCGACGGTGTCCGGCCAGGTGTGTTCGGGAGTGCGACCTGCGGAGAACCGGCCCGGTGACCGCACGCCACTCCTCATCCCGAACGAAACGGTCCTCACCCCACCATGACTGCTGACGTCGTCGCGCCCTCGCGCGCCCTCGACACCACCTCCACCTCCACCCCGTCGGACGCGACCACCACGGTCCTCGCCGGCGACCAGGAGCCGACGTTCGCGTCCCTCGGCCTGCCCGGCCCGCTCGAGCGCGCCGTCGCCGACCTCGGATTCGTCACCCCCTCGGCCATCCAGGCCCAGGCCATCCCCGCGCTGCTCGCCGGCCGCGACATCACGGGCGTCGCCCAGACCGGCACGGGCAAGACGGCGGCCTTCGGGCTCCCGCTGCTCGCGGCGATCGACCCCGCGCAGCGCCACGTCCAGGCCCTCGTCCTGACCCCGACGCGCGAGCTCGCGATGCAGGTCGCCGACGCGATCGAGTCGTTCGCGTCCCACCTGCCCAAGGTCGACGTCGTCGCCGTCTACGGCGGCTCCCCGTACCAGCCGCAGCAGCGGGCGCTCGCCGCCGGCGCACAGGTCGTCGTCGGCACCCCGGGCCGCGTCATCGACCACCTGGAGCGCGGCACGCTCAAGCTCGACGACGTGCGCTTCCTCGTGCTCGACGAGGCCGACGAGATGCTCCGCATGGGCTTCGCGGAGGACGTCGAGTCGATCTTCTCCCGCGCCCCGCGCGAGCGTCAGGTCGCCCTGTTCTCCGCGACGATGCCCGCACCGATCCGCCGCGTCGCGGCCGAGCACCTCGTCGACCCGGTCGAGATCGCCGTCGCCCGCCAGTCCTCCACGGTGACCAGCGTGCGCCAGACGTACGCCGTCGTCCCGTTCCGGCACAAGACCGGCTCGCTCGTGCGCGTCCTCGCCACCTCCGACGCCGACGCCGCGATCGTGTTCACCCGCACCCGCGGCGCTGCCGAGGAGGTCGGGTCGGCCCTCGTCGAGCGCGGCATCTCCGCCGCGACGATCTCCGGCGACGTCGCCCAGAAGGAGCGCGAGAAGATCGTCGAGCGCCTGCGCTCCGGCGCGCTCGACGTGCTCGTCGCGACCGACGTCGCCGCCCGCGGCCTCGACGTCGACCGCATCGGCCTCGTCGTCAACTTCGACCTGCCCGGTGAGCCGGAGGCGTACGTGCACCGCATCGGGCGCACCGGCCGCGCCGGCCGCACCGGCGAGGCCCTGAGCTTCGTCACGCCGCACGAGCGCGGCCGCCTGCGCGGGATCGAGCGCACCACCCGCACGCCGCTGCAGGAGGTGGAGATCCCCTCCCCCGCCGACGTGTCCGCCCACAAGGTGCGGCGCCTGCTCGAGCAGGTCCCCGCACGCCGCGAGGCCGGACGCCTGTCGATGTACGCCGACATGGTGCGCACCTTCGTTGCCGAGAACGACGTCGACCCCGTCGAGCTCGCCGCCGCCATGGCTGCGCTCGCCGTCGGTGACGACGGCCCGCGGGCGCGCGAGGAGCAGGAGCGGTTCGAGGCCGAGCGGCAGCAGGCCCGCGAGCAGGCGCGTGCGCGCCGCGACGAGCGCTCCGGCGAGCGTCCCGGACGCGGGGAGCGGGCGTCGGGTCGGCGTGAGGGCGACGGGACGCGTGGCGGCCGCCGCGACGCCGTCGGGACCCGGTACCGCCTGTCGGTCGGGTACACGCACGGCGCGCAGCCGGGCGGCATCGTCGGTGCCCTGACGAACGAGGCGGGCCTGAACGGGTCGGACGTCGGCAAGATCGACATCTTCCCGTCGTTCTCCCTGGTCGACATCGCGGCACCGCTGGACGAGGCGACGCTGGACCGCATCTCGCGGGCCCGCGTGGCCGGGAAGTTCCTGCGCATCCGGCTCGACGAGGGCGCCCCCGCAGCGCGCAAGGGTCCGCGCGCCGGGTCCGACCGTCCGCGCGGTGGCCACGGCCCCGCCGGCCGCCACGACGAGCGCGGCGAGCGCAAGCCGCGTCAGCGCGCCGCGTACTGACGGGTGCGCACGACCTGACGCACGAGGCCCCCTGCCACGGCAGGGGGC
>NZ_JBHUUP010000004.1:0-167307 GCF_042670945.1 Cellulosimicrobium sp. NPDC057127
GCGCCGCGCACCGCGCGCGGCGCCGCCCGTCAGCGGGGCCGGCGACACCTGTGCCGCCGGCCCCGGTGCTCTCCGGGGCTACCCGGTCAGACCCGGCCGCGGTCGGTGAAGACCGGGGCGTAGGCGTCCGGGTCCGCGAGCCGCGGCCGACGACGCAGGCCGCGCAGCGCCAGCCCGAGCGCCGTGAGCAGCCCCGCCATCACCAGGAGCCCGAGGTCGCCCCCGGCACCCGTCATGGCCAGCTCCGCCGGCCCCGAGGCCGCCGTCCACGTGCCCGAGCCGGCGGCCGACGCCGTCACGCCCGCCGGGTACGACACCCGCACCACCGTCTCGCCCGGGTCGGTCGGGTCCGTGCCGTCACCCGGCTGCGTCGGGTCGGTCGGGTCCGTCGGGCCCGTGGGGTCGGTCGGGTCCGTCGGGTCCGTCGGGTCCGTCGGGTCCGTCGGGTCCGTCGGGTCCGTCGGGTCCGTCGGGTCCGTCGGGTCCGTCGGGTCCGTCGGGTCGGTCGGGTCGACGGCTGCCGGGCACGCGGCTGCCGCGTCGCCCAGGAGCCCCACGCCGATGCAGGAGACGTCGACCGGTACCGCGACCGGGAGGTCGACGTCGAGCCGCGGGAGCCCGTCGAGCAGACCCTCGTCACCCAGCACCTCGTCGAGCAGCCCCTCGTCGAACAGCCCCTCGCTGCCGGAACCGTCCCCACCGAGGACACCGTCGCCCAGCAGGTCGTCGACGAGCCCGTCGTCACCGAGCAGGTCGTCGACCAGCTCGTCGTCACCCAGCAGGCCGTCGAGCAGCCCGTCGTCGACCAGCCCGTCCCCGAGGAGACCGCCGTCGAGGAGACCGCCGTCGTCGGAGCCGCTCCCGGCGTCCGAGCCGGGGCCGTCGGTCGTGCCCGAGCCGACGACCGCGTCTCCGATGACGCCCACCGCGACGTCCGACACGTCCACCGGCACCGTGACCGGCACGTCCACGTCGATCCCGTCCGACACGGCACCGTCCGGCTGGCCGCCGTCCGTCGCGCCGCCATCGGCCGGAGCCGTGGGCGTCTCGCCGCCCTCGGTCGAGCCCGCGCCGACGACCGCGTCACCGACGACGCCCACCGCGACGTCCGACACGTCCACCGGCACCGTGACCGGCACGTCCACGTCGATGCCGTCCGACGAGCCCTCGGCCGGCGGGGCCGTCGGAGCAGCGGCGTCCTGCTCCGGGCTCTCGCCGCCCGAGACCGCGGCGTCGCCCAGGAGACCCACCGCGACGTCCGACACGGAGACCGGGACGTCAACCGGCACGTCGACGTCCACGTCGGAGGGCTGTGCCGGTGACTGCTCCGCCGGGGCGGGGGCTGCAGGAGCCGGTGCCGCCTGCTGCCCGGCAGGCGCGGGTGCCACCGTGGCGTCGCCCAGGACGCCTGCGGCCACCCCCGAGACGTCGACCGGCACGTTCACCGGCACGTCGACGTCCACGTCGGCCGGCTCCGCGGGTGCCGGAGCCGGATCAGGCGCGGGGGCGGGCGCCGGGGCGGGCGCCGGGGCCTGCTGGACGGTCGCGTCGCCCAGGGCGCCGACCGCGACGTCGGACACGGAGACCGGGACGTGCACGGGCACGTCGACGGAGACGTCGGGCAGGACGTCGGTGACCTCGCTCAGCTGAGCGTCCACCGAGACGTCGAGTCCGAGATCGCCGAGGACGTCGCCCTCGGCTGCGTGGGCCGCACCGGCCCCGACGACCACGAGGCCGCCCGTGACGAGCGCTGTACGCAGCGCACGCCGGAGGAAGACATGCATGATGTTCTCTTTTCCTGGTCTGAGGTGTGATGGCGCGTCAGCGCCGGGCCGCGTGCCGTGCGCGCAGGCACGGCCGGGCCGCCTCAGGCAGGAGAAACAGGGACCTCGAAGAAGGTCGTGGGGTGGCCGGACCGCGCGTCGTCGGCGACCGCGGCCCAGCTCCGCAGGGAGATCACGAGGGCGTCGGCGCCGACGGCGGCGTCCGCGCCGCCCGCGGTCGTGCGCGACGTCGCGGAGCCCGACGGCCCGGCCCCGGTCGCGACGGCGTCACCGCTCCCGCCGAGCGCTCCGTCGCCGCCGAGGGCGACCGCGAGGCCGCTCGCGGAGAGGGCCGCGGTGGGCGCGGGAGCCGAGGTGCCGGCGCTGCCGGGTCCGCTCGCACGGACGGCCGCGTCGGCGACGGGCGCCCGGTGGGCAGGGTCGGGTGCCAGGAGCGGGGCCGCGGCGTCGACCACCGCTGGCGGCACGGCAGCGCGCCCAGGCGCCTGCGGCGGGTCCCGCGGGTCGGGCGCAGGGGCGCCGGGGACCCCCGGCGTCCCACCGGAGCCGTCCCCGTCGGGCGACGGCAGGACCGGAGCCAGCGGCTCGATCGGCGCCAGCGGGTCGAGCACGGGACCGAGGACGGGGTCGGTGACCGGCGCGAGCACGTCCGTGACGGGCGTGAGCAGGTCGAGCACCGGCGAGGTCACGGGCGCGAGCGGCGACGTCGCGCCGACGACCGGGTCGAGCACCGGCGCGAGCGCCTCGACGACGGGGGCCAGGCTCGGCAGCACGGCGTCCGCGACGGGCGTGGTGACGGGGGCGACGACCTCGACCGCCGGGTCGAGCGCGGGAGCCGCGGGCTCGACCACGCTCTCGACGACCGGCGCGACGGGCTCCACGACCGCCTCCACGACGGGCGCGACCGGCTCGGCCACGGTCTCCAGGACCGGTGCCGCCGGCTCCGTCACCGTCTCGACGACGGGAGCCACCGGCTCGGTCACCGCCTCGGCCACGGGAGCCACGGGTCGGACGACGTCGCGCACGACCGGCTCGACGACCGGCGTCACGACCTTCTCGACCACGGGGTCGAGGACAGGCTCCACGACGTCGTCCACCAGCGGGTCGACGACCGTCCCGACGGTCGAGGTCACGGGGTCGAGGACCGCGCCGATCCCCAGCGGGTCGTGCTCGGCGGCGGTCGCGCCGCCGGCCGTCGCGATCGCGAGGCCCGTGCCCAGCCCGGCCCCGGCGACGGCCGTCAGCCCGCGCAGGAGCCAGCGGCGGGCGCGCGTGCGCGCACCCTGCGCCTCCTGCGTGCCGTGCATGACCGCCCCCTGAACCGGATCGCCTGTCCCGGCCGGATCGACACCGACCGCGGGAACACGCTAACCACAGAGACGAACGTCACACCACCGGAGGGCGGCTTTCACCCGGACTTCACCCGACGGTGGCGCCACCTCATCCGACGGTGGCGCCGAACACGAGTCCGAGGACGTACGTCGCGGCGGCGGCACCGAGGCCGATCGCGACCTGGCGCAGCGCCCGCGTGACCGGCGACGTGCCGGACAGCAGACCCACGGTGGCGCCGGTCGCGAGGAGCGCGAGAGTGACGAGGCCCGAGGCGACCGCGACGGCGACGAAGCCGCTGAGGCCGAGCAGGTAGGGCAGGACGGGGACGAGCGCTCCCGACGCGAAGAAGAGGAACGACGACACCGCCGCCCCGAGGGCGGTCCCGTGGGTCTCGTGCTCGTCGCCCGACGGCGCGGGGGCGATGACGGTCTGCGCGGTGTACGTGTCGAGGACGTCGCGCGCGTGGGTCTCGGCCTCGGCCGCCGACATCCCGCGCGCCCGGTAGACGAGCGCGAGCTCGTTCGCGTCGACGTCGAGGTCGGGCAGCGCCGCGGACGCCTGCGGGCTGGGCGTCGACGCGTCCAGCAGCTCCCGCTGGGAGCGCACCGACACGTACTCCCCCGCGCCCATGGACAGCGCGCCCGCCAGGAGCCCGGCGAGGCCGGACAGGAGCACGGTCGACGTCGACGCGCCCGAGGCGCCGATGCCGAGGATCAGCGCCAGGTTCGACACGAGACCGTCGTTCGCCCCGAACACCGCGGCGCGGAACGTCCCCGACAGGCGGTTGCGCCCACGCGTCGCGAGCCCGCGCACGACCTCCTCGTGGATCCGCTCGTCGGCCGCCATGGAAGGCGTCGCGTCGGCGTCGGTGCCGTAGGACGAGCGCGACTCCGCCCGCTGGGCCAGCGCGAGCACGAACACGCCGCCGAACCGTCGCGCGAGCCACCCGAGCGTGCGGGTGCGCCGGTCGCCGGGCAGCGGTCGCCCGACGTCGGCCCCGAGGAGGTCGAGCCAGTGCTGCTCGTGACGCCCCTCCGCCTCCGCGAGCGCCAGGAGGATCTCGCGCTCCTCGCCCGTGCGCCGGCTCGCGAGGTCGCGGTACGCCGCGGCCTCGGCCCGCTCGTCGGCGAGGTAGCGGCGCCAGCGCCGCACGTCGCGCACGCTGCGCCGCTGCCCGACGACGCCCGGCACGTCGGTGGGGTGCGCAGGCTCGGTCGCGCCGTCGGCGGGCACACCGGGGCCGGGGTCGGCAGGGGTGGGCATGCCTCCATGATGGCGATCCGGCGCCCGTCCGTGTTTCGCCTGTCCGAACGCCGGCGCCGCGGGTGGCCGCGTCCGCGCGCGCGGAGGCCCGCTCGGCGGCGCACCTGCTCGGCTCTCGTCGGCGTGGCCCTCGTGGTTGGATCGAGGGCATGACCACACAGCCTGAACGCCCCGAGATCGACGCCCCCGAGGGCCCCGCGCCCACCGAGCTCGTCGTCGAGGACATCGTCGTCGGCGAGGGACCGGAGGCCGCCGCCGGGTCGACGGTCGACGTGCACTACCTCGGCGTCGAGTACGAGACCGGCGAGGAGTTCGACGCGTCGTGGAACCGCGGCCAGTCGATCAACTTCCCGCTCCGCAGCCTCATCGCCGGCTGGCAGCAGGGCATCCCCGGCATGAAGGTCGGCGGGCGCCGAAAGCTCGTCGTCCCGCCGGAGCTCGCGTACGGCCCGGCCGGTGCCGGCCACCGCCTGTCCGGCAAGACGCTGATCTTCGTGATCGACCTGCTCGGGGTCTCCTGACCGAACGCCGGGTTCAGCCCACCGACGAGCAGCTCGGGGGGCGGGACGTGCCGGGTCGTGGCGGGACCGGCGGGAGCGCCTGAGGGACGAGGGTGCGGACCGGAGACCCGGCACGTCCCGCCCCCCGAGCCACGTCCCCGCGCCCCGAGCGCGCCGCGACGACCCGGTCGACGACGACCCCCACCACCGTGCCCACGACGACACCGATGGCCACGGCCAGCAGCGGCTGGTCTCCGACCCATCGCGCCGCGAGCGTCCCGACGGCGACCGTCCACCCGGCCCAGGCGGTCGCCGCGACCGCGGACAGCGCCATGAAGCGGCGGCGCGGGAACCCGACCGCCCCCGCGGTGACGTTCACCGCGGTGCGCCCCACGGGCACGAAGCGGGCGCCGAGCACGACCGACGCGCCGCGACGGGCGAGCGCGCCGCCCGCCCACGCGACCGCGCGTCGTCCGCGGGGGCCGCGCAGCACACGCACGCGGTCCGTGCCGACGGCGCGGCCCACCGCGTACGCGAGCTGGTCGCCGCACCACGCCCCGACGGCGGCGACGAGGACCACGACCCACCAGGGGAACCCGTCGCCCGCCTGCGCCGCGACGGCGAGCGTGACGACGACCGTCTCGCCCGGCACGGGCGGGAAGAGCCCGTCGAGGGCGGTCGTCACGACGAGCGCCGGCAGCGCCCACGCGGAGTCGACGAGCGCCAGCACCCAGTCCTCGAGCTGTCCCCACAGCGCCACGATCCCGTCCACCATGCCCTCAAGGCTGCCGGTGGGCACCCACCACCACCATGGGGTATCCCCCCGGTTCGTCCCTGATGTTCCTCCCGTACGGCTCAGGACGAGGCGGCGCGGTGGACCGTGCTCGGCGGGTCGGGGGACGGGTGCGCCCGGCACCCCGTCCGGCAGGGGAGAATGGACGCCGAGCACCCACCTCCGCGCCGCGGCGAGGAGGTCCGTGATCGAGAAGCACCGTGGATCGAGGAGCGCCGTGATCACTGTCAGCACCGACGGCTCGTGCCTGAGCAACCCGGGCGGAGCGATCGGATGGGCGTGGATCAACCACGACGGGTCGTTCGACGCGGGCGGCGCGGCGAGCGGGACCAACCAGGTCGCCGAGCTGACCGCCCTCCTCCAGGCGGTGCGCGCCCACCCCGGCGCCGAGCCTCTCCTCATCGAGTCCGACTCGCAGTACGCCATCAAGTGCGCCTCCGAGTGGGTCGTGGCGTGGAAGCGCAAGGGCTGGCGGACGGCGGGCGGGCAGCCGGTGAAGAACCTCGAGCTCGTCCAGGCGATCGACCGCGCCATCACCGAGCGCGCCGGCCCGGTGCGGTTCCGGTGGGTGCGCGGGCACGTGGGCGACCCGTTCAACGAGCGCGCCGACCAGCTCGCCGGCCTGGCCGCGCAGGACTGGGCGGCGGGCCGCGGGGACGTCGACGGCACGCTCGTGCCGGAGCTGGGCGACCCGACGGCGTCACCGGGCCGCGCGCCGTCGTCGGCGGGCGTCTCCGCGTCCCGGGCGGCCGCCGCGGAGCCGGCGTGGGACATGGACACCCTCTTCGACTGACGCCACCGCTCGTCGCGGGTGCGACCATGGACGGGTGACCGTCCTGCCGAGCACGGGCCTGCCGCCCGCCGAGCACGGGATCGACGACCGTTCCCGCCCGGACCCGGTGGACGATCCCGAGGTCGGCGGTGGCGAGCCCCGTGCTCGACGCCTGGCGTCGCGCCGTCCGCTCGACCTGCACCTCACGCTGGCCCGCCTCGCCCGCGGCCCGTACGACCCGACGTTCCGTCGGACACCCGGGGGCGACGTCTGGCGCACCAGCCGCCTGCCGTCCGGGCCGGCGACGTGCCGGCTCGTCCAGGCCGGCCCGCAGGACGTCGTCGCGCACGCGTGGGGACCGGGGGCCGAGGAGGCGCTCGACGGGCTCCCACACCTGCTGGGCGAGCACGACGACGACGCGGGCTTCGTCCCGCCCCCGCAGCTGCGCGACGCGCACCGGCGCGCGCACGGTCTGCGCATCCCCCGCACGGGCCGCGTCCTCGAGTCGCTCGTGCCCGCGGTCCTCGAGCAGCGGGTCCAGAGCGTCGCCGCCTGGCGGTCGTGGGGCTGGCTGCTGCGCCGCTACGGCGAGCGCGCGCCCGGCCCCGCGGGCGAGGCCGGCATGCTCGTCGTGCCCGACGCCGCGACGTGGGCGGGCGTCCCGTCCTGGGACTGGCACCGGGCCGGGGTCGACCCGGCGCGGGCGCGCACCGTCGGCGCGGCCGCGCGCGTCGCACGGCGGCTCGAGGAGTGCCCGGCGGTGCTCGACGCGCACGGCGCGCCCGCCGCGCACGCGCGCCTCCAGCTCGTCCCCGGCATCGGGGTGTGGACCGCGGCGGAGGTCGCGCAGCGCGCCCTGGGAGACGCCGACGCCGTCTCGGTCGGCGACTTCCACCTCGCGAAGGCGGTCGGCTGGGCGCTGACCGGCGAGCGCGCGGACGACGAGCGCATGCTCGAGCTCCTCGCGCCCTACGCGCCGCACCGCTACCGGGTCGTCCGGCTCCTGGAGATCTCCGGGCGCGCCCGTCCGCCGGCCCGCGGGCCGCGGCTGTCGATCCAGGACCACCGCCGGAACTGACGACCGTCCGGGTCCGACGGCCGCCCGGGAGCGTCACGCCACGGACGTCACTCCGGGAGCGCGCACGTCCCGTCGACGCACACGCCCGCGTCGTCCGGGCCGACCATCGTGAAGCCGCCCTCGGCGCGCTGCGGGGCCGCGGCCTCGGAGGCCGAGACGCTGACGAGCGTGGTGCGGCGCGGGTTCGCGATGGAGCGGGAGAGACCTGCGGCGTGCTGGTGGTTCGCCGTGGAGTCGGCCATGGTGATCCTCCTCGTGGGGTTCACGGGCACCGGGAGGGCGGACGGGAGCCGGCGTCGGTGCCGTCCGCCCGCGGTGCGGGTGATTCAGTCTGGACGACACCCCGTCGCCCGGCCACCGGGCCGTGGTGTGAGGTGGGCCTCAGACGCCGGCGGCCTCGCGCGCCGCCTCCTCGAGCACCTGGACGAACACCGCCGGGTCCTGGGCGCCGGAGACGCCGTAGCGTCCGTCGACCACGAAGAACGGGACCCCGTTGATGCCGTAGGCACGCGCCTGCTCGATGTCCTCCTGGACGTCGTCCGCGTACCGGTGGTCCTCGAGGGCGGCGACGACCTCGCCGCGGTCGAGCCCCACCTCCGCCGCGAGGTCGGCGAGCACGTCGACGCGGCCCACGTGGCGGCCCTCCTCGAAGTACGCCTTGAGCAGGCGCTCCTTCATCTCGACCTGCCGCCCGTGCGCCTTCGCGTGGTGGAGCAGCTCGTGCGCGGTGAGCGTCTTCGTGTGCCGGAGGGCGTCGAAGTCGTACGCGAGCCCCTCGGCCGCGGCGAGCTGCGTCATCTGCGCGAGCATCTGCTCGACCTGCGCGGGCGGCATGCCCTTGTGGCCGGCGAGGAAGTCGACCTCGGTGCCCTCGAAGTCCACGGGCGTGTCGGGGGCGAGCTCGAACGAGTGGTACTCGATCTCGACGCGCGCCGGGAAGCCGCGCTCCGCCAGGCGGTCGAGCGCCGTCTCGAGGCGGCGCTTGCCGACGTAGCACCACGGGCACGCGACGTCCGACCAGATGTCGACGCGCACGACCGCGGGGGCAGGGGAAGGCGTCGGGGAAGAGTCCGTCATGGACGGGTCAACCGGGCGTCGTCGTCACGGATTCCCCGCACCTGCTGTGACGTGCGCCGCGCGGTAGAGGTCCTGGAGCACCATGATCTCGGCGCCGTGGTGGATGAGCTCGCGGTTGAGGTGCGCCACGAGGTGGGCGAACGGCGACTGCGCGTCGATCTCCGTGGCCTGGCTCAGCCCGACGGTGAAGACCTGGTCCTCGGGCAGCGCGTCCACGTCGGCGCGCCACCGCTCGACGACCCCGGCCAGGCCCGCGACCGCGTGCCCGACCTCGCCGGAGAACGTCACGCCGTCGCGCCGCAGCTCGTGCGCGCCGAACGTCCACTCCCAGCGCTCGGTGAACAGCTCGGTGAGGTGCGCCACGAGCCAGGCGATCGTGCGCGGCTGCGCGGAGTCGGGCCCGGCGGGCCACTCCATGACCCACTCGCCCGGCCCGAGCGTGCGCGGCGAGCGCTCCTCGCCCCGGCGCACCACCCGCAGCGCGCCCGGCCCGGGCTCCCACTCGAGCTCGGCCTGCGTGAGCGTCGCGAGCCGGCCCGCGAGCTCGAGCCACGAGAACCCGAGCTGGCCACGCACCACCGCGAGCGGCGTCGGCACCGCGAGGATCGACCAGTCGAAGTCGGGACTGCCGTACACCGCCGCGTCGCCCGGCGTCCCGGTCGACGTGCCGCGCTCCGTCTCGTGCTCCGACTCGTGCCCTGTCCGCTGCTCCGTCATCGTGAGCCTCCTCGCCCGTCATGGGCGAGACTAGAGCGCCCCGCCCACACACCGACCGACCGGGAGCCCGTCGTGCGCGTCCGTCCCCGCACCGTCCTGCTCGTCGCGACCGGGATCGCCGTCGTGCTCCTCGCCGCGCTCGTCGTCTTCCTCGCGAGCACGGGGCTCGACGGCGTCGCCGGCTGAACCCGCCGGCTGAACCCGCCCACGGCGCGGTCCCGGCGCGCGGACGACGGCGTGGCGCGCCATGCTGCGGGGGTACCTCTCCGAGCAGGAAGGACGGCGCATGAGCGCACCCGACCGGGCACCCGAGCGAGCATCCGAGCACGCGGACGACCCCGCGGACCGCGCGGCGCCCGACCCCCAGCTGGTCCTCGTGCGGCACGGCGAGACCGAGTGGAGCGCGACGCGCAGGCACACCGGGCGCAGCGACATCCCGCTCACGGTCGCCGGGGAGCAGCAGGCCGTCGCGGCCGGCGTGTGGCTCCAGCGGTGGGCCGACGAGCGCGGCCGGCGGCCCGCCGTCGTGCTGTCCAGCCCGCGGCAGCGCGCACGCCGCACCGCCGAGCTCGCCGGCTTCCCCGACGCCCCCACGGACGACGACCTCGTCGAGTGGGACTACGGCCCCGTCGAGGGCCGCACCTCGCGCGAGATCTCCTCGGAGCTCGGGCGCGAGTGGCTCGTGTTCCGCGACGGCGTCAACGTGCTCGCTGCACCCGACGGCCACCGCGGCGAGGAGCTCGACGACGTCGCGGCCCGCTGTGCGCGCGTGCTCGCCCGGGTGGAACCGACGCTGCGCGACGGGCAGGACGCCGTGGTGTTCGCGCACGGCCACCTGCTGCGCGTGCTCACCACGGTGTGGCTCGGCGTCGACCCCGGGCTGGGCGCCCGGCTGGAGCTGAGCACCGCGACGATCTGCCTGCTCGGGTACGGGCACGGCCTGCGCACGATCGAGGGGTGGAACCTGACCGCGACCGGCTGACCGGTCACGCCCGCGACACCCGGGACGGCCGAGGTGGCACCATGCTCCCCATGGGTCTCAGCGAGAAGCACCTCACCGAGGGCGAGCACGTCGTCATGGAGCTCAAGGAGCATGCCAAGGCGCTGTTCTGGCCCCTCGTGCTGCTCGCGGCCCTCGTGGTGGCCGTGGTCGTCGCCGTGGTGCTCGTGCCGGACGCCGTCGTGCGCTGGGTCGTCGCGGGGCTCGCGCTCGTCGCGGCGGTCGTGTGGGTGCTCGTGCCGTGGCTGCGCTGGCGCACCACCGAGTACACGGTGACCAACAAGCGCATCGCGATGCGCTCCGGCATCATCACGCGGACCGGCCGCGACATCCCGCTCTACCGCATCAACGACGTCAACTACGAGAAGGGACCGGTCGACCGGCTGTTCGGCTGCGGCACGCTCGTCATCTCCGACGCCACCGACAAGCCCGGTCTCGAGCTGCACGACGTGCCCGACGTCGAGGCCGTCCAGGTGCGCCTGCACGACCTGCTGTTCAGCGCGGACGACGGCTCCGACGACGGCGAGTGGCCGCCGAACGAGCCGCCGCGCGGACCGCGCGCCCCGCGGACGCCCCGGATCCCGCGCGCCGGCCGCTGACCGGGCCGGGCTGCCGCCGACCGACCGGGCCGACCGCGGCCGGGCTCAGTCCGCGATCCGCTGCCCCGCGGTGGTCTCGGCGCGCAGCAGCATCTCGGCCGAGAGGGTGACGTCGCCGCCGAGGTGGGCCTCGATCAGCCGCCGGGCGACGTCCGCCGCGCGCTCCGGGTCGGCGCCGCGTGCGGTCCACGCCCCGTACCAGTCCGCGAGCGTCACGCCGTGCTCGGGGCGGTAGCAGACGCCCACCGCGTCGCCCGCGCGCAGCTCGCCCGGGCGGAGCACCCGCAGGTACGCGCCGGTGCGGTTCGCGGCGGCGAACCGCTTGACCCAGCCGTCCTCGCCGAGGCGGCGCGCGAACGTCGAGCACGGCGTGCGCGGCTGCGTCACCTCGAGCAGGGCGGTCCCGACGGTCCACCGCTCCCCCACCACCGCGGCGGTCACGGGGATCCCGCGCACCCGGAGGTTCTCGCCGAAGAGGCCCGGCTCGACGACGCGCCCGAGCTGCTCCGACCACCAGTCGGCGTCGTCCTGCCCGTAGGCGTAGACGGCCTGGTCCTCGCCGCCGTGGTTGGCGCGGTCGGCCTGGAGGTCGGCGTGGAGCCCGAGACGGCGCACCCGCACCGGCCCCTCCACGGGCCGCTTGTCGATCGCGGTGACGCCGACGGGCCCGTCGTCGGGCAGCAGGGCGTGCACGCGGCAGACGGCGAGCACCTCCCCGGTCGGGGCGGACGACGCGAGATCGGTCACGGGGGCGGCGGCGGTCGTGCTCATCCTCGGATTGTGACAGCCCGAGGCCCTCACGAACACAGGTCTGCGCACCGCCGAGCACGGGTAGCCTCGGGCCATGAGCACCGCCCGCCCCTCCCGCTGGGAGCAGAAGGTCGCCGCCGACCCGTCGCACTCCACGTGGTACGTCGAGCGTTTCCGGAGCATGGCGGCCGACGGCGCGGACCTCGCGGGCGAGGCCCGCCTCGTCGACGCGATGCTGCCGCGCGGGGCTCGCGTGCTCGACGCGGGCTGCGGCCCCGGGCGCGTCGGCGCGGAGCTCGCGGCGCGCGGGCACACGGTCGTCGGCGTGGACGTCGACCCGGTGCTGGTCGAGGCGGCACGCGCCGACCACCCCGGTCCCGACTGGCGCGTCGGGGACCTCGCGGAGCTGGACCTGCCCGCGGAGGGTGTCGCCGAGCCGTTCGACGCGATCGTGTGCGCGGGCAACGTCATGACGTTCCTCGCGCCGGGCACGGAGGTCGAGGTGCTGCGACGGTTCGCGGCGCACCTCGCGCCGCAGGGACGCGCCGTCGTCGGCTTCGGCGCCGGGCGCGGCTACGCGGCGGACGCGTTCTTCGCCGACGTGGAGGCGGCGGGACTGCGCGTCGACGTCGCGCTCGCGACGTGGGACCTGCGCCCCTACGAGCCGACGTCCGACTTCCTCGTCGCCGTGCTGTGCCGTCGTACCGCGTGACGCTGGCGGTCGGTCTGCTGCACCCCGGCGCCGATCCCGAGGCGGTCCTGCCCGGCGCGGCCGACGCCGCCCGCGCGCTGACCACGGTCGAGGCGTACGACGTCGGGGTGGTGCGCGGGAGGGCGCGCGTCACCGTGCGGTTCCTCGCGGACGGCGACGAGGCGGCGCACGTCGTCGCTCGTGCCGTGGAGGACGGCGTGCGGGCGCACGCCGCGACGTCGGACCGCCGGGTCACCCGGCGCTGGGGAGCACGCTGGTACCCCGCCTGACCGGTCGCCGGCAGCCGCACGCCCGGGACCGCCCGCCGTCCACCACGAAACCTACGCAACCGTAGGTTACGGTGGCGTAGTGAACATGCTGGCGTCGAAACCTTGGATCTCCCGCTACGCGCCGGGCGTCCCGGCCGACGTGGAGATCCCCGACGAGCCCGTCACCGCCACCCTCACCGCGGCGGCCGGCCGGTGGCCCGCGCGCGTCGCCGTCGACTTCTTCGGCGCGACCACCACGTACGCCCGGCTCGCCGCCGAGGTCGAGCGCGCCGCCGGCGCCCTGCACGACCTCGGCGTACGCCGCGGAGACCGCGTCGCGGTCGTGCTGCCCAACAGCACCGCGCACGTCGTCGCGTTCTACGCCGTGCTGCGCCTCGGCGCGGTCGTCGTCGAGCACAACCCGACCTACGCCGCCGACGAGCTCGCGCACCAGCTCGCCGACTCCGGCGCGACCGTCGCGCTGGTGTGGACGAAGGCCGTCCCCGCCGTCCTGGCCGCGCAGGGCCCGCACGGCGGAGCGCCCGCGCTGCGCACAGTCGTCGCGGTGAACATCGCGCGCGACCTGCCACGGGCGTCGCGCCTCGCGCTGCACCTGCCCCTGGCGCGTGCGCGCGCCCAGCGCGACGCGCTGCGCGGCCCCGTCCCCGCGGGCGTGCCCGACTGGCACGACCTCGTGCGGCGCGCCCGGGGCCTGCCCCGGACGATCCCCGCGCCCGTCGGCGACGACGTCGCCCTCATCCAGTACACGGGCGGGACCACCGGCACGCCCAAGGGTGCCGTGCTCACGCACCGCAACCTCCTCGCCAACGTCGTCCAGGGCCAGGCCTGGGCGTCGTTCACCGAGGGCGCCGAGACCGTCTACGGCGTGCTGCCGTTCTTCCACGCGTTCGGCCTGATGTTCTGCCTCACGCTGCCGGCACGCATCGGCGCGACCCTCGTCGCCTTCCCGAAGTTCGACCCGCAGGCCGTCGTCGCCGCGCAGGCGCGCCGCCCCGCGACGTTCCTGCCCGGCGTCGCGCCCATGTTCGACCGCGTCGTCGACGCGGCGCAGGAGCGCGGGACGGGGCGCGGCGGCGACCTGTCGACGATCCGGCTCGCGTTCGCCGGGGCGATGCCGATCACGGCCGAGACCGCGCGCCGCTGGGAGGACGCCACGGGCGGTCTGCTCATCGAGGGCTACGGCATGACGGAGACCTCGCCGGTCGCGCTCGGCAACCCCGTCTCCGACGACCGCCGACCAGGCACGCTCGGGCTGCCGTTCCCGAGCACCGACATCCGCGTCGTCGACGCGGACGCGCTGGACGCCGGGACGCTGCGCGACGCCGAACCCGCCGACGACGGCACCGTGCGGGGCGAGCTCCTCGTCCGGGGGCCGCAGGTCTTCCGCGGGTACTGGAACCGGCCCGAGGAGACGGCGCACCAGCTCCTCGACGAGGGCTGGCTGCGCACCGGCGACGTCGTGCGCGTGCCGGTGACGGGGCCGGACGCCGGGCTCGTCACGCTCGTCGACCGCATCAAGGAGATGATCGTCACCGGCGGGTTCAAGGTGTACCCGTCGCAGGTCGAGGACCACCTGCGGCAGATGCCCGGCGTGCGCGACGTCGCCGTGGTCGGCCTCCCGGGGTCGGGGTCGGACGAGCGCGTCGCGGCGGTCGTCGTCCTCGACGAGGCCGACGGCGCCCCCGCACCTCCGCGCGTCGACCTCGCCGCTGTGCGCGAGTGGGGCGAGCGCCGCCTCGCCCGGTACGCGCTCCCGCGCACGCTCGCCGTCGTGACCGAGCTCCCGCGCTCGCAGATCGGCAAGGTCCTGCGGCGCGTCGTGCGCGACGACCTCGTCGGCCGCGACGACGTCGAGCACCACGGCGGCTGAGCCCTCCCGCTCACCCGGGCCGGGACGAACCGGGCGTGCCGGTTCGCCCGGTCCTCGGACCGGCCGTAACCTGGCAGACGTCGTCGGCGACGTCCGCGGCGCAGGTGGTGGGCGACGTCGGGCCCACCGTCGTCGTCCTGGAGGAGGCCCCGTGCCCGAGCCCGCCCCGTCCGCTCCCGTGCCGCACGTCGTGGTGGTCGGCGCCGGGTTCGCCGGGCTCGAGGCCGTCAAGGAGCTCGCGAAGGCTCCCGTGCGCGTCACCCTGGTGGACCGCCGCGTCTACAACACGTTCCAGCCGCTGCTGTACCAGGTGGCCACCGGGGGCCTGAACCCCGGCGACGTCACGTACTTCCTGCGCGGCCTGCGCCTCAAGCAGAAGAACGTGCGCGTCGTGCACGAGCACCTCGTCGGCATCGACCACGAGGCCCGCCGGATCCGGCTCCTCAACGACGAGTGGGTCGACTACGACTACCTCGTGCTCGCGAACGGCGTGACGACGAACTTCTTCGGCACCCCGGGCGCCAAGGAGCACGCGTTCCCCATGTACTCGCGGTCCCAGGCCATGCGGATCCGCGACACCCTCTTCATCCGGCTGGAGAAGGCGGCGGCCACGCCGCGCACCGACGACGGCCTCCGGGTCGTCGTGGTGGGCGGCGGCGCGACCGGGGTCGAGGTCGCGGGCGCCCTCGCCGAGCTGCGCACCGCCGGCCTGCGGCCCGCCTACCCGGAGATCCACGGCGACGCGTTCGAGGTCAAGATCGTCCAGCGCGGCGGCGAGGTGCTGAAGTCGTTCCACCCGAAGCTGCGCGAGTACGCGGCCCAGGAGCTGCGGCACCGCCACGTCGGCCTGCACCTGGGCGCCGGTGTCGCCGAGGTGCTGCCCGACGCCGTCGTGCTGACCGACGGCACCCGGATCCGCTCGGACCTGACGATCTGGTCCGCGGGCGTCAGCCCGCACGAGGAGGTCGACGACTGGGGCCTGCCGCGCGGGAAGAGCGGACGCGTCGTCGTCGGCGACGACCTCCAGGTCGAGGGCCTGCCCGGGGTGTTCGCCGCCGGGGACGTCGCCGTCTCCCCCGCCGAGCTGCCCCAGCTCGCGCAGCCCGCGATCCAGTCGGGAAAGCAGGTGGCGCGCAACATCCGGGCTCTCGTCGAAGGACGCCCGACGGCGCCGCTGCACTACTTCGACAAGGGCACCATGGCGGTCATCGGCCGCCGTGCGGCGATCGCCGAGGTGGTCGGGAAGATCCGGCTGACGCGCGGCGTCGCCTGGCTGGCCTGGCTGTTCGTCCACATCATGGGGCTCATCGGACCGCGCAACCGCCTCACGACGCTCGCCGGTCTGGTCACGCGGTACGGCTTCCCGTTCCACCGCCGGCCCATCCCCATCGTCGGCGACGTGCCCACCGTCCGGCCCCCGAAGCGCACCGGCGGCGCGCGCACGGCACCGGCTCCCGGCGCGTCGACGTCCGCGGGCACTGGCACTGGCACTGGCGCGAACCCGGACACGGACCCGGCCGCGGGTATGGAGACGCCGGAATCACCCGACTCCGGCGGCGCCCGTTGACAGAACGTCCCGTACCCTCGTAGAGGGCAGGGTGTCGCAGGGGCGGCGCCGCAGAGCAGGGGGCAGCATGCGTCTCGTCGCGCGCAGGAGCGCCGTCGTCGTCACGACGGTCGTCGCCGTCGTGCTCCTCGGGGCGTGCAAGGTCCCCGCCTTCCCCGGCGAACCGGAGCCGACGACGAGCCCCACCGACTCCCCCACGGCCGAGCCGACGGAACCGGGCGAGGACCCGACCGACGAGCCGGGCACCGACCCCACCGAGGAGCCGACGGACGACCCCACGACGGTCCCGGTCGAGCCCGGCGGGTCCGACGGCGTGGAGGTGAGCGTCACCATCGAGCCCGGGTTCTCCATGCCGAACGTCGTCGAGGCGTCGCTCCGGCAGGCCCGCAGTGCCCTCGAGCGCGAGGGCGCCGAGGCGGTGACCGTCGTCGACGCCCGGCGCGGCGGCGAGGTGCGGGGCCGGGCCAACGGGTGGGCGGTGTGCTCGCAGGAGCCCGCGGCGGGCGACTTCACGCGGGTCTCGGTCCCCGTCGTGCTCACCGCGGCACCGAACGAGCGGCAGTGCCGCTGACGGGTCATCTTCTCCCGGCGGGCGCGAGCGCGTACGCTCCCCAGCACACGAGTCCTCGCAGCGTCGCGCGTCTCGTGCGACTCGGCTGACTCCTCGGCACGACCGGGGACGGCCGGCGGGGGCCACTGCCGAGGAGGATGCGTGAGACCACGATCGATCGTCCCGTCCGCAGCTGCCGCGAGCCTCGTGCTCGCCGTGATGACCTCCGCACCCGTGGCCGCCGCCGGCCCCGTGGGTGCAGCACCCGGCGCCGTGCGCGCCGCCGCCGACCCCCTGCCGCTCGAGGACCTCGTCACCGGCGACGCGGTCATGGACCGCCTGGAGGAGCTCCAGGCCATCGCCGACGCGAACGACGGCAACCGGGCGCTGGAGACGCCCGGGTACGAGGCGAGCGCCGCGTACGTCGAGCAGGTGCTCACCGACGCCGGCTACGCGCCCGAGCGCCAGTACTTCACGTTCGAGGACCTCGTGGTCGACGACCTGTCGCTCACGGCCGCGGGCGTGGACGTGACCGAGGACCTGTACGCCGCCGAGTTCGCGCCGGACACACCCGACGAGGGGCTCACGGGCCCGCTCGTCCAGCCCGTCGACGAGATGCGGCACGGCTGCACGGCCGACGCCTGGACCGGGGTCGACGCCACCGACGCCGTCGCGCTCGTGAGCCGCGGCACGTGCGCCTTCTCGGAGAAGGTGCTCGCGGCGTCGCAGGCCGGGGCCGCCGCCGTGATCCTGTACAACAACGCCGACGGCGCGCTGAACCCGACGCTCGGGGCCGAGAACGACGCATGGGTGCCGACCGTCGGCATCCCGCAGGCCGCCGGGCAGGAGATCCTCGCCGCGCTCGAGTCGGGCGCGTTCCCCGAGGCGACCTACGACTACCAGTCGCACGTCGAGGAGTTCGAGTCGTTCAACGTCCTGGCGCAGACCCCCGGCGGGCGCACGAACAACGTCGTCATGGCGGGCGCGCACCTCGACAGCGTCGAGGACGGCGCGGGCATCAACGACAACGGGTCGGGCTCGATGGCGATCCTCGAGGTCGCGGTGCAGCTCGCCGCCGCGGCGGAGGACGGCGGTTGGCCCGACAACGCCGTCCGCTTCGCGTGGTGGGGCGCCGAGGAGGTCGGCCTGCGCGGGTCCACGCACTACGTGACGGACCTCGCCGAGAACGACCCGGAGGCGCTCGAGGACATCGCCACGTACCTCAACTTCGACATGGTCGGCTCGCCGAACTACATCATCGGCGTCTACGACGCCGACGAGTCGACGCACGAGGCCCCGGTCGAGGTCCCGCCGGGCTCGGCCGAGACCGAGGACGTGTTCACGGACTACTTCGACTCCATCGGCCAGCCGTGGGTCGACACCGAGTTCTCGGGCCGCTCCGACTACCAGGCCTTCATCGAGAACGGCGTCCCGGCGTCCGGGCTCTTCACCGGGGCGGACGGCTCGAAGACCGCCGAGGAGGTCGAGCTGTTCGGCGGCACCGAAGGCATCTTCTACGACCCGAACTACCACTCGCCGCAGGACACGATCGACAACGTCGACCCGACGGCGCTCGACATCATGTCCCGGGCGATCGCGCACGCGGTCGCGGTGCTCGCCGACGACACGCTCGCGGTGAACGGGGTGGCGAACCCCGAGCTCGCGGACCTCACCGCGGAGGCGCGCTGCCTCGGCGGGACGGCGTACGTCGCGGTGCGCGCGACGAACGACGAGACGGTGCGCGCCGACGTGCGGATCATCACGCCGTTCGGCCAGCAGAAGTTCGCGGGCGTCGCGCCGGACAGCGCGGCCTACCAGTCGTTCACCTCACGCGCGGCGTCGCTCGAGGCGGGCACCGTGACGGTGCGCGGGTACACGTGGAACGACGGCGACCCGCGGTACCACGCGTACGAGGTGCCGTACGAGGCCGTCAGCTGCGGCTGACACCACGCCCGACGCCGCGGGGCGCGCGCACGTGGTACCGGTGGCCGGGCCCCTCGGGACCCGGCCACCGGTGTGCGCAGGCTGCTAGCGCAGCGCCTCGAGGATCGGCGTGCCGCCGCCGGTGAAGCGCACGAACCGGCCCGCGGTCCCCGGCGTGCGCAGGACCTCGGCCGCAACCATCGCGACGTCGGCCCGCGGCACGCGTGACGCCGCGCCCGTGGGCATGTCGTCCTGCTCGCCGAGGACGGTGATCGCGCCCGTGGGGTCGTCGTCGGTCAGCGTGCCGGGGCCCAGGATCGTCCACTCCAGGTCGGTGGCGCGCAGGTGGTCGTCGGCCGCGAGCTTGGCGTCGGCGTACGGGAAGAACGCGGCGTCCTCGGGGATGCCGTGCTCGGGCACCGACCCGATCCACGACACCATGACGTAGCGGCCGACCCCCGCCGCCCGAGCCGCGTCCATCGAGCGGATCGCGGCGTCCCGGTCGACGGCGTACGTGCGGTCGGGGTTCCCGCCCCCGGCCCCGGCGGCCCACACGACGGCGTCCACGCCCCGCAGCGCCTCCGTGATCTGCTCCGTCGAGGCGTGCTCCACGTCGAGCAGGACGGGCTCGCCGCCGACCTGCCGGACGAACGGTCCCTGCTCGTCCTTGCGGACGATGCCGCTCACCTGGACGTCGCGGTCGACGAGGACGGGCAGCAGCAGACGCGCGACCTTCCCGTGCGCTCCGATGACGGCGACCTTCATGAGGGTGTCCTCTCGCTCGGGGGTGCGGTGCGCCTCCACCGTCGCGCGTCCGCGCGCGCACCGCCAGTCGGCGTCCGCGGCACGACCGCGTGCGCGATCCGTGCCAGGATCGCGGCGTGGCACAGCACGACCCCGCGCAGCACGGTCCCGGCAGCGGCTCCGCGCCGCTCTCCGTCCCCGCGGGCGCCGCGCGCGTCGACGCGCTCGTCCACCTGCGCGCGGACGGCGTGAGCGTGCTCCTCGACGTGCGCGCGGGCGAGCTGCCCGCCGTCGTGCACTGGGGCGACGACCTCGGCCCGCTCGACGCCGCCACCGCGCGCGCGGTCGTCGACGCCGGCGTCCCGCCGCTGCTCGGCAACGTCGTCGATGACCCCGTCCGCGTCGCCCTCGTGCCCGAGGCCCGCACGGGCTGGCTCGGGCGACCGGGCCTCGTCGGCGACCGCGGTGGCCGCGACTGGTCTCCACGCTTCACCACGACGGCGGCGACGCTCGACGGCGCCCCGCTCCCCCACGGCCTCGCCACGGCCGACGGCGGCGGAGCGCTGCGGGTCGAGGCCCGCGACGACGTAGCGCTCCTCGCGCTGACGCTCGACGTCGAGCTCACGCCCGACGGGGTGCTGCGCGCCCGCGCGGCGGTGACGAACGCGGGCGCGCCGTACCGCCTCGACGAGCTCGCCGTCGTGCTGCCCGTACCGCCGCGTGCCCGCGAGCTGCTCGACCTCGCCGGCCGGTGGACGAAGGAGCGCGTCCCGCAGCGCCGCGCGCTGACCGTGGGCACGCACCTGCGCGAAGGCCGGCGGGGCCGCACCGGACCGGACGCCCCGACCCTGCTCACCGCGGGGCTGCCCGGCTTCGGGTTCGCCGACGGCGAGATGTGGGGCGTGCACGTCGCGTGGTCGGGCAACCACCGGCACTGGGCCGAGCGGCTGCCGAGCGGTGAGCAGGTGGTCGGCGGGAGCGAGCTGCTGCTCCCGGGCGAGGTCGTGCTCGGCACCGGCGAGACGTACACGTCGCCGTGGGTCTACGGCGTCCACGGGCACGGGCTCGACGCGCAGGCCGCGCGGCTGCACCGCATGCTGCGGCGTCGGCCCCACCACCCGCGCACGCCGCGCCCCGTGACGCTCAACGTGTGGGAGGCCGTGTACTTCGACCACGACCTGTCGACGCTGCGCGCGCTCGCGGACGCGGCGGCGGAAATCGGCGTCGAGCGGTTCGTGCTCGACGACGGCTGGTTCCGCGGCCGGCGCGACGACACCGCCGGGCTGGGCGACTGGTTCGTCGACGAGGAGGTGTGGCCGGACGGCCTCGGCCCGCTCGCCGACCACGTGCACGGGCTCGGCATGAAGCTCGGCCTGTGGTTCGAGCCCGAGATGGTCAACCTCGACTCCGACCTCGCGCGCGAGCACCCCGACTGGGTCATGGCCACGGGCGGGCGGGTCGGCGTCCCGGCGCGCCACCAGCACGTGCTCGACCTGACGCACCCCGGTGCGGCGGCGTTCGTCCTGGAGCGCATGACCGCGGTGATCGGCGCGTCCGGCGTCGACCACGTGAAGTGGGACCACAACCGCGACCTCGTGGACGCCGGTTCGCCACCCGGCGGGGAGCCGGCCGTCCACGAGCAGACCCTCGCCGCGTACGGGCTCATGGCCGAGCTGCGGCGCCGGTTCCCCGGGCTGGAGATCGAGTCGTGCTCGTCGGGCGGCGGGCGCGTCGACCTCGGCGTCGTCGAGCACACGCAGCGCGTGTGGGCCTCGGACTGCACCGACGCGCTCGAGCGGCAGCAGGTCCAGCCGTGGACGGCGCAGCTCCTGCCGCTGGAGTACGTCGGCGCGCACGTCTCCGCGGACGTCAACCACCAGACGCAGCGCGCGCACTCGCTCTCCTTCCGCGCCGGGACCGCGCTGTTCGGCCACCTCGGTGTGGAGTGGGACCTCACGCGCTCCACGCCCGAGCAGCTCGCGGAGCTGCGCGCGTGGATCGACCTGTACCGGGCCGAGCGCGACCTCCTGCACACCGGGACCCTCGTGCGGATGGACGCCGCCGACCCGGAGTCGCAGCTCGTGTGGGGCGTCGTCGCGCCCGACCGGTCGCGCGCGCTGTTCCAGGTCGCGACCCTCGCCCGCCCGGTGACCGGGCCGCCCGGACGGTTCACGCTGCGCGGGCTCGACCCCGACCGGCGCTACCGCGTCGTGCCGCTCGCGCTCAGCCGCGACGCGTTCGGTGACCGCGTCCCGCCGTGGTTCGGCCTGCCGTCGGCGGACGGCGTCGTCGCGCCCGACGGGGTCACGCCGCGCTCGACGGCGCCGGCGCCCGACGACGTCCCGCGCGGGGCCGTGCTCACCGGCCGGGCCCTCGCCGTCGTGGGGCTCCAGGCCCCCGAGTCCCCGCCCGCGAGCACGCTCGTGCTGCGCGTGGAGGCTGCGGACGGGCCGTCCGACGGCGAGCGACCGGCCGAGGGCGTCGACGGGCCGACCGCCGGGAGGGCCGGCGTCAGCTGAGCGCGGACGCGCGCGGCTCCGGGGCGTGGACGCCGCGCGGGGTCCACCCGAGGAGGTCGGCGACGCCGAGCAGGTCCGCCGCGTACCAGGCGGTCGCGAGCCACATCTCGGTGCCCTGGAGGCTGGGTATGCCCTCGGGGACGCCGGAGGCGGTGTCGCCCCGCGTGCGCCGTGGGCCTGACGGTGCGAACGCGAGCCCGTCAGCGGACCAGCGCGTGAGGACGCCGTCGAGCACGGCCCGCGCGACGTCGGCCACCTCGTCCGTGCGGTAGCCCTCCGCGCCGCAGCGGCGCGCCCAGCGCAGCAGGTGGACGACGTCGAGCGCGTCGCACGCGGTGACCCGTGGCGGGTCCAGCACTCCCGAGGCGGCGTGCCGCAGCACCGTGTCGGTGAGCTCGCGCCCGAGGCCGAGCGGCGTGCCCCACTGGGCGAACGTGCCGCGCACGAGGCGGTACGTCCCGTTGACCGGCTCGCGCCAGCCGTCGCGGGCCCGGGGGGCTCCCCACAGCCCCGTCACGGGGTCGCGGTGCTCGACGAGCCAGCCGACGAGCGCCTCGCGCGCGCCGTCGGGCACGGCGACGCCGGTCTCGCGCGCCCACGTCAGGGCGGTGCCCACGGTGTCGACGACGGACCCGGCACCCCACGCGTTCGTGCCCCACGGCAGCGCGGCGAGCCGTGCGGCGACCTCGCCCGGGGTCGCGCCCGTGCCGGGGACGGCGGGCAGGGCCGAGCCGAGGAGGTCGAGCGCGTACCCGACGGACAGCACGTGGTATCCCTCGGCGCCCCGCGGCCACGCGTCGTCGGCCCGGTGGCTGGGGTCCGGGGCGGCGGCGGTCCCCTCGTGCTCCGCGCCGTGCTCGGGGACACGGCCGTCCGGGCCGACGAGGGCGGTGAGGCGGTCGACGTGCGCGTCGCGGGTGAGACCCGCGGGCACGCCGCCCGCGAGCGCCGCGAGCTCGACGGCGTCGCAGTGCGCGCGGACGGTCGGCGCGGCGCCGGGGGCGTCGCGGTAGCGCTCGCCGTCGAACGCGCGCTCGACGAGCCCGGGCAGGGCCGCGAGCGCGTCGGCGCCGAACTGCTCGACGCGGCGGGCGCGGTCGGCGTCCGGGTCGGCTCGGCGGGGTGCGGGGCGCTCGCCGGTGCGGCGGTCGCGGACCACCCGGGCGGGGTTGCCGACCGCGACGGCGTACGGCGGGACGTCGCGCGTCACGACGGCGCCCGCGCCGATCACCGCGTGCGCCCCGACGGTCACGCCGTCGAGCACGACGACGTGCGCGCCGATCCACACGTCGTCGCCGATCGTGATGCCGCGCGACGTCAGGCCCTGGCGGAAGACGGGGACGTCGACGCGGTCGAACGCGTGGTCGAAGCCGAGGATGCTCGTGCGGCTGCCGATGCGCACGCCGTCGCCGACGGTCACGCGGCCGCGCAGCGCGGCGGCGACGTTGACCGAGCAGTCGGCGCCGATCTCGACGTCGCCCGTGACGTGGGCGTGTGCGGCGATGTAGCTGCGGTCGCCGAGGGCGAAGGTGTCGGCGTCGACCTCGGCGAGGTCGGAGACCACGCAGCCCTCCCCCACCGCGTGGCCGGCGGTGCGCAGCGCGGCGACGCGGTCGTCGTTGGCGGCGCGCTGTTCCGGCGAGGCGGTGGTGTCGAACGTCCAGGGGGCGAAGTCGGGGGTCAGCGGGCCGGGCACGCGCCCCACTCTGGCACAGACGACTCCGCGAGACAGAGGGATCCGCGCGAGGTAGAGGGCGATCGCCCTCTACCTCGCAGGAATCCCTCTACCTCGCGGACGCGGCGAGCCAGCCGACGAGCCGGTCCGGCCGGTCGGTGATGATGCCGTCGACGCCGAGACGCACGGCGGCCTCCCAGTGCTCCGGCTGGTTGAGCGTCCACACCATGACCTGGAGGCCGGCGGCGTGCAGCCGGTCGACGAGGTCGGGCTGCTCGAGGAGCAGGGTGCCGAGCGGGTTGCACGTCATGACGCCGAGCTCGGCGCAGCGGTCGAGCAGGTCGTCACCGGCCTCGAGGACGAGCAGGCCCCGACGCAGCCCCGGGTCCGCCTCGCCGAGCGCGGCGACGGTCTCGGGCCAGAAGCTCTGCCCGATCACCCGGTCGGTCAGCCCGGCGGCGCGCAGTGGCTCGGTGACCTTGCGGACCTGCTCGGTGGTCCACGCCCCCTTGACCTCGAGCAGCAGCTCGACGCCGGGCCGGGTGAGCAGGAGGTCGACCACCTCGGCGAACGTCGGCACGCGCTGGCCCGCGAAGGCCGGCGAGAACCACGAGCCCGCGTCGAGCGCCCGCACGGCCGCGAGGTCGAGCCCCGCGAGCGCGCCGGTGCCGTCCGTCGTCGCGTCGACGGTGTCGTCGTGGATGACCACGACCTCGCCGTCGGCCGTGAGCTGGACGTCGATCTCGATGCTGCCGGCGTCCGCGCGCCACGCCGCCTCGAACGCGGCGAGCGTGTTCTGCGGCGCCACCGCGCTGTTGCCGCGGTGCGCGACGACGAGCGGCGTGCCCGGCCGACGGGCGGCCGAGGCGTCGACGGTGGTCACAGGTAGGGCTCCACGTTCTCCTCGTACGCGCGCTCGATCTGCGGCGCGATGGACTCGAAGGCCTCGGCCGGGTCGGTGCCCTCGATGACGATCTGCTCGATCGCGTCGTTGAGGAGCGCGTCGGCGCCGGGGACGAACACCCGGACATCGTCCTGGATGCGCGCCTTGTCGGCGAGCTGGTCGACGGCGGTGCGGAACTGCGGCGTCTGCTCGTAGATGGCCGTCATGGTGTCGCTCTCCACGGCGGAGGTGCGCACGGGCATGTACCCGGTCCCCTGCGAGAAGGTCGCCGTGTTCTCGGTGTTCGTGAGGAACTCGAGGAACATGGCCGCCGCGAGCTGCTCCTCGGGCGTGCTGGAGGAGGAGATGGCGACGCCGGTGCCGCCGGTCGGCGTGCCGCCGCCCGCGGGGCCGTCGGGAAGGTAGGCGGTGCCGACCTCGAACGTCGCGGCGTCGAGCGCGCCCTTGAGCGAGCCGGTCGAGCCGATCGTCGAGGCGATGAGGCCGGACGAGAAGTCGGCCATCGCGTCGTCGGCCGAGAGCGTCGCGACGCCCGACTCGTGGAAGAGGTCGTGGAGGAACTGACCGCCCGCGATCGACTCCTCCGAGTCGAGCGTGAGGTCGAAGCCGTCGGAGTACGCGCCGCCCTGGCCCCAGATCATGTTCTCGAACCACCACGCGCCCCACGACGGGCCGGTGGACAGGCCGAACGTCGAGCCGCCCTCGGGCACCTGGGCGGTGAGCGACGCGTTCCACTCCTCGAGCTCGGCCCACGTCTCGGGGCCCCGGTCCGGCAGGCCGGCGGCGGTCCACATGTCCTTGTTGTAGTAGAACAGCGGCGTCGAGCGCGCGTACGGCACGGCCCAGTGCTGGTCCTCGTACTCGTAGTCGGCGTAGAGCGCGGGCTGGAAGTCGTCCGCGTCGGCGTCGAGGTGCTCCATGACGTCGTCGAGCGGCATGATCTGGTCGTTCAGGTGGTACCGGAACCACCAGACGTCGGAGGCGATGACGAGGTCGGGCATCTCGTCGGTCTGCGACGCGGCCTGGAAGCGCTGCGCGACCTCGTCGTAGTTCGCGCCCGCGGTGACGAGCTCGACGCTGATGTCGGTCTCGGCCTCGAAGGCGTCGATGATCTGCTGCTCGATCTCCTGCGACTGACCCGGGTGGTTGCTCCACCACGTGATCTCGGACGCCGGCTCGACGGACGACCAGTCGGTCGCCTCCTCGGTCGGCTCGTCGGAGTCGCCGGCCGAGCCGACGCTCGGGCCCGCGCACGCGGTGACGGTGAGGGCCGCGACGGCGGACAGGACGGCGTAGCTGCGCAGGTTGTGCGACGCGCGCCGGGCGGGACGGTGGGACACGGGTGCTCCTTCAGGTCGTGCACCGGGACCGGTGCGCGGTTCAGGGTGCTCGGGGTCCGAGCGGGGGTGCGCCCGGCGGCGCCGGACGCGGGTCTGGTGCGGACGTCAGCCGGTGACGGCGCCCGCGGTGAGGCCGGCGACGAGCCGGCGCTGCAGGACGAGGAAGACGAGCAGGATGGGGAGGGTCACGACGACGGTCGCGGCGAGCAGCACGCCCCAGTTCGTCATGCCGTCGGTGTTCTGCAGGAGCGTGAGGCCGACGGGGAGCGTCATCGTCCTCGGGTTGTCGACGACGAGGAACGGCCACAGGTAGTCGTTCCACTCGGTGACCACGGACACCAGCGCCACCGCCGCGACGGTCGGCGAGCTCATCGGCACGACGAACCGCCACAGCGTGCGCCAGTGGCCGGCGCCGTCGAGCTCCGCCGCCTCGAGGATCGAGCGCGGCAGCGTGAGGAAGTGCTGCCGGAAGAGGAACGTGCCGAACGCGCTCGCGAGGCCGGGGACGAGGATGCCCTGGTACGTGTTCAGCCAGCCGAGGCTCGCCACGAGCGTGTAGTTCGGGATGATCGTGATCTGCGGCGGGATCATCAGCGTCGCGATGACGAGCCCGAACACGGCCTTCTTGAACGGGAAGTCGAGGAACACGAGCGCGTACGCGCAGCACAGGCCGAGCACGACCTTGAGCCCCGCCCCGACGACCGTCAGCCCGACGCTGTTCGCGAGCAGCCGGCCGAGCGGGATCGACTCCGCCGCCCGCGCGTAGTTGTCGAGGTTCACCTGTCCCGGGAGCCACTGGAGCGGGAGCTGGTACAGCTCGTCCGGCGTCTTGAAGCTCGCCAGGACCATCCACACGAGCGGTGCGCCGAGCGCGATCGTCGCGAGCACCATCGTGAGGTGGCTGCCGACCGGCAGGCGGCGGGGGCGGCGGGGCGTGAGGACGCTCATGAGTAGTGGACCTTCCGCTGGACGAACCGCATCTGCACCGCCGTCACCACGAGCAGCACGAGGAACAGGACGGTGGCGACGGCGGACGCGTAGCCCGCGCGCCCGTTGACGAAGCTCTCCTCGTAGATCGAGTACATGAGCGTCGTCGTCGAGCCGAGCGGGCCGCCCTGCGTCATCGCCTTGATGATGTCGAAGGACTGCAACGAGCTGAGCAGCATCGTCACGAGGAGGAAGAACGTCGTGGGCGTGAGCAGCGGAAGCACGATCGAACGCAGCGTGCGCGCGGAGGAGGCGCCGTCGAGCGCGGCTGCGTCCTTGAGGTCCTTCGGCACGGCCTGCAGGCCCGCCAGGTAGATGAGCGCGACGTACCCGAGGTTCTTCCACAGGTAGACGACGATGACCATGACGAGCGGCCAGGGCCGCTCGGTGTACCACTGGGGCGACGGCAGGCCCACGAGGCCGAGCAGCTCCTGCACGAGCCCGTAGCGCGGGTCGAACATGAACAGCCACAGGATGCCGACGGCGAAGCCGGAGAGCACGTAGGGGGCGAAAGCGACCGTGCGGGCGAACCCCCGCCCGGCCAGCCTGCGGTCCAGCAGGAGCGCGAGACCGAGGCCGAGGACCATCGCGCCGCCCACCGTCGCGACGGTGAACACGAGCGTCGCGGTCACCACGGTGGGCGTGCTCGCCGCGGTGAACCACTCGACGTAATTGCCGAACCCGATGGACCGGGCCACGGGCGAGCCGAGGTTCCACTGGAGCGTGGACAGGTACAGGCTCTGCAGCAGCGGCCGGTACACGAAGACGAGCAGCAGCAGGACGTTCGGACCGCCGAGCAGCAGCGCCCACAGGAGCGCGGTGCGGCGTCGGCGCGCGGCGAGGCCGCGCCGGCGCGCCGGGCCCGGCGAGGACAGGCGCGGCGAGGACGGGCGCGGCGTGCGCGCGTCGGCGGCTGGGAGGGCCTGCGCTCCGGGCGCAGGCGGGATGTCGACAGTGGTCACAGCGATGTTTCCGCTCACACGGGGATGGGTCGTCGGCCAGGCGGCCACCGCCATCTTGGAGCGGGTGAAGGGCGTGATGAGAGGTTTGTCCCCACCATCGGCCAAGGGTTCCGGCAGCGTTCATCTGCGAGCACCGGATGCGTCATCTGGGCCGGGCTGATTCACCGGCGCGCCACCCGCGCACGGCCGTCGTCCCTCGTCGTGCCACCGCGGTGGCACGGGCCGTCGGTGCGGTCGGGCAGACTGTGCGCGTGCCGTTCGCCGTCCTCGACCTGGAGACGACAGGGTTCTCCCCGCGTCTCGGCGACCGGGTGGCGGAGGTCGCCGTCGTGCTGGTCGACGACGCGGGCCGCGTCGAGGACGAGTGGTGCACCCTCGTGAACCCGGAGCGCGACCTCGGCCCGCAGCGGGTCCACGGCATCGCGGCCGCGGACGTCGCGCTCGCCCCCACGTTCGACCGCGTCGCGCCGGACCTCCTGCGGCTCCTCGCCGGCCGCGTCCTCGTGGCGCACAACGCGGCGTTCGACACGCGGTTCCTGCGCGCCGAGCTCGGCCGCGCGGGCGTCGCCGCCGCGATCGACCCGCTCGCGTGCCTGTGCACGCAGCAGCTCGCCGGCCGCCACCTCGACGGCCCGCGCGGGCTCGCCGCGTGCTGCGCCGCCGTCGGCGTGGTGCACGACGGCGTCCACTCGGCCCTGGGCGACGCGCGCGCCACCGCGGGGCTGCTCGGGCACTTCCTCGACGTCGCCGTCGACGACGCGTGCTGGGACGTCGCACGCGCCGCGGCCGAGGGCGTCCGCTGGGTGCTGCCCGGCGGCCGCGGCATCGAGCCGGTGACGCGCGGTGCGAGCCGCCGGCACGGGCACTGGCTCGCGGCGCTCGACACGGAGCCGACGCCGCGGTCGGGCGCGGCGGCGGACGGTCGGGCGGTCGGGAGCGTCACCGCCGCGGGCGCAGCGACCGCGGACGCAGCGACCGCGAGCGCGGAGTACTCCGCCCTGCTCGAGCTAGCGCTGCTCGACCGCTACGTGTCGTCGACCGAGCGCGCCGCGCTGCTCGACGTCGCGCGCCGCGCCGGCCTCGGGCGGGCGGACGTCGAGCGTCTCCACCGCGACCACCTCGCCGAGCTCGCGCGCGAGGCCCTCGACGACGCGACGGGCCGTGGCGACGCGACGGGCTGCGGCGACGCGACAGACTGCGGCGACGCGACCGGCTGCGGCGAGACCCGCGCGGACGACGTGCTCGCCGCCGACCCCGGACTGCACGAGGTCGCGGGGCAGCTCGGGCTCGACGCGGACGACGTCGCCGACGCCGTGCAGGCCGCGCTCGGGGCGCGGCTCGTGGACGCGGTGCGCGCAGAGAAGGCGGGCGGGCCCGGCACGGTAGGCCGTGCCGTCGGGCACGGCTCCCGGTTCACGCTCGCCCCGGGCGACGAGGTAGTGCTGACCGGCGAGATGCGACGCACCCGACCGGCGTGGGAGGACGCGGTCCGCCGGGCGGGGCTGGTGCCCTGGCCGCACGTGACCCGTAGTGCCCGGCTCGTCGTCGCCGCCGACCCGGACACGCTGTCGACCAAGGCGCGGACGGCGCGCCGCTACGGGATACCGGTCGTCACCGAGGACGGTTTCGAGCGGCTGCTCACCGCCGTCGCCGCGCTCGGCGCTGAGCGCGGAGTCGAGCACGGAGTCGAGCGCGGCGCGCTGTCGGCGTAGCGCACTGCTCGACCGCCGGAACGACAGTGTCCCGTGCGCGCGGGTCCCACCGTGCGACCGGGCCGGGCTATCGGTCCGTGGGGAAGCGGTAGACCGACTGGACGGCTCCGGCGTCGAGCACGCGCGACTCGACGAGCTCGGCCCGCACCGGCGCCGGGACGGGGCCGAACAGCGGGATGCCCTCCCCGACGAGCACCGGCACGCGGGTGATGACGATGTCCGAGAGCAGGCCGGCGAAGAGGAAGCCCTGCACGGTGCGGCCGCCGTCGACGTACGCGCGCTCCGCACCGGCTTCCGTCAGCGTGGCCTGCAGAGCGGGGACGTCCCGGTGGACCGTCACGGCGGAGTTCCCCATGGCCGCCTGCGGACCGGGCGGCAGGGTGCGGGAGAGCACGTGCACGGGCGTCGTGCCGTAGAACCCTGGCCCCGATGCGCTGATCACCTCGTAGCTCCGGCGGCCCATGACGACCGCGCCCACCGAGCCGAAGAAGTCGTCGTAGCCCGTCTCGCCGAGCACGTCGTCGAAGGCCGTCAGCCAGTCGATCTCGTCGTCCGGCCCGGCGATGAACCCGTCGAGACTGCAACCGAGGAACGCGTGGAAGGTTGTCATGACCGGCACGGTAGGACCCGGCGCCGACAAACCGCCGGGCGGTTGTCGGCGGACCGTGACCGCTCAGGGATCGCGACGAAGCGGCACGAGGAGGTCGGTGGCCCACCTCGACGATTCCCGAGCCGACGGAGCAGGCGTGGCCGCTTCCACCTCGTCGGACGCAGGACGCTCGCTGCCCGGACCGGGGGCGCCCCTGCGTCGTCGTCCAGCTCCGGCCCGCACCGGTCCAGTCCGGTCGTCATCGAGGACGGGGCCGAGCGCATGCTCGGTACCGTCCCCCCGCGACGCGCGTCGACATGGTGCTTCCTCGAAACGCTACGGGCAGACCTCGTCGAGCTTGACGGCAGAGAGCGTCACCACGGTTGAGATCGGGACGACGGTTCCCGGCACAGGATCTTGTGCACACACCGTCCAGTTCGAGTCGTTGACCGCAAGGCGCTCAAGTCCCGTGGCGTCCACCTGGTCCATGACGAAGGAGTCGAGGGTCTGCAACAGATCCTGTGCATCCTGCAGGTTGTGCCCGACAACGCTCGGCATTTCGAACGTCGCTTCCACCTCGGCCTCGGCCTCGGCCACTGCCTGCGGCTCCGTCTCCGCCGTCGCGGCGTCGGGCGCCACCTCGCTCGCGGAAGGGGACGGCGCAGGTTCGACAGCTTCCTCCGTGACAGTAACCGTCACCTGTTCGGGGGATTCACTTCCGCAGCTACTCAGGGCGAACGCGGTGACCGCTGCTACGAACACTCCGAACAATGATCTCCTCATTGCACCCTCCTCGTCGTCGTCCCCCAACGAAAGCGGACGGCAGGCGAGGCGTAAACCGTTGTCCCGGGTGAATCCCGACGTCGCGGTGGATGTTCAGCGTGAGTCAGCGAAGCGCTCCTCCCGATGCCACTCTGTGCCCATGAGCCCGGACGCATCTGTCGACGTCGACCCCGTCCTCGACGAGCTCTACGCGCTGCCGCTGGAGCAGTTCGTCGTCGCGCGCAACGCCGCGTCCAAGCGCATCAAGGCGTCGGGCGACGCGGTGGGCGCAGAGCGCGTCGCGCGCCTCGCGAAGCCGACCGTCGCGGCGTGGGTGGTCAACCAGGTCGCGCGCGAGCACCCCGAGGAGGTGGCGGCGCTCGTCACGCTCGGGGACGAGCTGCGGGACGCCACCGAGGACCGCGACCGCGCGCGGCTGACGGTGCTCGACCGGCTGCGCCGCGAGCGCACCGAGGCGCTGGTCCGCGTCGTCCGCGACGCCGGCGAGGTCGCGGGCCGCGCGGTGTCCGCGAGCGCCGTCGACCGGCTCGCGGAGACCCTCACGGCCGCGGTCATGGACGCCGACGCAGGCGCGGCCGTGCGCACCGGGCGGCTGGGGCAGGCTCTGCAGCACGTGGGGTTCGGGCTCGTCGACGAGGGGGGCGAACCGGCCGACGTCGTCGAGCTCCGCGCCGTCGGGTCGCCGGGCGGCACGGGCGGGCAGGAGACGGGCGGGAAGGAGGCGCGCGGCGGTCCGGGACGAGCAGGCGGGACGCGCGCGCGGTCAGCAGCCCGGTCCCGGGCGGGAGACTCGGACGACCGTGGGGAGGGCGGCGCCGACGACGCGCTCGCCGCGGCGGAGCGCGAGGTCGAGCGGGCCGCGGCGGAGGTCGACCGGCTCGAAGCGGCCCGGGACGCGGCGGACGGGCGGGCGCGCGAGGCGAGCGACGCCGTCGGGCAGGCCGAGGACGAGCTGGGGCGGATCGAGGACGAGCTGGCGCGGCTCGCGGACGAGCGCGACGCCGTCCGTGCCCGGCTGGAGGCCGCCCGTGCCGAGCAGGACGAGGCGCAGGAGGCGCTGGACGCCGCCGACGACGCCCTCGAGACGGCCGAGGAGCGCGCGTCCGCGGCGCGCAAGGCGCGGCGCGCGGCGCGCTCTCGTCGTTGACGCTACGCGGGGCCGGACCGTACGAGCGGGGCCGACCTCTCCAGCGACACGCTGCCCGACGTCAGCCGGTCCTCGATGCACCGCACGACGACGGACGCCTCGGACCGGGTCACCTCGACCTCGAACCGCACCCCGACCGACGACGGCGGTATGTCGGTGGTGGACAACGACTCCGCGACCGGGAGGCCCGAATCCTCGACGCACGACATCCAGTCGCCCTCACCGTGCCCGACGCCGATCATCCACGTCTCCCCCGACGAGCCGTCCCGCGGCTCGCCGGAGACCCCACAGGCCGACAGGGCGACGGCCAGCGCGCCGGCGACCGCCCCGACCGGCCGAGCACGAGACGTCCTCGCCATCACGCCTCCCTCCGTTCTGGTGGTGTCGGAAGCTCACGAGACCTTGCACGCACCGCACCGGTGGCATCGTTTCGTCGTGCGCGAACGCGGGATTGAGCGGGGTCGACTCAAGGTTGACGACGTCAGGACGCTGCGGGACCACCGCGGCAGCAGACCTGGAGGAGTCGACATGACCACCACCCTGATCCCCGCACCGTTCGGCACGTTCACCGCGGACCGCCTCGTGCGCGACCTGTGGACTCGTCCGGCGCCCGTCGCGCGCACCGGCTACGCACCGGCCGCGGACGTCTACCGCGACGGCGACGACCTCGTCGCCCGCTTCGACCTGCCGGGCGTCGACCCGGAGCGCGACGTGACCGTCGAGCTCGAGGGACGTCGCCTCGTCGTGCGGGGTGAGCGTCGCGACCAGCGCGTCGTCGAGACCCCGGCGGACGCCGACGGTCCGGACGCAGCCTCCGACGCGCCCGCCGAGGGCGAGTCCGAGGACGCGCGCGCCGAGACGGTCGAGAAGCCGGCCGGGCGCCGCATCCGCGAGGTGCGGTTCGGCGAGTTCCGCCGCACCGTCACCCTGCCGAAGACCGCGGACGCCGACGCGGTCCGCGCGTCGTACAACGCGGGCGTGCTCGCCGTGACCGTCGCCGGCGTGTTCGCCGGCCGGACGCCCCAGCGCATCGAGGTCACGCGCGCGGCCTGACGCCGCGCGACCGAGCAAGGACGGGGCGGGGCACCGCGCGCCGGCCCCGTCGTCGTGCCGAACCCCGGGTTGCGCGCCATGAAGCGGCTCGAACGGCGCACAACCCGGGGTTCGGCAGATCAGGCGAGCTGTAGCTCAGGCGAGCAGCGTCTCGGGGCGGCCGAGGAACGAGCGCAGCGCCTCGACGACGAGCGCGTGGTCGTCCGCCTGCGGCAGCCCGGACACGGTCGCGACACCGACGACGCCCACGCCCTCGACACGCACGGGGAACGCGCCGCCGTGCGCGGCGTACTCCTGGAGCGGGAGCTGGTGCTGGTCGTTGAACGTCGTGCCCTTGGCCTTCGCCCGCAGCCCCACCAGGTACGACGACGCGCCGAACCGCTGCACGACCCGCACCTTGCGCTCGACCCACGTGTCGTTGTCCGGCGTCGTGCCCTCGCGCGCGGCGTGGAACACCTGCTGCGGGCCCTTGCGCACGTCGATCGTCACCGCGAGGTCGCGCTCGGCGGCGAGCTCGACGAGCAGGCACCCGAGGCGCCACGCGTCGTCGTGCGTGAACGAACGGAGCACGAGGTCGTGCTCCTGCGCCTCGACGGAGGCGATGAGCGCGGGCAGGTCGTCGGGCGTCGTCGTCATGGCGACATCGTGGCACGCGCGGCGACGCGCCCGCAGACGCGCCGAACCCGGGGTTGCGTGCCGTCCGTGCGTCGGAACGACAGGTAACCCCGGGTTCGGCAGCCGAGCCGGCGGCGTCAGGGCCGACGGCGACGTCCGGCCGTCAGGCGCAGGTGAGCGCCGGGACCGGCACCTCGTAGTCGCGCGACGTGCCGTCGAGCGTGCCCGTGACCGTCACGGTCGCGCCCTCGACGGAGGCCGCGCGCACGGGGAACGACTGGTACGCCGACTTCCCGGACGCGACGTCCGCGACCTGGCGCGTGCCGAACGGCGTCGCGAGCGTGACGTCGACCGGCACGTCCTCGCCGTTGGTCGCGCGGACCGCGACGTACGCCTTGCCCGCGAGGCAGCGGGACTGGGCCGTGACCTCGACGAGCTCCGGGCCCTGCGCGGCGCGCTGCAGCGTGACCTGGTCCATGACGCGCTCGGTCGCCGTCTCGTACGTCGTGACCGTCAGCGTCCCGGGGGTGACGTCGACGTCGGAGTAGCTCGGCGTGCGCTCCTGCTCCCAGCGCGCCGTCCACGGCTTGAGCCCGTCGAAGCCGTAGAACTTCGAGCCGCTGGCCGAGTTGCCGGTCACGTACAGCACCTGGTCGTCGTCGGGCACGAGCACGTCGCCGACGGCCGCCTCGGACGCCGGGGCGACCGGCGTCGTGCCCTCCATGAGGTGGCTGCGCGTGTAGATGTGGTCGTGGCCCGCGAGGACCAGGTCGACGCCGAGCTCGCTGAACACGGGCGACAGCGCCTCACGCATGCGGACGACGTCCGTGTCGCGCGAGTGGAACGCCTGGCTGTACAGCGAGTGGTGGAACGTCACGAGCACCCACGCGTGGTCGTCGCCGTGCTCGGTCACGACGTCGCGCAGGAAGGTCTCGTGCTGCGCGATCTGCGCGGCGCTGGAGTCGTTGGAGTCGATCGCGACGACCAGCACGTCGTTGTACGAGTACCAGTAGTCGCGGCGCGGGTCGCTCGACAGGTTCGGCATCGCGTAGTGCTGGTCGTACAGCGCGCTCGCGGTGTCGTGGTTGCCGTCCTGGACGGCGAAGCGCAGCTCACGCATCTGCTCCGGGGCGAGGAAGCCCGTGTACTGCTGCGTGCTGCCCGCGGTGTCGACCTGGTCGCCCGCCGACAGCAGGAACGCCGTGTCCGGGTGACGCTCGGTCATCGTGTCGAGGCTCGCGGCCCAGCGGTCGGCGTCGGCCGCGGCGTTGCCGCTCGCGCCGATCTGCGCGTCGCCGATGAACAGGAAGCTGAACTCGTCGCCGAACGTGCCGGTGTCGAACGTGCTCGGCTCGGACCAGCCCGTGGCAGCGCTGCCCACGCGGTAGGTGTACGACGTGTGCTCCTCGAGCCCCGTCATCGTCGCGTGGTGGTACGTCGCGCCGTCGGAGGACGGGCCGCCGGTGGACGACGACGTCTGCGCGCTCGCCCAGTCGACCTCGCCCGCGCCGTCGGTCGCCCGGGCCCACTGGACCTCGCCGGCGCCGGGCAGCGTCGAGAACCAGGCGACGTTCGCCTGCGTCTCGTCCGCGCCGATGTTCAGCGCGACGTCGCGGACCTCGCCGTGCGTCGGCACGAGCGAGCGGACGTCGAGGTAGATGTCCGAGCTCGTCGGCGCGTCCTGGTACAGCGCGACGGAGACGGTGTTCTCCCCCGCCTCGAACGCGTCGGCCGGCACGACGAACGTGCTCGTCACCGGGATGGTGCGACCGTTGCCGAAGTACTGGAGGTTCTCGGTGATCTCACGGTTGTCGTCACCGAGGCGCGCGACCTCCTCGCCGTTGACGTAGACGATCGCGACGTCGTCGTAGACGATCTCGCCCTCGAACGCCGGGACGCCGTCGAGGTCCGCCGCGGTGAGCTCCACGTCGGTGCGGAAGAAGAACGTCGGGACGTCCGTCGTCGTGCCCGGGATGTACTGCGTGAGCAGCGTCGTCACGGGGAAGCCGTCGCCGACGCCCGTCGGCTGGCCGCGCTTCGCGCCGAACGGCGCGACGCCGGTCTTCCACGCCGCGTCGTCGTAGGCCGTCGTGGTCCAGACCCGCTGGTCCGGGTCGTCGCCGGCCGGGTTCGTGTTGTCCTCGAGGTAGCGCCACGTGGTGCCCGTGGTGCTGAGCAGCGACTCGTCGGCGGCCGCGGCCGTCGTGGCGGGGGCGACGTCGGCCGCGGCCGGGGCTGCGGAGGTCGCGGACGCGGCGACGAGGACGGCGCCGACAAGGGACGCGGTGAGCGCCGAGGCGGTGACGCGCGTCGGCGCGCCCGACCGCCCGGAGGCATGCAGGTCCATGGGTTCCTTCACGGGTCGGGGGCCTGGCGGCGACGGCCGTCGGACCACCGTGGCAGCGCCGGACCCAGGATGGGAAGCGCTGTCAACCTACGGAACGCGCGTGACCCCCACCGGTCGCGCGGGTGAACGGCGAACGGCGATCAGGTGACCCGGGCGACGCCCGTCCGACGACGGCGTCCGTCAGTCGCCGCGCGCCTTGCGCGTCTCCCTGTCGTTCTCCCGCTGGATCGCCTCGACGAGCTCGTCCTTGTTCATCGACGAGCGGCCGTGGACGTCGAGCTCGCGTGCCACGTCCATGAGGTGCTCCTTCGACGCGTTCGCGTCGACGCCCCCCGCGCTCTTCCCGGAGGCGTCCGGCCCGCCGCCCTCCGCGCGCTCGTCCGACGGCCCCGCCTCGTCCTTCGGCTCCCAGTGGTCGCCGACCTTCTCGTGCGTGTGCTTGAGCGCCGCGTACGCGACGCGCGCCGCCCGCTCGTCCTCGCCGTACTCGTCCATCGCGGAGTCGTACGCCTTGGCGAACGTGCGCTGCGCCTTCTCGTCGGAGCGCTGCAGCGTGCTCGGGATCTCGGACTGCTTCGCGTCCCCGCTGCGGTTGGTCTTCGGCACGTCGGCCTCCTCCCGGTCGCTGTCCGACGGCGGTCGCCGCCTCGCCCGAGCGTCTCGCCCTCGGCGCGGTCTCGCCACCGGAGCTCCGGCGGACCCCGGCTGGCACCGCGTCGCACCGAGCGGCCCGCGCCGAGCGACCTGCGTCGGCGCGGCCTACGCTGCCCGGGTGCCGAGCGCGCTGTTCTTCTCCGGCCGGATCGCCGGCTGGGGCACGACGTCCGGGACGCGGCTCGTCGTCGGGCGGTGGGCCACGTCCCCGTTCGGCGCGTTCGCCGACGTCATGGTCGAGCGGCCCGACGGCGAGCGCCTCCTGCTCGCCCCGACCGCAGAGGTCGCGGAGCTCGTGGCGTCCACGTACGCGTTCGACCGTGTCGAGGTCGTCCCGGTGCGGGTGACCGACGCCGACCCGGACGAGTCCCGGAGGCTCGTCGGCCCGACGTCGGCGCCGGGGCCGAGGCCGGGGCCCGAGCCGGGGCCGACGGGCGCGCGCAACCGTGCAGAGCGGGCCCGGGGTTCGACGACGTCCCGCTCGCCGGGGCCGTGGCGCGTAGTGGCCGGGCCGCTCGAGGCGACGCTCGTCGTCGGGCCGCGGACCAGCCTCGGCTGGGCGCTGCGCGCGGTGCCCGAGCGGCTCGCGTCGTCGCGGCGGTTCACCGCGGTGACCGACCCCGTGGCGCGCGCCCTGCTCGACGGCGTCCGCACGCGCGGCAGCGCCGGCGCCGGCCGGGTCGAGCACTACGGCGCGACGGACGTGCACGCGTTGCACGGCGCCACGACGTCCTGGGACGGCGCGGACCTCGGCGGGCTCGCGCCGGTGGACCCGCCCGTGCGGTTCGGGTTCGGGTCCACGCCGCGCCGCCCCGCGGTGACGGACGTCGTGACGACGATCGTGCTCCCGGCCGACGGCCGCGGGGCCTGAGCCCGGGGTCGGCACCGGCGACCGCGCCGCGCCGTGGCACCGGTCCGCCGGGACGAGTGCTGTGTCCCCGCCCGAGTGATGCACCTGCGCTCGAGCGATGCACTCCGGCTCGAGCGATGCACTCCTGAGCGCATCTCTCGAGCCGGAGTGCATCACTCTGCGCGGTCAGCGTCCGGCGGGCGAGGCCACTCCCGTCACGACGGCGCGCACGTGCTCCGCGGCGAGCGGCTCCAGCCGGGTGCGCAGGTCGGCGAACAGGGCGACGCTCGCCGTGCCGGGCCAGTCGCGCGGCAGCGCGCTCGGCGGCAGCCCGGGGTCGAGGTACGGGATCACCCGCCAGTCGTCGACGGCGCGCACCCACCGGGAGAACGCGTCGCGGGCCGACTCTGCGCCGTCGGCCACCGGGTCCTGCCGGGGCCTCACGCGGTCGTGCTCCGCGAGGAACGCGCGGTGCAGCGCGGCGAGCCGGTCGAGGTCCCACCAGCGGGCGGCGGCGTCGGCGAACGACCCGGCCGGGCGCGGCGTCCCGCTCGAGAACAACGTCGCGGCGCCACGCAGGTCGAGGTGGTCGAGGATCTCCTCGACCTCGATGATGAGGTGCCCGGGCGCGATCCACAGGCCGTCGGCGACCGTGCCGCAGCCGATCCACCCGAGGTGACGGCGCAGCTGGTGTCGCGCGTCGCGGCGGCCCTCGGGGATGGAGAAGGACACGAGGCACCACGGGTCGTCGTCGGCCTGCTGCCGGTAGGCGAAGATGCGGCGGTCGCCGCGTGCGAGCATCGCGTCGGCGCCGGGTGCGAGCCGGTAGCCCGGACGGCCGTCCACCGTCTCCGCCACGAGGAGGCCCTTCGCCTTGACGCGTGAGATCGCGCTGCGGGCACCGGTCGGACGGATCCCCACGGCGTCCAGCAGCGCCACGAGATCAGCCGTCGCGACCGCGCCGCCCAGGTCGCGCAGGTACAGCCCGACGACGGTACGCAGCAGCGACGTCGCACTGCCCGGGCGCGCGTCGATGTCGTCGAGGATCATGCGGCGGTGCTGGCGACGCGGGAGCCGCAGACGTCGAGAGTCACGGGGTCGGGGCGTCAGGTGCGGCGTCGACGAGCGCGTCGGCCGGGACCGCGCCGGACGTCACCTCGACGAGCGCGTCGCGCACCTCCTGGACGCCGACGCGCACCTCATCGAACGACGTCGACAGCGGCGACAGCCCGAGCCGCAGCCCGTTCGGCCGCCGAAAGTCGGGGATGACGCCGCGCTCCCAGAGCAGCGGCAGCGTCGCCTCGAACGCGTCGTGGTCGACGGTCACGTGGCTCCCCCGCCGGTCCGCGTCGCGCGGGGACGCGACGCGCGCGCCGAGCGGGACGAGCAGCTCCTCGACGAGCTCGAGCGCGAACTCGGTGAGCGCGACCGACTTCGCGCGGATCGCGTCCATCCCCGCGTCGGCGATGAGCTCGACCATGTCCTGCATCGCGAGCATCCCCACGATCGCCGGCGTGCCGGACAGGAACCGTCGCGCGCCGGCGTGCGGCGCGTACCCCGGCCCCATCTCGAACGGCGCGGCGCTGCCCATCCAGCCCTGGATCGGCTGCGTCAGCGCGTCCTGCAGGTCGGCGCGCACGTACCCGAGCGCGGGCGAGCCCGGCCCGCCGTTGAGGTACTTGTACGTGCACCCGACGGCGAGGTCGACGCCCCACGCGTCGAGCGCGACCGGGACCGCACCGGCGGAGTGGCACAGGTCCCACAGCACGAGCGCGCCGGCGTCGTACGCGACGCGCGTGATCACCTCGGCGTCGCTCACGTACCCCGACCGGTACGCGACGTGGCTCAGCACGACGAGCGCGGTACGGTCGGAGACGACCTCCGCGACCTGCTCGGGCGTCACCCCGCCGTCGTGCGCAGGGTCGATCCAGCGCAGCGTGGCCCCGTGCTCGCGCGCGACGCCCTCGAGCACGTACCGGTCGGTCGGGAAGTTGCCGGAGTCGAGGACGATCTCGTCGCGGCCTGCGACCTGCGGCGCCGCGAGCGCCGCCCGCACGAGCTTGTAGAGGATGACGGTGGTGGAGTCGGCGACGAACGTCTGCCCCGCCGCCGCGCCGAGCGTCGCCGCGCCGATCCGGTCGCCGAGCGTCAGTGGGAGCTCGTACCACTCCTCGTCCCAGCCGCGGATGAGCCGCGCACCCCACCGCTCCGTCGCGAAGCGCGCCAGCCGGTCCGCGGACGCACGCGTCGGGCGGCCGAGCGAGTTGCCGTCGAGGTAGGCGACCACGTCGTCGGACGGCACGAACGCGTCGACGTAGCCCGCGAGCGGGTCGGCGGCGTCGAACGCTCGCGCACGTGCGGCGCGCGCGGCGGCGTCCGGGTCGGTCGCGGTGCGGGGCGTGGTGGTCATCGGTGGTCCTCTCGGGTGGTGCCCGACGGCGGCGCGAACGCCGGCTGCAGCACGTCGGCCAGGTGCAGGGTCGTCGCGCCGGCGAGCCAGCGCGTGAGCTCGGCGAGCTCGTCCGGGCCGTCGAGACGGTCGAGGTCGGTGAGGCGCGTGGGAGGAGGTCCGGGGACATAGGTGACGGCGCCGACAACCGCACCGCGGCCCGTCGCGGCGAGTGCTGCGTCCGTGTCTGAGTGCTGCGCCCAGGGACGCATCTCTCGCGCGGTGACGCGTCGCTCGACGGTGCTCGGGCGCGGCACGCCGGAGGTCAGCGCGCGCACGAGGTCGTCCGCGCCGAGGCCGGCGGCGACCAGCGCTCGCAGCTCCCCCGGGTTCACGCCGAGCGGCAGGGCCCCGTTACCGAGGTCCGTCCCGTAGACGACCGTGCCGCCCAGGGCGACGAAGCGCCGCACGTTGTCGACCGCGACGTCCTGCTCCGGCGTCGGCGTGCCCCAGCCGTGGATGTCGAGCGTGCTCACCCACGTCGTGCGGCCGGTCCCTGCCCGGCCGAACACGACTTGGGCGTCGTTCTCGGGCGCAGGGCGACGCTCAGGTCGTGCTCGACGGCGCGCGGTGTCGTGCTCGGCGCGAGAGCCGGACCTGGGGCGCGGGCGGGCCATGGCGAGCAGCAGCGCGTCGGGCAGCCGCTCGGAGAACGGGGCGTGCGCGAGGCGGTCGACGCCGGCCTCGAACGCTTGCGCGGCCTGGCCCGGGCCTTCGGCGTGCGCGACGACGGCCACCCCGCGCTCGTGGGCGCGGCCGACGACGGCGGCGAGCGTCGCGTCGTCGGGCACGGGACCCGCGTCGCTGTTGAGCGCGACCTTGACGAAGGAGGCACCGGAGGCGAGCTGACGGTCGACGGCCGCGACGGCCTCGTCGGGCGTCGCGATCTCCACGACGGAACCGTCCGGTGCCCATGACCGGTCGGACGGGTAGCCGCCGGGGGCGGTGAGGAAGGCGCCGGCGAAGGTGACGTGGGGCATGCGTCGGGTCGGGTTCGCGGACGGTGCGTCCTCGGTGCTCGGGAGGCGGGTCGGGTCCGCGAGCGGTGCACCGTCGGCGCTCGGGCTGGCCGCGCCGTCACCTCCAGCGGTCCGCTGGCCGTGGCCGCGCGCGGCTTCTACGCCCTTCGCCTCCGACGTCGCACCGCGCGCTCGGCCTGCGTCGTCACCATCGCGTGCCCATGCCGCCACTTCCTCGGGGATCCAGCCGAGGTCGTGGACGGCAGCGATGCCGTGCGGGACGAGGGCCGTCGCGTCGATCAGGCCGAGGTGGACGTGGGCGTCGGTGAACGGCGGGAGCAGCGTGCCCGGGAGGTGCAGCGGGTCGGGCGCGCGGTGGTCTGCGAAGTCGACCCTCACGTCCGGGGTCGGCCTTCCGAGGGCCGACGTCGCGGCGGACGGGTCGATCTCGGCGTCGCTCCGGCGGCGGAGGCCGGACGCGGTGGCGAGGAACGACGTCGGGCCCGTGGGAGGGCGGCCCGGGAACCAGGACGCGTCGACCGTGACGACGCGCGCGGCGTCGGGCACCGGGGACGTCATGGCCGGGTGGCGCCGATCTCGGTGCGGACGGCGAAGAGCTCGGGGAAGAACGTGAGGTCGAGCGCCTTCTGGAGGAATCCGACGCCGCTCGAGCCGCCCGTGCCGCGCTTGATGCCGATGATGCGCAGGACCGTCTTCATGTGGCGGAAGCGCCAGAGCTGGAAGTTGTCCTCGAGGTCGACGAGCTCCTCGCACGTCTCGTACGCCGACCAGTGGGTGTCGGGGTCGGCGTAGATGCGGCGGAACACCTCGACGAGGTCGTCGTCGAGGTCGTGGGCGACGGTGACGTCGCGGTCGAGGAGCCGCTGCGGGACGTCGTGGCCGTGCCGCGCGAGGTAGCGCAGGAACTCGTCGTAGACGCTCGGCTCGGCGAGCAGGCGCGAGAGCCCGGCGTGGGCGCGCGGCTCGGAGGCGAACACCTGGAGCATCGCGGCGTTCTTGTTGCCGAGCACGAACTCGACCGCGCGGTACTGCCACGACTGGAAGCCGGACGCGTTGCCGAGGTAGCCGCGGAACTGCGCGTACTCGCTCGGGGTGAGCGTGGCGAGGACCGACCACTGCTCGGTGAGCGTGCGCTGGACGTGCTTGACGCGGGCGATGCGCTTGAGCGCGGCCTGGAGGTCGTCCGCGGCGAGGAGGTCGCGCGCCGACGCGAGCTCGTGGAGCACGAGCTTGAGCCACAGCTCGGTGGTCTGGTGCTGGACGATGAACAGCATCTCGTCGTGGTGCGGCGGGCTGCTGGTCGGCTGCTGCGCCGCGAGAAGGGTGTCGAGGTGCAGGTACGAGCCGTATGTCATCTGCTCGCGCAGGTCGGTGACGATGTCGGGCTCGAGGGCGCGCTCGTTCGCCGAGGGGCGTGAGGGCGGCGGCTGGTCGACCATGCCGTCGAGCGTATGGCGCGGACGTGACGATCGCCATGAGTCTGCGACACCGGTCGCCTGCTCGGCTCAGGGAAGACGGCGCATCTCGGTGTTGGGGACGACGACGCCGCGCACCGTGTTGTCCGGGCGGTCGGCGACGACGGTGAAGCCGAGGCGCTCGAAGACCGGCCGCGCGCTGCGGCTCGCGTAGGTGCGGAGCTCGGCGATCCCGCGGGCTTCGGCGTCGTGCAGGATCACGGTGAGCAGGGCGCGCGCGACGCCGCGTCCCCCGGCCCGTGGGTCGACGAACAGCATGTCGACGAGGCCGTCCGACCGCAGGTCGGCGAAACCGACGACGATGCCGTCGAGCTCGGCGACCAGGGTTGAAGCGCCGTGGCGACGTTCGTCCCAGCCGGTCAGGTCGAGACGGGCCGGTCCGAGCCAGGCGGCGATCTGGTCGGGGTCGTAGGCGGTGGCCGCGGTCCGGGCGATCGCGGTGCGCGCGACGACGTAGGTCGCCGCGGCGTCGTCCGGGCTCCGGTACGGCCGGATCTCGGGCTCGGTCCCGTCGGGGGTCGCCACGCTCAGCGGGCGTACGGGTCGTGCCGCGCGTCGGTGTGTGCGTCGGCGTCTCGGTGTGCGGTGGCCTCCGCGCGCTCGTGGTCGACGTCGGTGCGCTCGTCGGCGACGGACTCACCGGTCGGGTCGTCGGCCAGCTCGTCGGTGAGCACGTGGCCGCCGAGCGGGCCATCGCTCATGCCGACGTAGCGCCAACCGCCGTCGGGGTCACCCTCGACCTCCACGAGCCCCGTGTTCTCGAGCTGCCGGTACGCCATCGCGTCGAGGTCGACGCCGGCGGCACGGATGCTGGCCCAGGAGCGGATCGCGGCGCCGTGGGAGACGACGACGGCCGTCTGCCAGCCCGTGGACGCCACCTTCGCGACGGCGTCGTCGAAGCGGGCGACGAACTCGTGACCGTCCGGCCCGCCGGGCATGCGCCGGGTCATGTCGCCACCGCCCCAGGCGAACACCGTCTCGAGGTAGAGGACGTGGTCCTCATGCCGGCCGGACATCTCGAGGTCGCCCGCGTCGATCTCGCGGAGGCCGTCGAGCTCGAGAGGTTCCAGGTCCAGGCGCTCGACGAGCGGGGCCGCCGTGAGGTGCGTCCGGACGAGCGTCGAGACGGCCACGCCCTCGACCACCCTGTCCGCGAGCGCGTCGGGGATCGCGGCGGCCTGGCGTGCGCCGAGCGCCGTGAGGCCCGGTCCGGGAAGGGCGGTGTCGAGCAGACCGGCGACGTTGGACGGGGTCTGTCCGTGGCGGACGAGCAGCAGACGCATGATGCTCCGGAGGTCGAGGGCTACCCCACCACCCTACGAGCGGTTCGCGTGCCCGCTCCCCGGACCGGCGGTCGCCGTCCGCGACGACCGCTCAGCCGAGCGGGTCCGTGACGAGCCGCGAGCGCGCCTCGTAGACCTGGAGCGGCGGTGCCGTGGTCGACGTCGTCGCCGTCCCCGGCACGTCCGTCCACGTCGGCGCGCCGGTGATCCGGAACTGGCCCGTCCACGTCGTCGTCAGGCCGATCGTTACCGCGTCCGCCGGCTGCGCGTACGTGTGGTGCACGGTGTGGTCCGGGTACGGGGCGCCCGGGTCCGTCGTGACGAGCGGCGCGCTGCCGTCCGCGTAGTCCCACGCGTACGACTCCGGCGTCGCACAGATCTGCACCGGGATGCCGAGCAACGCCGTGTCGAACGTCTGCTCCGCCGGGTCGGTGTACGTGATCGTCGGGAGGTTCACCACCGTCCAGCCGTCCGGCGGCTGCACCACCACCGGCGAGGGTGCGATCGGCAGCGTCGCGAACTCGCGCTCCGCCTCCGCGAGCAGGTCAGCGGGCGTGATGCAGCCCTCGTCACCGACGAGCTCCGGCGGCCCCCACGAGCCGTCGGGCTGACGGGCCTCGCGGAACAGCGCGCCCTCCGCGAACTCGTCCGGCCCGCACTCGATCCCCTCGTACGCGAGCTGCTCGCCCTCGGTGCACGCGTAGTCGTAGGCGGTTGTCGGGCCGTCAAGACTGTTGACGAGCGCGCACAGGGCGGGCGTCGCGGAGAAGTACCGATCCGTCGGCTCCTCGTCGCTCGTGGGGACGTAGACGTTTCCTCCCCGAGTAGCTTCTCGTGCAGCCTCGACCGAGACCTGCTGCCCCTTTGCCTCGCCCTTGTATCCCCCGTAGTCAGTGCCCGCACTCGACGAGCCCTGGAGCGCTGGAGAAGCCATGAGTGTGACGCCGATGACTGCAGCGACGAGCATCACGCCTGCTCCAGCAGTGCAACCTCAACGACGACCCATTCCCCGTCCTTCCGGCCGATCTCCGCGCGGTAGAGGTCGTCCGTCCGCTCCTGGGAGAAGAGCTCCTTGCCCTCGGCGTCGGAGATCGTCATGGCTTCCTGAACTATGCGCATGTCTAGCGGGAAGATGCCCGTGGCCTCGTCCCGCGCATATAGCCCTGGGTCGTCCACGGTAGCTGTCACGGCACCGCCCACGAACGCGTCACCTCGCTCGCGAATCGTCTTAGCTTGGTCAATTGAGCCCTGACAAAAGCCGCAAGACTCATGCGCGAGGCTTAGCCATTCCGAGGTGTCGCCGGTAGTCATGACGTACGGGTAAAGCTCTGAGAAGTACTCCGCCGCCGCGGCAGCGCCCTCGGCGTTCTCTTGCTCCATCGCCGCGGGCCTCTCGGGCTTCGCGGGGCCGGTCTCGGTCGGCGTCGGTTCGGGCGTCTCGGTGGGCTCCTCCTCGACCGTGCTGGTCGTCGGGTCGGGCTCGGTGGGCTCCTCGCCGGTGCACCCGGCGACCAGCAGGCTGGTGGCGACGAGCGCGCCGACGGCGAGCGGCCGGCGTCGGACAGGGACTGACGACGAACGACCGGGACGCATCTCTCTCCTGCTGACGAACTGCTGCTGACGAACGCTTGCTGACGTCCCGCTGCGGGCGGGACCACGCGTACGGGGCGACCGCACCGCGCGAACTGCCCCAGAACCTAGCGAATCGACGCGGCGGACGGTACTTCGGGTCCGCACTCTGTGGAGGACCGGCCCTGTGGACGACGGGCCGCCGTGGGAGTCTGTCGGCATGTCGCGCCGTGAGCTCGTGGTTCTGGGGACGGCCAGCATGGTGCCGACGCGCACCCGGAACCACAACGGGTACGTGCTGTTCTGGGACGACGAGGCGATCCTGTTCGACCCGGGCGAGGGGACGCAGCGGCAGATGACCCTGGCCGGGGTGTCGGCGACGGACCTGACGCGCATCGCGATCACGCACCTGCACGGCGACCACAGCCTGGGTCTCGCGGGCGTCGCGCAGCGCATCAGCGGCGACGCGGTGCCGCACACGGTCCCGGTGTCGTACCCGGCGTCGGGGCAGCGGTGGGTGGAGCACCTGCTCGACGCGTCGGCGTACCGGCGCCAGGGCTCGATCGAGCTCCAGCCGCTCGACGGCGACGGCCCGGTCCCGCCGGCGGCCGATCGTCGCACCCCCGGGTTCACGCTGCGCGCGCGGCGGATCGACCACACGATCGACGCCGTCGGCTACCGCCTCGACGAGCCCGACGGCCGCCGCATGGACCCGGACCTCCTCGCCCGTCACGGTCTCGCGGGGCCGGTGGTGGGGCAGCTGCAGCGCGACGGCGTCGTCGTCACCGCCGACGGCCGGACGGTCACGGTCGAGGAGGTGAGCGGTCCACGGCCGGGTCAGTCGTTCGCGTTCGTCATGGACACGCGCCTGTGCGACGCGGTCCGGGAGCTGGCCGACGGCGTCGACCTGCTCGTCATCGAGTCGACGTTCCTCGACCGCGACCTCGACCAGGCCGAGCGCTGGGGCCACCTCACCGCCTACCAGGCCGCGAAGGTCGCGGCGGAGGGCGGCGTGCGGCACCTCGTGCTCACGCACTTCTCCCAGCGGTACAGCGACCCCGCGGAGTTCGAGCGCGAGGCCCGCACCGTGTTCGACGGCGAGCTCACCGTCGCGCAGGACCTGGACCGGGTACCGGTTCCGCCGCGTCGATCGGCCCGCTGAACCCGGTGGCTGGGAGGCTCGACACCGATCCGGCGCTCGTCCCCGTCGGCTCGGGCCCGGTGCGCCCGACGCTCGGCAGGAGGAGCATGCCGCCCGCGAGGAGAACGGCAGCCACCACCAGCAGGACGCCGAACAGCCGCACCGTCCCGACGTCGCGTGCGGTCGGCTCGGCGCGGTCGCGCTTCTCGAACAGGATCACCTCGTTCATCAGCCTGGTGGTCCTCGGCGCGATGATGTGCCAGACGCCGGCGAGGACGAGCGCGACGCCCAGGAGGATCTCGAACTTCATGGGCCCGCACCGTAGTGCGACGGGCGGCACGACGGAGGCCGCCGTCCACACCACCCTGTGGACGACGGCCTCCTGACGGGCGTTCAGCCCGTGGTCAGCGCGGCTGCGTCATCCGCACTGCACTGCGGCGTAGTCGGCGGTGACCTCCGACGTCGTACCCTCCGACGTCGTCACGGTCACCGTCGCCTCGCCAGCCTCGAGCGGTCCGCGGACCTTGAACGCCTGGTAGGCGTTCTTGCCCGGCTCGACCGCCGCGAAGTTCTTGTCGCCGAACGCGGTGGTGAGCATCATGCCCACCGCTGCGTCGCCGTCGTTCTGCGCGCGCACCGCGAGGTACGGGGTGCCGCCGAGGCACCGCGTCTGCGCGTGCACGGTGACCTCGGGCTCGGTGGGCGTCTGCTCCGACGGGTAGACGTCGACCGCGTCGAGCTCGGTGTACCAGGCCTTGCGCGTGAGGGTCACGGTGTTCGTGCCCGCCTGGAGCTGGACCTCGTGCGCGACGCTCTGCCAGTTGCCCCAGGTGGTGTGCGGGAACGTCACGACGCCGGCGTCCTCGCCGTTGACGGTGACGTAGTCGCTCGACTCGAGCGTGTACCCGCCGCGCTCGGAGCCGTTCGCGAACCGGATGGCGAGCGTGTACGGGCCCGCCTTCTCGGCCTCGATCTCCATCGCGATCGTCACGGAGCTGTCGGCGAAGTCGAGCCCGCCGACCTTCTCGCCGCCCGACGCGCCCGGGGCGGAGCCGACCGTGCCGCGCACGATGACGCCGTCCTCGAACTCGTACCGCTCGGCGTCCGCGGGGATCACCGGGGGCACGACGACCTCGGGCTCGCGCACGGTGTCGTAGACGTCGATCGCGTCGATCTCGACGAAGAACGTGCCCCGCGTGAGCGTGAGCGTGTTCCAGCCGGCGTCGAGGTCGACGAGGTGCTCGGCCGTCTGCCAGTTGCCCCACGTGGTGTGCGCGAACGTCACGACGCCGGCGTCCTCGCCACCCACCGAGACGCTGCTGGTCGCGGGGACGCGCTCGCCCTCGTCGATCGACCCGTTGGCGTAGCGGATCCCGATGAGCGCGGGCCCGGCCTCGTCGGCCCAGACGTCGACGGACACCGAGCTGTCGGCGAAGTCCATGCCGCCAACCTTCGCGCCGCCCGACGCGCTGCCGTCCTGGACCACGCGGGCGTTGGTGACGACGCCGTCCTCGGCCTGGTAGCGGTCCGACGCGGCGGCGACCGACGGGACGCCGTCCTGCGACCACTCGAGCTCGCTGAGGTACATGGCGCGGTAGGTGAACGCCTCGTTCCAGCCGTGGAAGACGATCGCCGTGCTGCCGTCGGGCCGCGTGACGACGTCCTGGCCGCCGGGGCCGCGCACGTCGCCCTGGAAGCGGTCGCTCGTCATGAGCTCGGTGGTCGCCTTGGTCCACGGGCCGAGCACGCTGTCGGACGTCGCGTACGCCGTCCGGTAGTTCCCGCCGTAGAAGTCGTTGGCGGAGTAGAAGAGGTAGTACGTGCCGTCGCGCTCGATCATGGTCGGCGCCTCGACGACGATGCCCTCGTTCGGACGGTCGACGCGGATGAGCTCGGTCGGCGGGCCCGTGAGCGTCGTGCCGTCCGCGGAGAGCGGCTGGGCGAAGAGGATGGCCGTCTTGCCGGCGCAGCAGTTCCCGTCGGCCTTCCACAGGAGCCAGAGCTGCTCGCCGTCGTGGAACGTGCCCGCGTCGATCGCGCCGCCGAGGTCCTCCGTGCCGTCCTCACCGTTGGGGCAGACGAACGGGTCGTCACCGACGGGGACGAAAGGCCCGTCCGGCGACTCGGACAACGAGACGCCGAGGCACTGGCGCGGCGAGGTCGCGTCGCGCGCGGTGTAGTAGAGCGCGTAGCCGCCCTCCACCGCCGCGACCTCGGGCGCCCAGACGCACCGGTCCGTCGCGCCGCCGGGCGAGAACGTGCACGACTCGCTCACCCAGGCCCCGAGGTCCGGCGCGACGTCGGTCGGCTCGCTCCACGTGACGAGGTCCGTCGACGTGCGGTGCTGCACGTTCCGGCCCTCGTCGTTCGTCGCGTAGGCGTGGTAGACGCCGTCGACGAGCAGGATGTCCGGGTCGGGGAAGTTGTCGTCGACGACCGGCGAGATCGTCGGGGCCTGCTCGGCGACGGCGGCCGGTGCGGTGCTGGCCGACGACGTGCCGGTCGCGGCGGTCGCGGTCGCGGCGCCCGTGACGGTCAGGCCGAGCACCATCAGGGCACTCGTGACAGCGGTGGCACGCGCGCGTGCCCGGGACCAGTAGGGCTTCATGGGGGTGTCTCCTCGACGGTGAGGCGGCAGGACCCGGGACGACGTCGACCGCGGGCACTCGAGTGTCGCGGGTGAGGTGCACACAAGTCAACGGTTTCCCGCAGAACTGAACACCGCGTCGTCGTCACCAGGCCCGACGTCGGATCCTGTCGACCTCGCCGCTCCGCCGCTGCCTCCCCCGCCCGGGGGAGGCCGCGCGGGCTCTGCGTCCGTAGAGTCACGTCCGTGACACGAACCGGTGGGATCGGACGGTGAGCCGGCGGGCCGTCGTGATCGGCGGAGGCATCGGCGGGCTCGCGTCGGGCGTCGCGCTCGCACGGGTCGGCTGGGATGTCACCGTGCTGGAGCGCGCGACGTCGCTCGAACCCGTGGGCGCGGGGATCGCCGTCGCCCCCAACGCGGTGCGCGCGCTCGTCGCGCTCGGCCTCGGCGACACCCTGCGCGACCTCGCGACGCTCCAGGGCGAGCTCGGCATGCGCCGCCCGGACGGCCGGTGGCTCGTGCGCGCCGACGCCGGGCAGGCGAGCGCGCGCTTCGGGGACAGCACGCTCGTCCTGCACCGCGCACAGCTCGTCGGGATGCTCGCGGACGCCCTGCCCGACGGCGCGCTGCGGCTCGGGGTGAGCGGCGCCGTCGTGCACCCGGGCGACGACGCGCGGCCCGCGGTGGTGCGCGTGGCCGACGCCGTCCGGCCGGCCGGAGCGGACGTGCCCGACGCCGCGGGGCCGGCCGGAGCGGACGCGCCCGACGCCGCGGGGTCGGGCACGGAGGTCGAGGCGGACCTCGTCGTGGCTGCGGACGGCATCGACTCCCCCACCCGCACGCGCTGGTGGCCGGACGCGCCGCGGCCCGTGCACGGCGGGTCGACGGCCTGGCGCCTCGTCGCGCCGGCGCCTCGCGGCGGGACAGTCGATGGCGGGACGGTCGGCGGCGAGACGTGGGGGCGCGGGATCGTCGTCGGGGTCGTGCCGCTCGCGGACGGGCGCGTGTACGCCTACGTCTCCGTGGCCGACGCCGCGGGCGTCCCCGACACGCTCGCCGAGCTCCGCGAGCGCCTCGCCGGCTGGCACGACCCGATCCCGGAGCTGCTCGCGTCGGTGCCGCCGGACCAAGTGCTGCGCCACGCGCTGCGGCGCCTGCCCGCTCCCCCGGCGTCGCTCGCGACCGGGCGGGTCGCGCTCGTCGGGGACGCGGCGCACGCGATGCTGCCGAACGTCGGACAGGGCGGGTGCCAGGCGCTCGAGGACGCGGTCGTGCTGGGCGCGCGCGTGCCGGCGCCGGGCGACGTCGTGCCCGCGCTGCAGCGCTGGTCGGCCGAGCGCCGTCCGCGCGTGGACAAGGTCATGCGGCTCTCGGCGCGGGTCGCCGTCCCGACGCGCTGGACGTCGCCCGTGCTGGCCGGCGCGCGGGACCTCGGCGCGCGCGCCGCCGGGTCGTGGGCCGCGTCGCTCGGGTCGCGGGCCCTCGACGACGTCATGGGGTGGCGGCCGCCGACGACGGACGCGCGCTGAGCGGTCCGGGTCCCGTCAGTCGGTGGGCAGCGGTGTGAGCACGCCGATCTGCCACCGGTCCCCCGTATCGAGGATCTGGTAGACGAACCGCTCCGTCATGTCGTTGTCGTGGCGCCACGTGACGTCCGCCCAGATGCTGTGCGGCGCCGAGGCGATCACGTCGATGTCCGCGGTCGTGTCCTCGATGCCCTCGTACTGCCCGAACGCCGACCCGAAGAAGACGGAGATCTGCGAGCGCTCCGCCACGGCGAGCGACTGCGCGGGGAACGCGATGAGCGACGGCACGGCGTACAGGTCGGCCAGGGCCTCCTGGTCCCGGTCGAGCAGCGCGCGCGTGTAGCGGTCGAAGAACTCCCGAGCCGTCCCGTCGATGTCCATGTTGCCGACGGTAAGCAGGGCCCACGTCGCTCGCGCGAGGTGGCGCGTTCGCTGTCCTGCCGGCGGCGTGCGGCCCGCCGGGGCGGGGCGCGTCAGGACCGACGGCGGTCGGGCAGCTTCGCGGCGACGCGCAGCTCCCCGTACGTCTCCCCGAGCGTCGCGACGGTGTGGTGCGCGTTGAGCCCGCTCGGGTTCGGCAGCAGCCACACGCGCGCCGGGCCGATCCGGCGCTCCTGCGGCCCCGCCGTCGCACGACGGTCGCCGAACGCCGTCCGGTACGCACCGAGGCCGAGCACCGCGACCCAGCGCGGCTCCCACTCCTGCGCCGTCTCGACGAGCCGGCGCCCGCCGTCGACGATCTCCTCGCGGGACAGCTCGTCCGCCCGGGCGGTCGCGCGCCGCACGACGTTCGTCATGCCGAGCCCGGCGTCGAGGAACGCGTCGCGCTCCCACGGGCCGAGCACCCGCTCGGTGAAGCCCGCCTCATGCATCGCCTTCCAGAACCGGGTGCCCGGGTTGCCGAACGGCAGCCCGACCGCGGCCGAGTACAGGCCGGGGTTGATGCCGCAGAACAGCACGTCGAGGCCTGGGCGCAGCCAGTCGTCGATCTCGCGGTCGCGCGCGGCGGCGAGGTCGGACGGCGACGGGCGCGGGGAGGGCGGGGCAGGCGGCACGCCGCCATTCTCGTCGGCCCCGTGAGCCCGGTCGACGCGCGGTGCGTGCGACGACGCCCTCCCGTCCCGGCAGATATCACTGATAACCTCGGAACCATGACCGACATCCGGGCCGAGCGGGTACGGGCCGGCCTCTCGCAGGCGCGACTGGCCGAGCTCGTGGGCATCGCGCCGTCGAACCTGTCGGCGTACGAGTCCGGCAAGCGTCGCGCGTCCCCCGCCATGATCGAGCGGATCCACCGCGCGATGGTCCGGCCGTCGGACCGGCTCCGCGCCCACCGGGACGAGGTCCGAGCCGTCATCCGCCGCAACGGGGGCAGGAACCCACGACTGTTCGGGTCGGTCGCGCGCGGGGACGACACCCCGACGAGCGACATCGACATCGTCGTCGACGTGCTCCCCGAGGACGCCTGGCGCTTCGTCTCGACCGCCCGGGAGCTGTCCGAGCTGCTCGGTGTCCACGTCGACGTCGTCACCGAGCGCGGGCTGCGCGCGAAGCACCAGGAGATCCTCGACGAGGCCGTCCCCCTGTGAACGTCCGCACGCAGCGCTGGCTCCGCGACCTGGTCGAGCACGCCAGGGCCGTCGACCGTCTGGTCGCGCGCGGCAAGGAGGCGTACGACACCGACGAGATGCTGCGCTACGCCGCCGAGGACCTCCTGATCCGCCTCGGCGAGTGCGTGAGCAGGATCGACCGCGACGACCCGGCGTACGTCGACGCCCACCCCGATCTTGAGCTCCGACGACTCAAGGACGCCCGCAACGTCGTCGCCCACGGGTACGACATCGTCGACGCCGAGCTGCTGTGGGCGATCCTCTCGACCAACGTCGGCCTCGTGGCGCAGCGCGTGGAGCACCTGCTCGGCGACCCGAGAGCCCGGGACTGAATCGCCACACCCGGCGACTGCGCGACCACGCAGCTGCATGCACGGCACGCTCGCGGAAGGTCCGGGTTTTCTACTGCACGCGGCCGAATCTACTTCGTCGACCAGTACTCGAAGCAGCGCTGGGCCTCGGTGAACCACTCGTGCTTGCCCTTGGTGAACCCGCTACCGGGCTGGCCACCGGACTTCGCCACCACCAGAACGGCCAGTGGCGGCTCACCGGCGTCGATGCAGACCTGAGACACCTTGTCCAGGACTCGTGAGACATGGCCCGGGGAGCGGGACCTTCCGGTCGATGCCCACGGCTCGGCCCAGCTCCCCGTACGTCAGGAGCGTGCGCCGCATCGCTGCGACCACCAGCGCCGAGCGGGCCTGAGATGCCATCAGTTCGTAGTCCACGTCACTCCCTTGTCACGACGACCGGCCACGCTCGTGGTCGGAGGCGGCTCAGCATGCCGGGCCGCCCCGACCGATGTCCCGGCGCGGCGGCCGACTTCACCCGCCGCAGCCACGCCGATCACCGTCAGCCCAGCGCGACCTCGACCCCACCGGAGAACATCGAGTCGTGCAGGTCGATCGTCGCCGGCACGGCGTCGGCGGGGATGTCGAACACGACGGTGCCGTCGACGGAGTTCCCCGGGTTGATGTCGGTGAGGAAGCTGTTGGCGTCGCCAAGGTAGATCGCGGCGCTCGTGTCGGCGGAGTGCGTGCGGCCGGCGGTGTCGGTGAGCTCCTGGCTCGACCCGTCGAACATCTGCGCCTCGGTGCCGATGTTCGTCACCGTCATGTGCACGAGCACGTACTGCCCCTGCGCCTGCTGGTTGAGGAACTCGTCGCCGACGGTCGCGACGCCCGTCTCCACCGACGTCACCGTGAACTCGAACTTGCCGTCGCGCACCGGCGTGCCGACGCCCGGTGCGGCCGGCTCCTCCGGCGCAGGCTCCTCGGAGGGTGCCTCGGGCGCGGGCTCGGCGGGCGCGTCGTCGGACGGCGCGTCCGACGCGGGAGCGACGGCGGCGGGCGGCGTCGGCTCGTCCTCTCCCCCGCCGCCCAGGGCGGCGCCGATGATCGCGAGCAGCACGACGACGCCCAGGCCGGTGAGGATCTTGTGGCGCGCGAACCAGCTCTTGCGGGGCGGCGTCGGCACGCCCGGCTGGGCGCCCTGCGCGGGATAGCCCTGCGGGTAGGGCTGGCCGGGGTACGGCTGTCCGGGGTGCTGACCGGCCGGCGGCTGGCCCGGCTGCGGGTAGCCGTCCGGGCCGGGCTGCCCGGTCGCGCCGGCCTGGTGCGGCGTCGTGTACGGCTGGGGCTGGCCGGGCTGCGGGTGCGGGCTGGGCGTGGACATCGTGGCCTCCTGGTGACCGGCGTCGGTCGTCGTCGCGGACTGCGTCTCGATGACGATCGTGCTGGCCGGCTGCCCACCGTCGGATCCCCCGATCGGCTCGTCACCGCCACCCGACCGGTGGAGATCCGGCCCGCCAGAACCACCCGCTCGGGCGGGCCGCGGCGTCGGCGCGCGCCCGTATGCTCGCCGCATGTACCCGCCCCCGCAGCCACCTGGGACGCCGCCGTCCGGCGCTCCGCACGGTGGCGCGGGGTATCCGCCCCCTCCCCCGGCGGTCGTCCCGCACACGGGGTGGCCGGGTCCTGCCGTCGGTCCGGCGACGCCGTGGGGCACGACGACGCACCTCGCCCCCGCGGGGTACGCGCCTCTCCCGGGGCAAGGTCGGGGGCGGCGTGCGCAGCCGCACCGCGTGTGGTCCGCACTGGGCACCGTGGGCGCCGTGGTCGTGACCTTCACCGTCGGGATGATGGCCTCGACCTTCGACGCCATCGCGTACGGCCCGACGCCGTCCGGCGCGCAGATTGCACGGACGGTCCTGTGGTGGGTGCTCCTCGCGGGCGTGGCGACGGCCGTCGTCTGGCGTGACCGGTACGCGGTGGTCGTCTGCCTGTCCACGGCCGCGGCCGGTGTCCTGACGCCGGTCGGTGCCGTCGCGCCGCTGCTCGCGCTGCCGTTCGTCATCGCCCGGGAGAGGCGGTGGCGCGTCGTCGTCGGCTGCGCGGCCGCGACCGCCCTGTCCGTCGGGGTGTCGTTCTGGCGCGACGAGGTGCGCGAGGGTGAGGCGGTGATCTTCTCGATCACCAGCACCGGCCTGTCCGGGACGTCGTACCTCACGCCCGCCGGCTACGCGATCCTCACCGCGCTCCTGCTCGGCGCCTCCGTTGGCGCCGGATTCCTGCGCCGAGCCGTGAGTCGTGCGGACGCGGCGCAGAAGGCCGCCGTCGCCGAGAACCTGCGCGCGCAGGTGCTCAGCACGCAGGCCGACGAGCTGCGCACCGAGGTGTCGCGTCAGGACGAGCGCGAGCTCATCGCGCGCGAGATGCACGACACCGTCGCGCACAACCTGTCCCTCATGTCGCTGCAGGCGTCGGCGCTCGAGGTGACGACCGACAACCCGGAGGTCGTGGACGCCGCCCGCACCATGCGCTCGTCGGCCCACCGCGCGCTCGACGAGATGCGCACGCTCATCTCGTCCCTGCGCGCCGGCTCTGAGCAGTACACCGGGTCGGCGCCCGCGCTGGGTGACCTGGCGACGCTGCTCGACGACGCCCGGGCCGGCGGCGTCGATCTCGCCGCGACGGTGTTCATCACGGACGGCGACGACGCCCCGCCCGCCCTCACGCGCGCCGTGTACCGGATCGTGCAGGAGGCGATGACCAACGTCATAAAGCACGCGCCCGGCGCCCGAGCCGAGGTCGACGTCCGCGCGCGGCCGGGCGACGGCGTGGACATCACCGTGCGGAACGCGGTACTGCCTCAGCTCAACCCGTACGCCGACGCGCCCGTGCTCGGCGATGCCGGCGCCACCGTCGGGGCCTCGGGCATCCCCGGTGGTGGCTCGGGCCTCGTCGGGATGCGCGTGCGGTGCCAGGCCATGGGCGGGACGTTCGACGCGGGCGTCGAGAACGGGCGGTACGTCGTGCGCGCGCACCTGCCCTGGGATCGCCCGACGGCGTAGCTCGCCCTGGCTTGTACGGCTGGCCGCCGTGCGGTGGTCGCCGCCGACGGCGCGTGGGCGGCCGTCGCTACGCTCGCGCCGTGATCAGGGTGATGGTCGTCGACGACGACGCGATGGTCCGCCGACTGCTGCGCACCATCCTGCGGCCCGACGACATCGAGGTCGTCGCCGAGGCGTCCGACGGCGACCAGGTCGTCCCCACGGTGCAGGCGCACCACCCGGACGTCGTCCTCATGGACCTGCGGATGCCCCGTGTCGACGGCGTCACCGCGACGCATGCTGTACGAGCGCTGCCCGACCCGCCGGGTGTCATCGCCATGACGTCGTTCGACACCGAGCAGGTCATTCTCGACGCCGTGCACGCCGGCGCCTCCGGGTTCCTCGCCAAGGATGCCGAACCGGCAGAGATCGTCGCGGCCGTGCGGGCCGTCGCAGCCGGCGACGGCGCTCTGTCACCGCGCGCGGCGAGGACCGTCATCGCGCAGGTCAGTGCGGCACCTGGTGCGGCAGGGCGGCGCGACGCGGCCGAGCGCGTCGCGACGCTCACCGAGCGGGAACTCGACGTCGCACGGCTGGTGGTCGAGGGACTGTCCAACGCCGACATCGCGCAGCGGCTGTTCCTCGGCGAGGCAACGGTCAAGACGCACCTCGCGTCAGCGAGCGCGAAGCTCGAGGTAACCGGTCGTGTCCAGCTAGCCGTGGTACTCGTGCAGACGGGTCAGTTCTAGAACGCAATATTCGTCCGACCCATACTGCGGGGGTTGGTCGACTCGTCATCTCTCCGGCTGACCAAGACGACCGAATCATCCTCCCGTTATGCGCGGCTGTATTTAGCTCCCTTCTTCGCGGCAGGAGACGGAGCGCTTGTCAAGAGTCGGTCAATCCGAGCGCTGACGGCAATGGCGACGCCCTCATGAGCTCAGAGCTCTGCGATGAAGGCCGGGCGGACGACCGCTTCGATCTCGTCCGCGACAGCGGCCGGGTCTTCGTGCTCCCAGAACCGCAGCACGGTCCAGCCGTAGTCGGACAAGGTCTGATTGGTATCAGCGTCGCGGGCGACGTTCTTGCGTAGCTTCTGCCGCCACCAGTCGGCGTTGGCGTGGGGTTGCGTGGCGTGCTCCGGGCACCCGTGCCAAAAGCAGCCGTCTACGAACACGGCGACCTTGGCGCGGGTGAACGCAACGTCCATCGTGCGGCGCGGCTTGCCCGGTACCGGGTACGTGACGCGATACCGCAGGCCGCGCGCGTGCAACAGCCTGCGAAGGTCGAGTTCCGGCTTGGTGTCGCGTCTCCGTGCCGCGCTCATACGCTGGCTTACCTCGGGAGTGGACGCGCCCGGATGACGCCCCAGAGAGGTGGTCATGGCGCCACCGTACCCACGATCTGGGGTCAGGCCGGCCCCTCTCCCCTCAGCGCCATGATCGCCTGACGCGCAGTGCGATCGAGCTCGTCGTGGAGCGCGCCGTCACTCAAGGCGTTCAAAGAGAGGAACGGCACGATGCGGCGCAGCAGCACGAGCATCGACCGAAACGCCTCGCGCTCGTTCAGTGCGTCAAGCTGGCCAGCCTCGCGCAGGTCACTCCACACGATTAGAAGATTACGGACGATCTTGGGACTCGCGCCGATCTGCGCGCGGCGCGCATAGACGTGGTCGAAGTCAGCCTCACCGAGGATCGTCAGGAACTGGTACGGGTCTTCGAGGGCGGCGTCGTGGACGAGCTCCGCCCTCCACCACAGTCGCCCGAAGACGTGCCGAGTGATGTCCGTGTTCTTCACCCGATCACCCGGCGGGTTGGGGAAGCGCCAGTAGGCGACGTCTGGCAATAGCACCAATGATAGGAACGCCCACATCTCGCGCGAAGCAGCCTCGGCTGCTGCCACGTTCATGGTGCCGTGCAGGAGCCGCGAAAGGGCGACGTCGAACTCTGGGGCGCGATGGGGTGGCTGGGGATAGCCGTGCTGGCCTGCCAAGTCACGGACGGAGGTGGCGAGATCGGCGAGGCGTTCCGGCCGAACACGGCTCCCACCCGTGGCAACGTAGACCGCGGCGTCGTCGTGCGCGGAGGCTCTGGATGCCAGTTCCTTGAGCGATGTCGAGTTCGCGTACTCGTCGAAGAGAGCGTCGACTCTAGCTCGGAGGAGACGCGGGTACAGCGTGCTCATCGGTCGCTCCCAAAGATGTTCACCGCGGCCTGGACTTCGGTCGCGACTAGGGACGGGCTGTCCTTGGCACGAAGCCGGACGTCCTTGACGGTCCGCACGCCGAAGACACGGCGGAACACGTCGAGTAGCATGGCCCCGAGCGTCTCGTCGTCGTAGTAAATGTCGTCGTCGAAATCGTCACATTCCAGAGCATGCTCGATCATGGCCCTGGCGACGTCCGCGTATACGGCCGAGAGGATCAGCCGATCAGCAAGCCGAGGCTTGCCAGCGTTCCCGAACGCCTCGGCGACGGGCTTGTGTCTCGCGTTCACGAGCAGGAGCAGCGAACCCATCGCCGCCGACTCCAAAGAGCCACTGATCTGCAGGTGCCAGCCCGCACCCTCTGGCAACGATGTACTTGAGAAGTCGACGACGGAGATCGGGAATTGCGAAGCAGTGCCTTGCAGGCGGATCGAGGAACGGTGCTCCCACAGCATCGACCCGGCACGCCAGGGCGCCAAGGGGTCGGTGCGCCCGCAAGCCTTCGCCAGTACGAGAACCGTGTCGACGTCCACGACCCCGCCTACCGAGGCGCCCGGGATCGTAACGTTCAAATTCATGTCCACTGTCCCGGAGGGGGCGAGCCGTCTTGCGGCCGCGCGACCGAACAGCCCGGAGCCACTGGATCTCCAGACGACACAGAGGTCGAGCGGCGCGCCTTCAGGTAGTCGACACTCCGCCCTCACGGTGGTGACATCTATTTGGATCGTGCGTCGAAGTTGGACGTCGAGGTTGTAGTCCCAGTCATCGAGGCTCCCCGGCAACTCCACCAAGCCGTCACCGAGAACCAGGGACCATTGAGATGACACCACGGAGGACGGCGACGGCCGAAGGTAGGGGTAGGCGATCTTGCTCACTGCTGCACCGCCTCGGCGCCAATCTCGACCACTGTCATCGTGTCCTCGACTGGCCGGACCATGAGCCTCCATGTGCCGTCCCCACCGGTCACGACCGGGGAGGGCTCGGCAACAACCGTTTCGTCGGGCCTCACCCAGCCGAGGACCTCTGGCAGTTCCGTGGCATCGCGGTCTCGTCCCGTTGCATCAACTGCAATCGCGATCGTCAATTGAGCACCGAGCCGCACTGGCGGGCTGCCGGGAATCCTGAACTCCTGAACGAGAGCGAGCTCGCCTTCACGGTGCACGAGGTACGGGTCTCCGACGTAGTCAACCTTGACGCGTGCGACCGTTTGCGTCCCGGCACCGTTTCCGGGCTCCCTCTTGCCGCCGCCGGAACCGGACCGCGTTCCGGTGCCTGTGGGCCCCGAACCAGGGACGTTTGATCCGCCGCCGCCGCCCTGAGTCCCGAAGGACACGTGCCTGCCTCCGAATCCTGACGAGCCTCGAAGCAGATCCGAGAAGTAGTTGCTGGCAGCGCCCAGCGCGACGCCCTTGCTTTCCGACCCCACGACCACTCGAAGCCCGCTGATTTCGCTCTGGATGTCACGCAGCTTTCGGAACACCGCGTTGACGAAGCGCCGTTCTTCCTGAGGAAGGCTATCGACATTCCAGGCATCATGAGTCGGCGGCTCGGCCCTCGCGAATATTCCATCGAGCGACTGGTCAACGCGGAAGACTCCCGCGTATCCCTTCAGTTCAGCCTGCGGTTCAATACCCGGGCGGTAGGTCACCACCAGTTCGGCAGACCGCATCAGGCATACGTGGTGAACGAGGTTGTTCGAGAAGCCCGCGCTCTCGGCGGCCCTGGTCAAGGTCCAGGGCAACACAAAGGTGTCGTAAAGCCCGAACGTGCCGAGCGCGCGCTTCGGACGTCCGGCGTCGATCGTGCGAACCTCCGGGCCATTCATTCGCCGATACGCCTCGACAAACATCTGCACCGGCTGCGTGGTGGTCGGGTCAGGGACCGCATGCTCTCGGCCGTCAACTGTGACGCTGAACGTCATAGTTGGCAGCCCGTCGGTGCGAGGCAGCATCTTTGGCCAAAGCTGCCACATAATTGTCTCCGCCAGGTAGTCCCCGACAGCCTCCATCGAACCTAGTTCCTGATCGATCTCAGGGTCGACCACCACCACGGTCGTGCCGGTCTCGTTTGGCCCGAATGGGCGCAGGCCGAGCCTCTCGGCGACGTCGTTGGCCTCGTCGTCGATCAGCGGCTCGACGATTCCGCCGTCCACCTTCCCCCACCAATGTCGGCCCGTGAATCGGGCCTCGCCACCGCCAGCTACTCGTTCGGTGTAGCTGTGGGCCAATACCGACCCGACGAGCCTCGTTTGGAGCCGACCCTCGTGCCGGGTCCTCGTGTGGATCAGCACGGTGTGGGCACGGGAGAGCATGAAAAAGATGCCCTTGCCAAACCCGTAGGTGCCGCCACCGAGAAGTGTGTCCCGAGGCTCCCCGACATTCCGCACGAATGTCACGAAGTCGCGCGGGCCGTTGGTTACGACGTCGGCACGAGTGGGCCCGCCGAGCCCTTTGGTTCCGCGGTCCGACACGACCAGGGCACGGATCGTCGTGCTGTTAAGAGTTCGACGCAGCGGAAAATGCTTCGCGTTCCGGGGAGCACCCTCGAGAAGGAGACTTCGCCAGGCGTAAGTGTGCGCCGGGCCGACCGTGTACAGGTCGAGTGCGAAGTGGACGTCCACACCGGGCATGTCGGATCGCGCGTCCCAGCTGTTCTGGGCTGCCTCACGGACGAGCACGGTGAGCAGATCCAACGCTGGCCGGCCCAGCTGGTTGCGTATGCCCTCGGCGGCAGACGCACCCTCGGGCGGATACTGCTGAGAATCCCAGCAAGGCGCGGTTGCGGTGAAGGACGAGTCTGCAGAAAGGGAAGTCATGAAAGGCCGTGCGCTCCCTTGCTCAACAGCTGTTTGACGTTGTCGGACGGCACGGGAGACGGTGAGTCTGCCGCTAGGTCGACGCAGTAGTCGACATCGCGGATGGCGTCACTGATTCTCGCTGCCGCCAAGGCGGCTCGAGTGAGGCGTGGGAACGCGTCGTCCACGTCGTACCAGCGCTCGTCCGTGACCGTCCAAGCGCGCGAGTCGTTGCTCTCGACGGCGCCGAGAACGTACCCGACCGAAGCCAGAAGGGACAGCACGGCAGCTTCGTCGTCGGAGAACGCGAGCACGTCTTTCGCGAGATCCAGGAGTGTCGTGCCGCCACCCGTTCGCCTTCTGTCTTCTAACTGGATCACGGCCAGGAGAAGTCGTCGATCCTCGGACGCCTCCAGCTGATCCAATCCGTGGATGCGGACGGTACGGCCCTCGGTGAGGCTCGTCGCCTTTACTTCGACGTCGAGGTCTTCAAGACGGAAATCGTGGCGCGCTCCATGAGGTCCGGCCCAGCACAGATGCGCGCTTGCGTCGGCTTCAAGTAGGCGCCGCAGGACCAAGAGCTCGCCGTACAGGCCCGCCGCTGCCTCGTCCGACAGAACACCGGCGGGCCGGTCGAAGAGCGAGCGCCAGCGGTCGACGACCTGGTAGACGGCCTTCATCGGTTGGTGCCCGAGACCATCTAGTTCGACCACGACGTCGGAACACAAGTCGTCGAAGAGGTAGGAGAGCTCAGGTCGGAGGCACGAGAGCGCAGCGAAAGTCGTGTGGCTACGGTCGTCTTCGAGCACGCGTTTACGCAACATAAGACCTGGACCGTCGAGTCCCGAACGTACTCGCGTGGAGGACAAGATCGGTACCAGGAGGTGACGAACGCCGTCGTGGTCGACGGCGAGTGCAACGTTGCCCCACGACGTCGCGGTGGGGAGCTGGTGAACACGCATGCGAGTGTCGGATGACGGCGGCAGGGCAAGCAGCCGCTCCCACTCCGCCTCGAAGGTACTGCGGGCCGAAGAGCTCAATCCTCTTCCTCCAGGGCGCTGAAGTCCTCGTCCTCTATCGCGACGCCGGAGAGATCGGCCTGGATGTAGCTGTGGGCTGTGTCATCGCCGGCCGTCACCTCGGGGAAGACGATGCCAACACCGATGACGTGGTCTTCCGCGGCGAGATTTTCACGCGTCTTGGCCGCCCGAACCGTAGCTGGCTTGGAGTCCTTGTCGATCGGGTAGAGCACGAGCAGGCCCGTCGAGGGGGCGTGCACGCTTCGCGCTTGCATCAGTTCCTTCTCGGTCGCGTTCGAGTAGTCTCCGGGCAGGTCGACGGCGGCATCCTTGCGACTCATGAGGGTCTTGATGTCCGCAAAGTCCTCGCGCTCGGTCTTGATTCGTGCGCGCCCGACCCGCCCGACCGTGACGTTCTCGTCAAAGGAGAAGCCGTTGCTGCCGTTCAGCGGATTCCCCACAACAGCAATATTCCACTGCCGGAGGGCATTTGCTGCGCGGACGCGCTTTTGGATGTACTCGGTGAGGAGCTCGGTGTTGGCCACTCCCCAGTCTTCGTGAAACGTGTACTCCGTAAGGAAGCCTAGAACGGCCGTGTATGAGACGTCTCTGAACACGTACCGCGCGTCGTCCACAACGGGGGAGACGCCCTCAGCGGTAGCCGCCTTGATCAGCCCTCGTGACGCTGATATGTTCCCGCGAAGCCATTCGCCGTCCGTCTGAAAATAATGCGTCTGGAGCCGCTGCCCCCCATAAGAGGCTGACGCAGTGACGGCGTCCTTCATCTTCGCTCGCGCCGTCACCAAAAGTGCTGGATGCGTCTGCAGGCGAACTGCGAAGTCCAGCGGTGTGACATCCTCGGTCATGTACCGGTCGATATCGGAACGCATCTCGTGCTCCACCATCGCGAGGTGCCGGAACCAGCCTGCGAGCTCATCGGTCATCCAGATCCGAGGTAGATCTGCGTAGCCGGAGCGGAACCCGAACCAGCGGCCCATCTGGAGCAAGGTGTCATAGGCCGACACCGCCCGTACGAAGTAGCTGACGGACAAGCCCTCAAGCGTGAGTCCGCGGGACAACGTGTTCCCTCCGACCGCGACGGCCACGACGGGGCCGGCCTCATAGTCGAGTCGGTCGTCGCTGCTGGAATTGTCCATGATGACGCGGCAAGCTCGTATCACCCCCGGGAGCTCGCCAACCAATTCCTCGAAAGCAACCGGTGTTTCGCCGAACTGCTCCGCGGGCACACGCTTGGTTTCAAGCTCCCAAAGGTCACGCAGCCGTGCGACGGCGGCGCCACTCGCAACATCGCGATACAGGTCGCCGAGCAACGTCCGCAGCGGACCTCGATAGCTTAAATGCACTGCCGTGTTCACACTGGTGTGAATGAGCATCGTGTTGTGCGGGTTGCCGGTCCCCCGAACCCGACGCGCGGCAGTGGCCAGGAGGAAGTACTCGAGCGCGTCGCGTAGAGAATCGACGATCGTCGGAGCGAAGGTCTCCACGTCCGTCTTCTTTAACGGGCGGACGTGCTCGCAATCCCCCTTCGGGACCGTGCGCACCATGTCGTACCCGTCCGGAGCATCCTGGGGCTCCTCCCCATCGATAGGATCGCGTCCGAAGATGACCTCCGTGCCGAAGTGGCCAGCTGGCTTCGGCAGATTCACGATGAAGTCCCGCGGGTACAGGTCCTCCGCCGCCGGGTTGATGAGCAGATTGGCGAAGGGCGTCGCCGTGTAGCCAAGGTACACACTGCGCGGAAGCCCGCCCATAATCCGCATGATCAGCGGGTTGATTGTCTTCGTTGCAACAGTCGCCTGATCCGATTCGTCGTCAACGATCAGGGTCGGCGTGTCGACAAGGTATTGCGACGCGGCCTCCAGCCACTCGGCCAGCTTTCGCAGCACCGTGCCGTTCTTCTTGACGACGCACAGAACCTTCGGCCCTGACGCCTTGCCGAAGAACGCTGCTGGGTTGGGCGGGGGGATGAAGTCGTGGTCAGGGCTGGTCAGCTGATGCCAGTGCGACGGGTTGGGCTTCACCAGCTGATTGACGAGGCGGTTTTGCGTCTGGCGCCGCAGCCCATTGTGAATGCCCGAAAGCACGATAACGAACTTGTACCCTCGGTCGGCCGCCTTCGCGACCACCGACGTGTAACTCGTCGTCTTGCCCGACTGTACGTAGCCGACGACCAGGCCCCGGGAGCGGAAGGTCTTCTCGTGCGGATGGTTGAGCAGCGACACGATTCTAGTCGAGGAGTCGTCGAGTGATCTGACCGAGTCCTTCCCCCAGCCGTCGGCGCGGAGGATCTTCTGCACAGCGGGCCAGTACCGATCAGCTGCTCTCGGGCCCGTGTACCACGCTGCGCGCCCCTTGCTCTCAACGACGGCCGGCTCGTCAAGCTCCTTGACCTTCTGAGTGCTCGCTTCGAAGCGGGCGCGGATGGACTCGACGGTAGCGGTCGGAACCCCCAGGGTCAGCAGACCCTTGACCGCGTCGGCGGGCGTCTGATTCTCAAGGAACGTCAGGAACGTCTGGTACTGGATCTCGAACACTTCCGCGGACATCCCCGAACTCCCTCGTCGTCAAGGTACCGACCCGTAGCGAGGCACGACAGTAGTGGCGGCCGGCACGCGCCAGGCGGCCTCGGAACGAAATCACCCGGTGGTGCTTCGGCGCCCACCCAGCGTGACGACCCTAGATGACGTCAGGCCTCACGTCACTCACCGCCCCACGAGGTCGGAGGGACGCAGCTACCTGCGCCGAACCAGGCGACAGCCATGCAGGTATGACCGTGGGCGCGTGCCGATACGATGCGCGGATGCAAGGCGCACCGAACCGTCCCGATCCGATCACCGTACTTGATCTGTTCGCAGGCTGTGGTGGCCTCACGGAGGGGTTCCATCAGTTCCGTCCCGAGGGTACGAGCCCAGCGGACCCGCCGGTCTTCCGAAGCGTCGGTGCGGTCGAGTGGGATCTTGCCGCCGCGGCGTCGTACGCGATGAACTTCGGCGCGTCATCACCTCGGAGAGTACAAGATATTGATCCGACGGAGATATTTCGCGAGGACATCATTGGGTGGACTCCGAAATGGGGGCCTGATGAAATCGACGTCGTCGTCGGCGGCCCGCCTTGCCAAGGATTCTCCGGACTCAACCGGGACAAGGTCGGCGCCGAGCGCAACAAGCTCTGGCAAGAGTTCATTCGCATCGTTGTTGCGGTCCAACCCAAGGTTTTCGTCATCGAGAATGTCGACCGCTTTGTTCGATCACCAGAGTTCAGCGACCTCCTCAGACGCATGGGTAACGGTGATCTAAAAAACTACGAGCCCCGAGACGCTCCGGGGACGAAGGAATGCGACACTTCACAGCAGCGGGCCTCAAGGTACCTGTTGAACGCCGCCGACTACGGCGCGCTGCAGGCCCGCCGGCGCGCAATCTTCATCGGCGTCCGTGTGGACGTACCGCTACGACCCGACCGAATGCAGTACCCAGAACCTACTCACTCGAAAGAGCTGTTGGAGCATCGAGACCTTCTTGCTGGTTTGGACCTACCAAGGGGTATGCGGGCGTGGCGGACGATCGATGAAGTTTTTGAACGGACCCGCACGTGGGACTTGAGCCGGACCGAGCTGCCGTCGAGATCCAAGTGGGTCCCCGAGCTCGAAGAGAAGTTGCAGGGCCCCTACGCGACCGAAGAACTTCACATCACGCGAAACCCCGAGCCGATCTCGCTGGCACGCTACGACGCCATTCCCCCGCGTGGCAACCGTAAGGATCTGCGCGGACGCTTCTGGTGCCGCTTCGCCGACGGCCAGGAGATTCTGATGCAGAAGAACTCGGCTTACAGAGACGATAAGGGCAGACTGATGTTGCCGGGTTCGTACACGGAGGTTGTGCAGGGAGGCGCCCTAGGCGCACGCACCTACACCGTCGAGCGGGCTTCCAGGCTCAGACTTCGATCTGACCGCTCCGCCAGGAGCAAGGCCGACGCCTTTCGCGCAGTGATTGAAGATGGGGAACGGAAGCGTATTGGCACTCTCGTATATCTATCGACTGAAGCGTGGGACAAACATGATGCCGGTGCGGGCGATGTAATGGGTCGGCTCCGTGGCAACGCTCCGTCGGTGACGATCAGAACCGAGTTTTTCAAGCCCGAGAAGGGCAGGTATCTTCATCCGGTTGAGGGAAGGCCAATCACTCACTACGAGGCCGCCAAGCTCCAGGGCTTCCCAGAGGACTTCTTGTGGTGCGGATCGAAGACCCAGATCGCCAAACAGATTGGTAACGCGGTACCCATTCCGCTTGGCACCGCGATCGCAGGTTCGATCTACAACTATCTACGAGCAGGCGAACCGGCGCTCGAGTCGTGACGGTCACCTCCGGGGCGTGGTCGGCGGCCCCACAGCGCCAGCCGTCCGCGCAAAGACGCCGCAGATTCGACGATGCACTGATTCTGCAACCGTGGCCCTTAAGCAGTGCCGGTCCGCTGATATGCGAGCACCGAGCGGATCGTGACAAGCTGAAACCAGTCCACTGTTGGGCAGCTGAGGGCGAACTCAGCGAGCACTCTTCCGCAAAATATGGGACGCAGGCGGGCAGGCTCGAACTTCGATGGCCTTGCCGCGCCCCGGCCGCGAACGGGAGTGTCCTCCGTTCATCCACGACTGGCTCGGCACTAGACCTGCAACTACCCCCGTCGCCGGCTCCTCCAAGCTTGCGTTGCGAGCTCGAAGTGGCCGTGGATCAGGTCGATTCGCGGACGACTTGCCGTGCCGAGCACGAGGTCACGGCCGGAAAGCTCCTGAAGAAGCGTGAACCGATCGGTCAATGCGGGGTCGACACGCGCTCGCCAGGTGCGCGGGTCGATCGTGAGGACAAGCCGATCGAAGAGCCGATGAACATCGGCACGGAGCAGTAGTCCGCCCTGGAGATCATGGTGCGGCGAGCTGGCGTAAGCATAGAGATGCGCAGCGTCTAGCACCTGCTCCGGCTGCGGTCCGGTTACTGCACACACCGCCCCGTAACGCTTGAGTAGCTCGCGGCGAAACTCGGCTTGGCCCCGTCGAGCCTTCGCGAGAGCTTTCAGAAACCCGCCTTCAATCGCGCTAACCTCGCGAGTTGCTTGGAGGAGTAAGCGCCCGTCTATACCGGCAAGGCGTCCAACCAAGTCTTCCACGGCTCTGGGTTCGAGTTCTCTGATCGCATTCTGCTGATCTGCCCCAGCGTACACGTCGGCCAAGAGGCGCACGGGGGCAGGCGAGGGCAATGGAAGCCACCCGTTGCTATAACGCGCGACGAACTTGGTGACAGATTCTATTCCGAGATCGGGCGCGTGGAACTCGGCCTTGCACTTGCTGCAACGAAATTCGGGCAGAAGCCTCGCGCGCCTTACAACCGCGGATTTGCGGCAATTGGGGCAACGTAAGATTTCTTTCTCACCTTCCGTGTGATCGATACGATCGACGACGCCGAACCCGAATATTAGTTGCGCGTCGCGAATCACGAGCACGTCGCCTTCGCTCAGGCGTGAGCTATTTATGACGTTCGAGTCGTACTCGTAGCGCTCGCCAAATCGATCGCCGTATAGCGCCTCTTCGCTGGAGGCGAAGATTTTAGAGAAACAGCTCCAGGCGGACCGCGTCATCACGACCCCAATCTTGGCAAGGTGCGAACTTCCTTTGAGTGCAATCGCTTCAACGCTGACAGCTAGGCCCGGGAACCTGCGTTAGTTCATGCCTTCCCTGAGCGTCGTCGGACGTCTCTCCGTGCCTGGCGACACTATCGCGTATGGGTCTGATCACGCGGCAGATTCACCCGATGGGCTTCCGATGGACCAGTGATGTGCCCAGGATGAGCCCCGTAGGGTCCCGGTGAGCCCCAGAAGGAGCGACGAACCGGTGCGCATCCGCAGGAGGAATACAGTGCCGCTCTCACCGAACCTCATCGAGGCCGTCCGCGCGCTGGACGTCCGTCCCCGCGAGCGCCGATGGTCGAGTGTCACGTACTGCGTCCTGGACGCCGTCTGGTCGATCGGCATCAGCTACGACCGGCACGTCGTTCCGGCTGTCCGACGCGTCGCGGCCGCCGCGGGTGACGTCGAGCCGGTCGTCTCCGTCATGACGCTCCCGGCGTCCGATCCCCTGCCGCTCTCGGCGTTCCGTGACACGTACCGGACTCCCGACGAGCTCGTCGCGGTCACGACCGCGCACCGCACGTCATCTCGCAGCAGGGTCCTCAAGGCGGAGACTGCCCTCCGGTACGCGGATGTTCTCGTCGAGGCGGGCGTCGACACGTTGCCGGACGCAGCCAAGGCGCTGGAGGACTTCGCCAGGGTGGACGAGATCAGCGCTCGTCTACGCCAGATCCCTGGGGATGGGGTGCGCACCGGATACTTCTGGATGCTCGTCGGCGACGACGACACGCTGAAGCTGGACCGCATGATCTTGCGTTTCCTCAAGCGTCACGGCACGGAGACCGGCGTTGCCGGCGCGAAGGACGTACTTCGCGCACTGGCGGCCGAGCTGACGGGGACATCGAACTATCGCGTGACGCCGTGGATGGTTGACCACGCGATCTGGAACGCAGAGCGAGCGCGTCGCTGACGGGGAGCCCAGAGGGAGCGTCCACCGCAGCACTCGGCCCATCTGATGCACGGCGGGCAACGCTCTTCGCGACGCAGCGGCGAAGGTGGCCGCCGATCGCTCCGGAGACAGCTCCCGCGGTCTAGCGATTTCATAAAGCGACGGATAGCCTTCGTTATATGAAAGTAGCGCCACCACTGCTGCTCCCCCTGCTGCGGTCGCGGACCCAGGGTGACCTCCTTGCGCATGTGCTCCTCGCCCCGGGACGTGTACAGAGCGTCTCCGAGATCGCTGACGCTGTGGGGACCTCCGCACCGACGGCGACGCGCGAGGTGTCGCGTCTCGAGGACGCCGGTCTCGTCCGGACCACGAAGCGGGGCAACACCCGCCTGGTGCACGTGCTCACCGCATCGGTGGTCTACGGCCCGCTCGCCGAGCTGCTCGCCGTCACGTTCGGCCCGCTGGCAGTGCTGCGCAACGCGCTCCGCGAAGTCGCCGGCATCCAGCACGCCTTCATCTACGGGTCGTGGGCCGCGCGCTACGAGGAGCAACCCGGGTTCGTCCCGGCCGACATCGACCTCCTCGTCGTCGGCGACCCGGACCGGGACGACCTGGCGGACGCGGTCGAGGAGGCCGAGCGGCGACTGCACCGCGAGGTCAACGTCCGCCGTGTTCGCGCCGACGAGTGGGCGCAGGACACGAGCAGCTTCAAGAGCACGGTCCTCGCCGGGCCCACCGTGGACGTGATCGGCACGACGGGCGGTGGCGATGCCTGAGCCCCGAAGCAGATGGACGACCGGAGCATCAGTCATCCTCGACGCGCTCAACCAGCGCCGGCTCCAGACGGTCCACCCGTCCGACGAGCACGCCGCCCTCCTCCTCCAGCAGGCCGAGCAGCACCTGCGCACTGCGGCACTGATCCTCGACACCGACCCTGCCGGCGCCTTCGCAATGCTGTACGACGCCGCGCGGAAGTCGATGGTCGCCGTGCTCGCCGCACAAGGGCTGCGGCCCACCTCGCGCGGCGGGCACCGCGTCGTCCAGGACGCCCTCGAGGCCCAGCTCGGACCCGACGGACGTCGCGTGGTCCGTCGGTTCCGCGAGCTACGGCTCCGGCGGCACGACTCCGAGTACCCGGACCTCGACAGCCAGCCGGTCACGGCCGAGCAGGCACAGCAGGGCCTCGACGACGCGCGGATGATCGTCGCGGCGATGCAGCGGTTCCGCCCGCTGGTCGGTCCGTGGTGACCCGCCGCTGGCCTCAGCGCGAGGCGGCCGTGTCACCCTCGCCGTCACGCACCTGCTGGCTCATCCACTCCCAGACGGACGTGCCGTCGTCGGCCGTCGGGGCGTTGCGCGCGAGGTAGATCCACGACCAGTGGCCGGAGTAGGTCTGCCCGCCCCACTCCACGGAGTCGTAGAGCGTGATGAGCGAGCCGGGGACGAGCTCGTGCGCCCAGACGGTCGCGCGGTCGAAGGGCACGGTGCCGTCGTCGCGCGAGTGGATGAACCACGTCGGGGTGTCGGCGAGCCGGGAGACCTCCTCGGCGTCGGTCCGATAGCTCGGGTCGCGGTTCAGCGTGATCGCGGGGGCGACGGACACGAGGGAGGCGAACGTCGCCGGGTAGGCGGCGACGAGCTCGATCGACATGAGCCCGCCGGCGGACGCGCCGGCGACGTGGATACGGCTCTGGTCGATGTCGTGCTCCGCGGAGAGCTCCTCGACGAGCGCGCGCAGCTTCTCGCGGTAGCCGGCCTCGTCGGCGTTGTACCAGGTGTCCGGCACCTGGGGTGCGACGACGTACGCGCCGCCGAAGATCCGCTGAGCCTCGGGGGTCGTGAACCCGAGTGCGCCGCGGTTCGCCCGGAGCTGGGCCTCGTTCTGGTACAGCCCGGGCAGCCCGCCCTCGCCGTTGCCGTGCAGCCAGACGACGAGCGGCCGGTCCCCGCGGGCTCGGCGCGGCTCGTACAGGCGGTACTTCAGCCCGTCGCTGGTCACGTCGCTCGAGAAGGCGTCGACCTCGGGGTCCACGAGGTCGCCCTGGCGGAACTCCTCGATCACCACGTCGCGGCCGTTGCGCAGCTCGATCGGCTCGTCCTGCGTGATGGTGTAGTCCAGGTCGAGCAGCACGTTGCGACCCTCCGCGCCGAGGTACTGGAGCGTCCCGGCGCCGGTTCCCGAGGCGAGCAAGAGCCGGACGCTACCGTCGCGCGTGATGTCGGCGTCGGTCACCTCCCGCTCGACGTCGAAGACGACGTCCGACGGCGCGCCGGTCGCGACGCCGTCGGGCAGGCTGCCCACCGCGCGCACCGAGAACGCGGACGGCTCGACCGAGGCGGCACGGATGCCGGGCAGACGGTCGAGGTCGAGCGTCACCGACGTGACCTGCTCACCGGCGTCCAGGACCGTCCCGTCGAGCGTGAAGGACACCGTGCCGGGGTCGAACGGATCATGACCGTGCCCCAGCCCGTGGCCGTGCCCTGGACTGCCGTGCGCCCCGCTGGGGACGGCGGTGGCGAGCAGGAGGGCGGTGGTTCCGGCGAGCACCGATGCTGCGCGGACGAGCTTCATGACGACTCCTCGACGGTGAGGGATCCGGACGTTGGCCGCGACCAACGTACGGTCGCCCGACCGCGCCGGCACCTCGGGACGACGGCGCTCGAGAACCGGCGCCGTCCGGGCGCGTCAGCGTTCCGCGATCGCTGCGCGCAGCAGCCGCACCGCCTTGGGCCCGACCCCGTGCAGGGCGAGGAGCTCCGCGTCGCTCAGCCGGGCCACGTCGGACAACGACGTCACTCCTGCCTCGAGCAGAGCGCGCGTCGCGGGTCCCCCGATGGTCGCGGGAAGGTCCTCGACCGGCCCCGGTCGAGCCGCGTGGGAGCGGGGGAACCTCGTCATGCTCTCACCCTGCCACGCGCCGCGATCCCGGTCCGCAGCGAGCACGCGGTTGTCGACAGCCCGGCACGTGGTTGGCCACCGGATTTCCACCCTGACGGTGGCTGAGCCCGTGTTCGGCGCGCGCCTCCACGAGCGCGACCACGGACACCCGGCACGATCGTCGCCCCGGCGGCGCCGGCACCCCGGGACGCGGACGAGCCGGGCCGCACCCCACGACGAAGGGTGCGACCCGGCCCGGGTCTGGCTGCTCGCGTCAGCGAGCGATGTCGGACATCTCCGCGGCGGTGATGATGAGCTGCCGCTCGGCGCCGATGAGCACGCCCGCGTCGACGAGGTCACGGGTGACCTGGCGCACGTGGCGGACGAACTCGCGGTGGGTGGGGTACTCGTCGTCCTGCGCGATGTGGTCGTTGACGGTGCAGCCCTCGCCGTCGTCGAAGTTCTCGACGGTGGAGTCGTGGCCGTCGATGATCACGGTGGGGCGCACGTCGGAGCCCTGGCAGCGGTCGCGCCGCAGCTCGAGGATGGTGAACGTGACCTCGCCGGTCTGCGAGACGTTGCCCGCGCCGTCGACGGCGCGGTACCGCACGACGTGCTCGCCGTCGGCGGCGAGGACGAACGGGGCGGCGTAGCGCTGCCACGTGCCGTCGTCGACCTGGAACTCGGTGCGGTCGACGCCGGACTCCTCGTCCACGGCCGTCAGGGTGACGGTGGCGCGGCCGACGAAGTCGCCGTCGCGCGTCCGGCTGCCGCCGACGCCCGCAGTGACCTCGGGACCGTCGGTGTCGCCGGGGCCCTCGCCCTCCATGTCGACGACGATGGACTGCGGCGCGGACACGTTGCCGGCGACGTCCGTGGCGCGGAACGTCACGGTGTGCTCGCCCGGGTCGCGCAGCGTGATGGCCTTCGAGTACGGCATCCACTCGCCGCCGTCGATCTGGTACTCGACGGACGCGACACCGGAGTCGTCGTCGGTCGCGAGCAGGCGGACGAACGCCGGGCCGACGTACTCGCCGGCGTCGTTGCGCGGGCCCATCACGCGGTGGCGGATCTCGGGGGCGACGGTGTCGCTCCCGTCGGCCTCGACGACGTCGAACGTGACGGTGCCGGCCTCGGAGACGTTGCCGGCCTCGTCCGTCGCGCGGTACGCGAGGGTGTGCTGGCCGGGCTCGTCCACGACGACGGCCTCGGTGTACTCGGTCCAGCCCGCACCGTCGAGGTCGTACTCGACGGAGGCGACGCCGGAGCCGTCGTCGGTCGCGGTGACCATGACGGACGCGGAGCCCACGTAGGCGCCGTTCTCGTCCTGCGTGCCGCTGAGCTCGGTCGCGACGGTCGGGGCGGTGGTGTCGCCGTTGTCCTCCGCGACGACGGTGAACGTCGTCACGGTCTCCTCGGAGACGTTGCCCTCGGCGTCGGTGGCCCGGTAGACGAGCGTGTGCTCGCCCGGCTCGTCGACCACGACGGGCTCGGTGTACTCGGTCCAGCCGGCGCCGTCGAGGTCGTACTCGACGGTCTCGACGCCGGACGCGTCGTCGGTCGCGGTGAGGGTCGCCGTGGCGGAGCCGACGAACGCGCCGTTCTCGTCCTCGGTGCCCGACACCTCGGCGGTGACGGTCGGGGCGGTCGTGTCCGGCTCCTCGCCCTCGACGACGGTGAACGTCGTCGAGCCGACCTCGGACTCGTTGCCCGCGGCGTCGGTGGCACGGTAGGAGACGGTGTGCTCGCCGGGCTCGGTGATCTCGAACGGCGCGGTGTACGGCATCCACTGCCCGTCCACCTGGTACTCGATCGTGTCGACGCCGGAGCCGCCCTCCTCGTCCTCGGCGTGGATCATGACCGACGCGCTGCCGACGTACTGGCCGTGGTCGTTCATGTCGCCGCTGAGCATCGCGTGGACGGTCGGGGCGGTCGTGTCCTCGACGACGTCGCCCTCGACGACGGTGAACGTCGCCGTCTGCGCCTCGGACGTGTTGCCCGCCTCGTCGGTCGCGCGGAACTCGAGCGAGTGCTCGCCCACCGCGTCGACGGCGAACGGCTCGGTGTACGCGGTCCAGCCCGCGCCGTCGAGGTTGTACTCGACGCCCGCGACGCCGGAGCCGTCGTCGACCGCGTCGAGCGTGACGGTGGCCCCGCCGACGTACGCGCCGTCGCCGTCCTGGTCGCCCGTCACCGTCGCGGTGACGGACGGTGCCGTGGTGTCGTCGCCGCCCCCGCCGTCACCGGTGACGACGAGCTCGCCCCACATCTCGCCGTGCCCGGGGATCGCGCAGAAGTAGCGGTACGTGCCCTCGGTGAACGTGACCTCGGCCTCGTGCAGGCCGCCGTTCGCGTCGAACGGGCTCGCGAGGATGTTGAGGTCCACGTCGTGGTTGTAGCCCGGCGTGGAGGTGTCGAACGTCAGCGTGTGGCTCATGCCGAACGTGCTGCCGGTGGCGATGCTGTTCTCGAAGATGATCGTCGCCGGGCCGGCGGTCGCCGTCGCGGGGAACGCCTTGTAGTCGGTGACGGAGTTGTCGGCCGTCCAGGTGAGCACCTGCTCGGCGGCGACCTGGGCCGCGGGCGCCGCGGGCAGGCCGACGGCGGCGGTCGAAGGGGGCAGGGTTGTCGCCGTCGCGGGCGCGACGGAGACGACGGTGGCGGCGGTCAGCCCGGCGACCACGGCGGCTACGAGCCGTGTGGTGCCGCGGCGACCGGTGGCGCCGGAACAGGGACGTCGTTCCATGGGTGTGCACTCCTCGTCGATGTGCAGTGTGGTGCGTGCGTGGGGGTGGAGCGTGGGGGTGGAGCGTGGTCCGGCCCGAGCGGGCGCGGGGCGGGGAGGACCGGGCCGGCGGGGACGACGTCTGCGCCGTCCCCGCCGGCCCGGTCACGCGGTCACAGGTCCGCGACCCGGATGTCGCGGAACTCGATGAGGTCCGCGTTCCCGTGGTTCTGCAGCCCGATGAACCCGCTGTCGAACTGGCGCAGGTCCGTCGGCGGGTCGCCCGCGCGGGACGACTCCTGGCCCGGCGCGTTCTCCCACTCGTTGATCACGACGCCGTTGCGGATGATCGTGTACTGCTGACCGACCACCCGGATCTCGTACTCGTTCCACTCGCCCTTCGGCTTCTCGCCGCCGGTGTCGAGACCGACCGGGTCGAAGTTGTAGACCGAGCCGGTCTTCTGCGGCTCGCCCGTCGGGCCGTCGTAGATCTGGATCTCGTGACCGCAGTAGATCGCGACCCAGGCCGGCGACGACTGGCCCTCGGCGCACTCGGCGTCGCCGGGCTCCTCGGGGTTCGGGAAGCGCGTGAACACACCCGTGTTGGCGTGGTGGTCACCCGGCGAGACGTCGCGGTAGAGCAGCTTCACGGAGAAGTCCCCGAGCTCCTCGCCCGCGTACCAGAGCATCCCGAGACCGCCGCTGGAGCGCAGCGACCCGTCCGGCTGGAGCGTGAACTTCCCGGTCGGCGCCTGGACCCAGTCGAACAGGGACTCCTCGGTGCCGTCGAAGATCGTGCGGTACCCACCCGGGTCGACGCCGATCTGCGAGCGCGCGGCCGCGTTGACCAGGGCGTTGCGCTCCGAGCCGGTGATGCGGCTGTCGTCGAACAGCTGCTTGGCGACCGACCGCACGTGACGCAGGAACTGCTTGTGGTTGTCCCACTCGGCGTCGTCACGGAACAGGTCGTTCATCGTGCAGCCGCCCAGGTCGAGGTTCTCGACGTGCGAGTCGAAGTCCCCGAAGAACACCGTCGGGCGGTCGTCCGGCAGCGTGCAGCTCGGGCTCGAGTCGGTCGTGACCGTCTCGGTGGACCCGTCGGCGTACGTCACCGTGAGCGTGGCCTGGTAGTCGTCCACGCGCTGGTAGGTGTGCTGCGGGTTCGCCTTGCGCGAGGTCGCGCCGTCGCCGAAGTCCCAGTGGTACGCGACGCCGCCGGAGCGCTCGCCCGTGAACTGCACCGTGAGCGGGTCGCCCTGGACGCTCGTCGCGGACGCGGTCGGCACCGGGGTGGGAGCCCCGCCCTGGTACGTGATCCGCATGAGCTTCTGGTTCGGGTCGAGGCTGAAGAAGCCGCCCGCGTAGTCGAGCAGGTACAGCGCGCCGTCCGGACCGAACTTCGCGTCCATCCAGCTCTGCAGCAGATCGTCGCCGCGGCCGCCCGGGATGATGTGGCGCAGGTCCTCCATGAACGCGGGAGCACCGGCCTCCTCCACGGTCTCCGGGTCGACCGTCACCGCGACGCGGTTGTTCGGGTTCGACTGGTCACCGAGGAACCACTTGCCCTCCCAGTACGACGGCCAGGCGACGTCGGACTCCGGGTCCACCTGCGACTGGCGGAACGTCGGGCCCGACATGACGGCCTGGCCGCCACCGCGCAGCCACGGGATCGTGTACGTCGCGTCCTCGTCCTCGTACGTCGGGATGCCGTTGCCGCGGTCCGGGAAGACCGGGCCGCCACCCGACGGCGAGTACCAGATCATGTTGTCGCGCACCGGCGGGATGTCCACGAGGCCGGTGTTGCGCGGCGACGTGTTCTGCGGGTTGTCGCAGTCGTACCAGTCGGTGAGGACGCTCGCGTCCTCGTTGCTGCGGTCGCGGTACGGCTGGCGGTTGCCCATGCAGTAGGGCCAGCCCTGGTTGCCGGCCGACGTGATGATCGTCGCCGTCTCGTACTTCGCCGGCCCGAGCTCCGGGTTCGGCATCGTCGCGTCCGGCCCGACCCACGCGGCGGTGAGCCAGTCGGTGTCGGGGTCGATCTGCAGGCGCGAGATGTTGCGCACGCCCATCACGTAGATCTCCGGGCGCGTCTTGTCCGCCGGGTACTCGCCCTCGGGGAACAGGTTGCCCTCGGGGATCGTGTACGTGCCGTCGTCCTCGGGGTGGATCCGCAGGATCTTGCCGTTGAGGTCGTTCGTGTTGCCGGAGGTGCGGCGAGCGTCCTGGAAGCTGATGCCCGCGTACTCCTTCGTCCAGTTGTTGCCGGAGTACCCGTTCGAGCCGCCGGACGAGTTGTTGTCGCCGGAGCCGATGTAGAGGTTGCCCTCGTCGTCGAACGCCATGCCGCCGCCCGCGTGGCAGCAGCTGTGGATCTGCGTCTCCCACTCGAGCAGGTCGACGCGCGAGCTCTGGTCGATCGTCGGGCCCGCGGGGTCGTACGTGAACCGCGAGACGGTGCGGTAGCCCACGCGGCGCTCACGGTCGATCGACTCGTGCGGCATCCAGTAGGCGTACAGGTAGTGGTTCTCGGCGAAGTCCGGGTCGGGGACGAGGCCGAGCAGGCCCTCCTCGTTCTTCACGAGCTCGTCGCCGGAGCCGCGGTTGCCCATGACGTCGAGCGTCGTGAGCAGCGTGACGTCGCCCGTGTCCGGGTCCCACTGGTGGATCGTGCCGCAGCCGAGACCGACGTCGGGGTTGTCCCACGACGCGATCGGGCCCGACGGGCACGCGCCGCGACCGATGTAGAAGACGGTGCCGTCGGGCGCGATCGTCACGCCGTGCGGCTCGCCGTTCTGGTCGAGCGTGCCGGGCGTGTTCGGCGCGGACAGGCGCTCCGCGGTGTAGTTCGCGGCGATCGTGGCCTGGCAGTCGCCGCGCACGGCGCCCGTCGTCCACTGGAGCGCGCCGAGCAGGTGGTTGCGGAAGTTCTCGTCCGACCAGCTCTCCGCGGTGCCGCCCATGCCGGTGAAGAACGAGCGGCCGCCGTCGTAGTCGCGGCACCACGAGACCGGCTGGAACGGCGACGTGCTGGGGCCGGCGTCCGGTCCCGGCTCGAGCGTCGCGACGGTGTGCACCTCGCCGGCCGGGTCGTCGGACCAGTCGAGCCACTTGTCCTCGCGGTCCCACGTCAGCGGCAGCTCGGCGTTCGCCGGGTGCTGCCGGTCGACGAGGTCCACCGTGCGCGCGGAGACCGGGATCTCCGGCTCGGGCTGCTCGACGGAGTCCGCGCCGTACAGCGAGATCTCCGCGAGCTGCGTGAGGTCGTCGCCCGCGGTCTGCTCGATGTTCAGCCGGAACCACGTGTACTCGGTGTCGCTCTCGACCTCGAAGTCGCGCGGCTGGAAGCGCTGCGGGAAGTCCTCCCCGCTGCGCGAGTCGACGTCCTCCCACGACTCGCCGTCCGTGGAGCCCTGCAGCGTCCACACCTGCGGGTCGCGACCGTCGGCGTCGTTGGCCGACGTGAGGGTGTACTGCGCGAGCTCGAGCGGTTCCTCCATGCGCAGCGTGATGGTCGCCGTCGGCTCGAACGCGAGCCACTTGGTGCCCGGGTCGCCGTCGATCAGGTTGGGCGCGTCCTCGTTCGGCGGGTTCTCGGCGCTCGCCGTCACCTCGGCGACGTCCTCCGCGTCCGGCTGCGCGCCGGCGATGCGGGTACCGATGAGGCCCGTGAACCACTGCGACGCCTCCTGGGCGCGCGCCGCGTCGCGCACGCCGAGGAACCCGCCGCCGTCGTTCACGTAGTCCTGCAGCGCCGCCTCCTGCTCGGCGCTGAGCTCGATGCCCTCGGACGACAGCATGACCACGCCGCGGTACTCGCCGAGCCCGGCCTGGCTGAAGATCGCCGGGTCGGACGACGCCTCGACGTCGAACCCGTTCTCGGCGCCCAGCTCGCGCAGGGCGGTCGCGGCCTCGACGACCGGGTCGTCCTGCGCGTCGGGCGCGCCGTGGAAGACGAGGACGCGCAGCGGGTCCGCGCCCTCGACCGGGGCCTGGACCGCCGTCGTGGTGCTGCCTGCCGCGGGCTGCGGCTGCGCGACCGCGGGCATCACGGCCGCGGTCGCCACGAGCGCGGTGCTCAGGCCGACGGCCAGGACTCTGGGCGCTCCCGGGCGGGAGCGTCCTCCCCTCGCGGGGGATGGTGTTCGTCTGGTCAGCACTCTCCAACTCCTTCGTCATCGGTGCGGTGCGCCCGGGGCGGATCCCGGGCGACGGACGTGGTGGTGGGTCTCGGCGACGCCGGCGGTCAGTGACCGGCGTGCGCCCCGGTCTCCGGCGCGGGCTGCGTGGTCGCCGTGTGCGCGTGCCCGTGGAAGTTGTCGATCGCCTCCTGGGCGCCCGGCGGCATGCTGCCGTCGGCGTCGCGCACGAGGAAGATCCCGGCCATCCCACCGTCGGCGTGGAACTGCACGTGGCAGTGGTACATCCACGCCCCCGGCCCGACGCCGAGGCCCGCGACCACCTGAAACCCGAACGAGTCGCCCGGGTTGAGGTCGCGGTTGTCGACCACCTGGCTCACGTCGTCGCGCCCCGACAGCAGGCCCGTGCGGTTGTTCGCCCAGCGGTGCGCGTGCAGGTGGAACGTGTGGAAGGTGTTGCCGTGGCCGATGCAGATGAACTCGACCCGCTCGCCGAGGTTCGCCTCGAACATCGGGGTGTCCGGGGCGATCTTGTTGTTGACGAGCATGTCGTTGAACACGACCGTGAACTGCTTCTCCGGCAGCACGTCGCCGATGCGGCGCACGACGAGCGCGCCGTACAGCCCGGCGGCGACGCCCTGCGTCCCGTGCTCGCCCCACGCGTGGTCGTGGTAGTGCCAGTACCCGGCGCTGCCCGGCATCCAGATGCCCCGGTCGCGCCGCATCTTCGTCGACGACCAGATGTAGGTGCGCGTCTCGCCCGGCTCGTTGAACGAGCCCAGGTAGGGGCTGCCGTCGCTGTTGACGTCGTAGTTGACGCCGTGCGGGTGGATCGACAGCCGCTGGTCCGTCGTGTTGACGAGCGTGATCTCCAGCGTGTCGCCCTCCCACATCTCGAGGACGGGGCCGGGCACGGTGGCCTTGCCGGGCTCGAGGCCGTAGCCCACGGTGCGCTCGTCGAGGCGCTCCGCGTACATCGTGATGCGACGCACGGTCCCGCTCGTGGCGGTGGCGACGGGCGCGGCCGCGACGGCGCCGCCCGAGCCGAGGACGAGTGCGGCTGCGGGTGCGGCGGCGACGACGCCGGCCCCCATGAGCAGCGAGCGCCGCGAGAGCGGCTTCTTGGGGGTGGCGAGGTCGGTCGTCGGCTCGCTCATGGTTCTCCTTCCGGACGCGGGCGCGCCGGGGAGACGTGGCGCCACGGCGCGCCACGCCGGTCCGTGCGCCACGTCTCACGGTCGAGCGGGTGATCGGGGCGGTGCCCCGGGTCGGGTGGTGTGCAGCGCGGCGTGCAGCACTCATGCGGTCGGACGCGTGCTGCGGGGTCGAGCTGCGGGGTCGGTGCAGGGGTGCGGGAGCGTGGGGGGCTCGTCCGTCGGCGTCCGTGCCGTCGTCGAGGGTCCGGGGGCCGCACTGGCCGTGCCGGTCCGTGCCGCGGTGCACGTACCGACGTCGTCGGTCCGGGCGACCGACTCCCCCAAGCCTGTCGTCCGGCTCCCTGGTGGGTTCCAGGGGCAACGGCGTCCATCAGATCGCACCCCGACAGCGATGTCAACAGGGGTCCCGAAGTTCTGCTGTGATCAGGCAAAAGTCGACGGTCGACCGCCACATCCACCCCACGACGCGCGAGACGGACCGACGCCGGAGGCCCTCGCGGCGTCCGCCCGCGGCCCGACGAGCGAGGCGTCGCCCGGGTCCGTACGCTCGCGGGATGACCGGTCGCATCGTCCTGCTCGGCGCGACGGGGTACACCGGTCGGCTCGTGGCGCACGAGCTCGCGGCGCACGGCGCCCGCCCGGTCCTCGCCGCCCGCTCGCGCGACCGGCTCGACGACCTCGAGCGCGAGGTCCGTGCGGTCTCGCCCGGCGCGAAGGTCGAGACGGCGGTCGCGGACGTCGAGGAGCCGCGGACGGTCCGGGCCCTGGTCGGGCGCGGCGACGTGCTGGTCTCCACGGTGGGGCCGTTCACGCGCCGGGGCGGCCCCGCGGTCCGGGCGGCGGTCGACGCAGGTGCGGTGTACCTCGACTCGACCGGCGAGCCGGCGTTCATCCGCGAGGTGTTCGAGACGTACGGGCCGCGCGCACGCGAGAGCGACGCCGCGCTGCTCACCGCGTTCGGCTACGACTGGGTGCCCGGCAACGTCGCCGGGACGCTCGCGCTGCGCGAGGCGGGTGACGCGGCGACCCGCCTGAGCGTCGGGTACTTCGGCAGCGGCGGCGTCAGCGCGAGCGCCGGCACGCGGACGACGGCGGCCTCCGCCCTCGTGGACCCGTCGTACGCGTGGCGCGACGGCCGGCTGCGCACCGAGCGGATCGGCGCGCGGGTCGTCACGTTCGACGTCGGCCGGCGGCGCGTGCACGGCATCTCCGCCGGGGGCACCGAGCCGTTCACGCTCCCCCGCCTTGCCCCCGGCCTGCGCGACGTCGACGTCGTGATCGGCACCGCGAGCCCGGCCGCGCGCCTCGTCCCGTCGGGGACGGCGCTGCTCTCCCGGGCCCTGCGCGCACCTGCGGTCGGCGAGCGGCTGCGGCAGGTCGTGGAGTCGCGCTCCGGCGGGCCGTCCGGCGCGGGCCCGGACGCCGCCGCGCGCGCGGCGTCGCGCAGCCACGTGCTCGCCGTCGCGCGCGACGCCGCGGGCGCCGTGCTCGCGCGCGTGCGGCTGGACGGCCCCGACCCGTACGACCTCACCGCCCGGTTCCTCGCGACGGGCGCGACGTGGGCCGCCCGCGACGGCGTGCGCGGCACGGGCGCGCTCGGCCCGGTCGAGGCGTTCGGCCTCGGCGGGCTGCTCGAGCTCGTGCAGCGGGCCGGGGTCGTCGTCCACCGCGCCTGAATCAGCCGGCGAGCACCTCGCGCAGGCGCGCGGCGAAGGCCGCCGGGTCGTTGTCGGGCGCCCAGTCGTTGCGCATGAAGCCGCCGTGGTCGCCGGGGAACCTCACCGCGTCGACGCCCAGCTGCGCGGCGAGCGCCGCACCTCCGCGCCACGCGAGCGTCCCCTCGCCGCGCTCGCTGACCGCGGGCACGATGCGCACGCCCGACGACCGCAGCGCCTCGACGTCGGGGGCGTACTCGGGCTGGGCCTTGAGGTTGCCCGAGAGCAGGAGGTCGTCGCGCGACCCGTCGTCCTCGGTGGGCATGCCGAACTGCGCCGGGTCCGGCGCCGGCCGGTCGAGGTAGTCGGCCGGGAGCGGCCCGACGTGGCTCACCAGCGCGATGAACTTCGCCATCGCGGGGCCGTAGCCCTCGCGGTGGTACGTGTCGACGATGTCGAGCTCGGCGGCGTCGGCGACCTCGCGGTCCTCGAGCAGCGCCGTGACCGGCGGCTCGTGCGACACGAACGTGCCGATCGCGGCCGGGTGCTGCTCGATCCACGAGAGCCCGACGATGCCGCCGCCGCTCGACCCGAACACGTCCACGGTGCCCAGTCCGAGCGCCTGGACGATCCGGTGCAGGTCGTCCGCGTGGCCCGGCATGGTCACCTCGCCCCCGGGCGCGAGGGTGCTGCGCTCCGCGCCGCGCGGGTCGTACGTGATCACCGTGCGGTCGTCGAGCAGCGCGACGAGCTGCTCGAAGCCCGACGCCCCCATGGGCGACCCCATGACGACGAGCGGCGGCAGGTCGCTCGCCGTCGCCGGCTCGTTCACGTCGTAGGTGAGGACGGCACCCGGCACGTCCAGGGTGTAGGTCTTGCGCTCGCTCATGGTCGCCTCCGCGTCGTCGTCCCGCCCGGGTGCGGGCGGTTCCTCCACGAGGACGACGACTGCGGAGCCGACCGGGACTCATCGGTGCCGCGCGGAGCCGTCAGCTCCAGAGGCGGCGTGTGGCGATCTCGGCGCCCTGCGCGAGCGACTCGAGCTTCGCCCACGCGATCTGCGGGTGCACGCGCCCGCCGAGCCCGCAGTCGGTCGAGGCGACGACGTTCTCGCGCCCCACGCGCGTCGCGAACCGCTCGATGCGCTCGGCGACGAGCTCGGGGTGCTCGACGACTTTCGTCGCGTGCGAGACCACGCCCGGCAGCAGGAGCTTGCCCTCGGGCAGCGCGACGTCGTCCCACACCCGGTACTCGTGCTCGTGGCGCACGTTCGCGGCCTCGAACGAGTACGCCGACGCGTTGATCTCGAGCATGAGGCCGACGACGTCCTGCATCGGCAGGTCGGTCGTGTGCGGACCGTGCCACGAGCCCCAGCACAGGTGGTACCGCACGCGGTCCTCGGGGATGCCGCGCAGCGCGTGGTTGAGCGCCTCGACGTGCACCCGGGAGAAGGCGAGGTAGTCCTCGACGGTCGGCTCGGGCGTGACCTGGTCCCAGGACTCCGCGAGACCCGGGTCGTCGATCTGGACGACGAGGCCGGCGTCGACGATCGCGAGGTACTCCTCGCGCAGCACGTCCGCCCACGCGTACGCGTACTCCTCGTGGGTCGCGTAGTGCTCGTTGGCGATGCGCGTCGCCGAGCCGGGTGCGATCGCGGTGACGAACGCGTCCTGCACGCCCGCGGCGTCGGCGGCCGCGCGCAGGTTCGCGGCGTCCTGCGCGACGGCGGCCTGCCCGGTGTACGTCAGCGGGCCCGTCACCTTGGGGAAGGCCCCGGGACCCTCGCCCGCGAAGATGCCCGACGTCGGGTCCGTGTACGCCTCGCGGAACCGCGCCTGGTCACGGCGGTTGCCGAACCCGGTGAGGCGCACGTCGCCGGGCGCGGACTGCACGTCGGCCAGCACCCACGCGGCGTCCGTGTCGAGCTCCAGCCCGCCAGTGCGCTGGAACGAGTACGACCACCACGCGCCGTAGTCCATCGGCGACGACATCGACTTGCCGTACTCGCCGTCGCCCACGAGCGTGATGCCCGCGCGCCGCTGCCGCTCCACCACGTCCACGACGGCGTCGCGCAGCAGCGCGTCGAAGTCGCCGTTCCCGTCGCCTGCCTCGCGCGCCGCGTTGGCCGCGAGCAGCTCGGGCGTGCGCGGGAGCGAGCCCGCGTGGGTGGTCTGGATACGGTCCTCGTTGCGGCGCACGGCCCTGCCTCTCGTCACGTCACCGCGCCCGTCCGGGCGCGACCCCGATCGTCACACGCCGGCACGCCGTCGGGACGTTCGCGGCCACCATGCGGGAGCGCGTGCGCCTCACATGTCGACCGATCGCCACTCTCGACGGAACCTACCCGTCGGCATCACGCTCTCCGGCCGCACGGCGTCGACGACCACCTGCTGCGTCCATGATCCTTCTTCGACGTGATGCACGAGCACGGCCAGATGCTCCAGCGCCTCAAGGGCGTGGTCGCCGTCACTCCTTCTCACAGCGGGATCGCCTCGATGGTCGCGCGCACCGCATCACGCAAGGTGCGCTCCGGTACGACGTCGACCGGGCGACCCAGTATCTGCTCGAGCTCCGCCTGGAGGGCGCCAAGCCCGAAGAGCCCGACCCTGTCGTCGAGGTCGACGAGCAGATCGACGTCGGAGTCCGGCCTCTCGCCACCGGCGGCGACCGAGCCGAACACGCGCACGTGCCGGGCACCGTGGCGAGCTGCCGCCTCGACGACCTCGTCCCTCTTGACGCGCAGCACGTCGTCGAGTACCGAGCCGTGCCTGTGCTCCTGCGACGGGCGGGGGCCTTCATGCGAGAGAGCTCGGTCGAGCAGACGCTTGACCTCCGGCTGGCTGCGACCGAGTGCCACCGCGGTTCGGCGCTGGCTCCAGCCGAGGTCGTGCGCCTGGCGGACGGCGCGCTCCAGCGTCGCACCGGCCTCTGCGCGCATCGTGTCCGCACGGGCACCCGCACCCTCCAGATACCGGGCGAATGCGTCCTCGACAGCGCTCATCAAGCCACCTCCGATAGCAGATGCTATCACTTCGGGTCGTCGGGGGCAGCGGACGTGGTGAGACCGCCAGGCCCTGCTCGCGCGACGCCGGCAGACGTCGACCTCGCGCATCCCGCGGCCGTGGCCGGGGCCGGTCTTCCCCCTGGGGCACCGTGCGCGAGGGGCGCGGTTGCCGGACCGGCACGCGGAGGGCGTCTCGCCGGCCACTCGTGACCTGCCCCGATGTCTACACGACCGCGCGGACGCACGGCAAGCGCGCACCTGCGCGACCCCACCGGACGCCCGCCGGACGTCTGCCGGACTCCTGCCCGACGCCGTCCGGTCACCTGCCGGGCCTAGCGTCGAGCGCGGACACAGCCGGGACCACCGGAAGGGCACAGCGACGATGACCCTCACGATCACGCTCGTCCGCCACGGGCAGACCGTCCTCAACGCGCGCCGGCACCTGCAGGGCGCGTGCGACTCCCCGCTCACGCGCACGGGACGCGCCGGCGTCCGCGTCACGGCGCAGCACCTCGCGCTCCACGACTTCGACGCCGTCTACTGCTCCCCGCAGGGCCGGGCGGTCCTCACGGCGATGGAGATCCTGCGCCATCACCCCGACCTGCCGATGACGGTCGACCACGACCTGCGCGAGCTGTCGTTCGGCAGCTACGAGCGACGCCCGGAGCACGAGCTCGACGCCGTCGAGTCCTGGACGGACCTCGTCCCCGCCGTGCTGGCCGGCACCCACCCGGGAGTGGGCGGCGGCGAGCCCGGCGCCGACTTCATGGCCCGCGTGCGTGGCGTCTTCGCGCGCATCGTGGCCGCGCACGACGACGCGGCCGGCCCGGGTGCGGCGGAGGACCGGCAGGTGCTCGTCGTCGGGCACGGACTGACGCTCGGCGCCTACCTCGCGACGATCGACCCGTCACGCCTCGTCGCGCTGCCGAACGCGTCGGTGTCGACGGTCGAGGTCACCGACGGGCGCGCCACCGTCGTGGCCGCGGGGATCGACGTCGCCGGGCACGGCTCGGTCGCGGCACGCCCGGCCCCCGTCCCGCACGACGTCGCGCCGGTCGCGGTCGCGCAGGGCTGACCTCGGCCCTGCCGTCCGGGCGCCCGCGCCGCTACCCTCGGGGGCGCAGCACAGCCCGAGCCGGGAGGACGACGATGACCACGGCGACGCCACGCACGACGGTCCTGGACCGCCTCGACGCCGCGCTGACCGCACCGGACGCGACGCGCACCGAGCGCGCGCTCGGGTACGGCACCGCGCTCGTGGGCGGCGTCCTCGCCCTCGTGCTGGCGCTCCGCGCCGACCTCGACGTCTGGCAGGTCGCGCTGCTCACGCTCGTGGGCTTCGACCTCTTCGGCGGGGTCGTGGTCAACGCGACCGCGTCCGGCTCGCGCCGCTTCCACGCACCGGGCACTCCGCGCCACCGCGTCGTCGTCTTCACGGCGGTCCACGTGCACCCGCTCGTCGTCGCCGCGCTCGTGCCCGACCTGCCGTGGCCGACGGCGGTCGTCACCTACGCCGGCGTCCTCGCCGCGGTGGTCCTGACGGTCCTGGTGCCCGACGCCGTCCGCGCGCCCGTCGCGTTCGCCGCCGCCGCGGTGCTCGTCGCCCTCCTCACGACGGCGCTCGCTCCCGAGCCGTGGGTCGCCTGGGTCGGGCCGCTGCTGGTGCTCAAGCTGCTGCTCTCGCACGCGCTCCCCCACCCCGCCGCCGCCCGGGCGTGACGCGACCCGACGGCTACGGCTGGCCCTGCGGCGCGAACTCGGACAGGACGAGCTCCGCGCCCTGCGGGTCGCGGACGACCGCCTCGCGCGTCCACGGCGACTCGGACGTCGCCTCGACGGTGCCGCCGGCGCGCTCCGCCCGCTCGGCCGCCGCGTCCCGCTCCGCTACGGCGAAGACGACGGAGAACCGGGCGGGACCCCGGTCGCGCTCGACGCCCGCGACGACGTCCGCGAAGCCGGGCGGGACGAACGCCTGCCGCTCGTGGATCTGCGGGTCGACCGTGCGCGCGAGGTGGTCGCCGTACCCGGCCACGCGCGCCATCCCGGCGCCGAGGTCCGGACCGACCTCCCACCCGAGCAGCGGCCCGTAGAAGTGCAGGGCGTGCTCCGGGTCGGGCGTGCGGAGGTTGCTGAAGTTCCACGTGCCCGGCTCGTTCACACGCTGCGCCCCGAGCAGCTCGCCGGCCTGCCAGAGCCGGAAGGTCGCGCCCTGCGGGTCCCGCACGACGGCGACCTCCCCGGCGTCGCCGACCTCGCGCGGGCCGTCGAGGACCGCGCCGTCGAGGTCGGGCACGCCCCGCGCGGAGGCGTGGACGTCGTCGACCGCCACGTACGTGGCCCACTCCGGCGACCGGTCCCCCGCGCCGATCCCCGCGACGGCGAGCCCGCCGAGCGACGCGACGACGTAGCGGCCGCCGAAGCCGTGCCGTTCCTCGTACTCCCACCCGAACAGCGACCGGTAGAAGCCGAGCGCCGCGTCGAGGTCGGGCTGCTCGGTGCTCACCCAGCACGGGACGCCGTGCGGGTACGTCCGCGGACCGGGCCGCCCGCCCGGCTGCGCACCTGCTCGTTCGGCCGTCATCGTGCCTCCGTCCGCCGTGCCTGCGGGTCCGGCCCCACTCTTCGCCGGCCGCGCCCGGTGCGCAAGACCCCGTCGCGCGAGCGGGCCCGCTTCGTCCTAGCGTCGGAGGTCGGAGCACCGTCACCGATCGGAGGACGACCATGTGGGCCTTCCTGGGCCGCCGCCTGCGCACCCTCGTCATCGCCGTCGTGCTGATCCCCGTGGTGGGGTGGGTCGCGCGCAGGCTCGCCGACCGGCAGGAGTCCAAGCACGGCGGGCCGACGACGCTCTCGAAGGGGCTGCGATCGGCCGACGGCCTCGTCAAGAAGGCCCGCCGGCTCGTCTGACGGGCCGTCCGGCGGGACTGCCGGCGGGCATACCGACGGGCATACCGACGGGCAGGGTCAGCGGCGCTCGGCGAGCGCCTGGTGCACGGACGACACCACGACGCTGCCCTCCCCCACCGCGGACGCGACGCGCTTGACCGAGCCGCGCCGCACGTCGCCCACGGCGAACAGCCCGCGCGCGGAGCTCTCGAGCGGCCAGGGCGCGCGCTCGTGCGGCCACGCGCGCCGCCCGCCCTCGGCGAGCACCTCGGGGCCCGTGAGGACGTAGCCCCACCGGTCGCGCAGCACGTCGCCGGGCAGCCAGTCGGTGTGCGGGCGCGCGCCGATCGTGATGAACAGCGCGTTCGACGGCACGGTCGTCTCGTCGCCGGTGACGCGATGGCGCAGCACGAGGTGGTCGAGCCGCCCGGCCGTGCCCCCGCCGCCCACGACCTTCGTCTCCGCGAGGATCGCGACCCCCGCGGCGGCGAGCTGGTCGACGAGGTACTGCGACATGCTCGCCGCGAGGTCCGGGCCGCGGACGACGAGCGAGACGGACGCCGCGTACCGGGCGAGGTGCAGCGCCGCCTGCCCGGCCGAGTTGCCGCCGCCCACCACGTGCACGACCCGCCCCGCCTGGCCCTTCGCCTCCACCGCCGAGACGCCGTAGAACACCGCGGAGCCCACGAAGGGGTCGAGGCCGGGCACGGCGAGCCGCCGGTACGACACGCCGTCCGCGAGCACCACGGTCCGGGCCCGCACGGCGCCGCCGTCGGCCACGTGCAGGAGGAAGCCGCCGTCCCCACCGGCCTCCCCACCGGCCTCGGCGCCCGCTCCGTCCACCACCTCCAGGCCGACCGCCTCGCGCGTGTGCGCGAACTGCGCGCCGAACACCCACGCCTGCTGGTACGCGCGGTCGGACAGGTCGGCGCCCGAGACGCCGCGCGGGAAGCCCAGGTAGTTGCGGATGAGCGAGCTCGACCCCGCCTGCCCGCCGACCGCGTCGCGCTCGAGCACGAGGGTGCGCAGCCCCTCGGACGCGGCGTACACGGCCGCGGCGAGACCGCCCGGCCCGGCGCCGACGATCGCGACGTCGACGGGTTCGGTGGGCAGGTCGGTGGTGAACCCGTGCGCGCGGGCGAGCTCGGTGTTCGTCGGGTCGACGAGCTCGCGGCCGTCGGCGAGCCGGACGACGGGCGCGCCCTCGCCGGGAGCGGACGCGTACCGCAGCCCGGCGCGCGCGAGGAAGCGGCGGACGTCGTGCACGCGCGGCAGGGCGTCGTCGCCCGTGACGACGACGTCGGCCCGCTCGCCGCCGCGCACGGCGCGCTCCCAGTCGAGGAGGAACTCGGTCACGGCCCGGTGGAAGTACTCGTCCGGGGCGTGCCGGGGCCGCACGACGTAGTAGTCGACGAGCGTGGCGGCCATGAGCCCCAGCACGGCGTCGACGGTCTGCCGGTCCGTCCACGACCCCCACTCGATGACGAGGGCGCGCCGCACGTCCGGGAACGCGTGCCGGGCCGCGACGAACACGGAGTCCTCGCGGCCGACGGCGTCCCGGTCGTCGGAGAGCACGAGCGCCACCTCGCGCCCGGCGGCCGCGGCGTCGTCGAGGAGCTGCACGGCCTCGGCGCGGTCACGTGCCGCGGCCACGGCGTAGTCGGGCGCGTACCGGCGCTCGAGCTCGGCGACGAGGGCGTCGCGGGCGGCGTCGGACGCGGCCGCGACGAGCACGAGCGGTGCCGCGGCCGGGGTCTCGGGGACGTCCGTCATGCGTACCTCCCACCGGCTCTCGCACCGTACCACCGGCCCGTCGCGGACTGATCGGTGGACACTGCTGTGGCCCAGGTCACAGAATGCGAGGGTGGACCCGAGCTCGGGGAACATCCGCACGCCGGACCAGCGGCTGCGCGTCTTCGTCAGCTCGACGCTCAAGGAGCTCGCCCCGGAGCGCCGGGCGGTCCGTGCTGCCGTCGAGCGGCTGCACCTCGCCCCCGTGATGTTCGAGCTCGGCGCACGACCGCACCCGCCCCGCGCGCTGTACCGGTCGTACCTGAGCCAGAGCGACGTGTTCGTCGGGCTGTACTGGGAGCGGTACGGGTGGGTCGCGCCCGGAGAGGACGTCTCCGGGCTGGAGGACGAGTACCGCCTCGTGCCGCCGAGCATGCCGCGCCTCGTCTACGTCAAGGACACGACCGGCACGCGCGAGCCCCGACTCGTCGAGCTGCTCGACCGCATCAGGTCCGACGACTCCGCGTCGTACACGGCATTCACCGATGCCGACTCCCTCGGCGAGCTCGTCACGGCGGACCTCGCCGTGCTCCTCGCCGAGCGGTTCGACGCGAGCCGCGCGCCGGCACCCGCCCCTGAGGCCGCGCCGGGCGGCACGACCCCTGCGGGCGCCGACGACGGTCACCCGGAGGCACGCGCCGCCCTGCCGACGCCGCCCACCGCGCTCATCGGCCGCGAGCGCGAGGTCGCGGAGGTGCTGCACCTGCTGGCGGCGGGTCTCGGCAGCACGCCCGTGCGGATGCTCACGCTCACCGGCCCGGGCGGCATCGGCAAGAGCCGGCTCGCGCTGGAGGTCGCGAGCCGCCTGCGGTCGGAGTTCCCCGACGGCGTGCAGTTCGTCGACCTCACGCCGGTGCACGACGCCGCGCTCGTCCCCGGGGCGGTGGCGCAGGCGCTCGGGGTCCGGGACACGGGCGACGGACCCATCGCGGACAAGCTGGCCACGGCGCTGCACGAGCGCCGGATGCTGCTCGTCCTCGACAACCTGGAGCAGGTGACGGGCGCCGGGCCGTACCTCGCAGGCCTGCTGGCCTCCGCCCCGGGCCTGGTCCTGCTCCAGACCAGCCGCGTCCTGCTGCGCGTCTCTCCCGAGCACAGCTACGAGGTCGGGCCGCTCACGATGCCCGGCCGGCACGGTGACCTCGACGCCGCGCGCGCCGCGCCCGCCGTCGCGCTGTTCGTGGAGCGCGCACGGGCGCTGCGCCCCGACTTCGACGTCACCGCGGCGAACGTGGACGCCGTCGTGGCGATCTGCGCAGCGCTCGACGCCGTGCCGCTCGCGATCGAGCTCGCCGCCGCGCGCGTGCGCGTGCTGCCGCCCGTCGCGATGCTCGCCCGGCTCGACCGGCGGCTGCCGCTGCTCACCGGCGGCGGCCGCGACCTGCCCGAGCGGCAGCAGACGCTGCGCCGCACGATCGAGTGGAGCGTCGACCTGCTCGACGACCCCCAGCGCGCGCTGCTCGCCACCATCGGCGTGTTCGACGGCCCGTTCACGCTCGAGGCGGTGGAGGCGGTCGGCGGCTCGCCGGAGGACGGCACCGACACCCTGGCGCTGCTCGGCGCGCTCGTCGACTCGAGCCTCGTGCGCCAGCGCGACGAGGAGGACGGCCAGGAGGACCTGCCGTCGTTCACCGTCCTGGCGACGGTGCGCGAGTTCGCGCGCGAGCGCCTCGCCGCGGAGGACCGGACGGACGCGGTGCGCGACCGGCACGCCGCGTACTACGAGCAGCTCGGGCGCGAGGCGGGCCCGCTCCTGCTCGGTCCCGGGCTGCGGACCTGGACGGCACGCCTCGCGCTGGAGGACGCCGAGCTGCGTGCCACGGCGCGCCACCTGCTGGACCAGGGCGAGCCGGACCGGGCCGCGGCGTTCGCCTGGTCGCTGTACACGTACTGGTGGGTCGGCGGCCGGCTCGGCGAGGTGCGCCGGTGGATGGCCGAGGTGCTGGACGCGCCCGGCGACGTCGCCCCCCGCACGCGCGCGACCGCCCTGTACTTCACGCGCGCGATCACGTTCTGGCAGGACCCGGACGACCTCGTCGTGCCGGGGCTCACCGAGAGCGCCGACCTCTTCCGCGCCGAGCACGACCCGTGGGGCGAGGCGCTCGCGCTCGTCTCGCTCGCGCTCGCCCGGCTGGCCGCCGCGACGCCCGACCCCGCACGCGCCGCGGAGGCGCTCGACCGCGCGCTCGACCTCTTCCGTGGCGCGGGCAGCCGCTGGGGAGAGGCGATGACGCTCGTCACGCAGGGGCGCGTCGCCCTCCTCGAGGGCCAGGTGCCCGACGCCGCGGGCTGCTTCGAGGAGAGCCTCGCCGCGGCGCGTCAGGTCCACGACCCGCTCGGCGAGGCCATCGCCCTGCACCACCTCGGGTGGGCCCGTCTGCTGCTGGGGCGGCTCCCGGAGGCGGACGCCGACTTCCGCGAGAACCTCAGCCTCTCCGCGCGCCTCGGTCACGACGACGGCGTCGCCTACGGGCTCGAGGGGCTCGTCGCCGTCGCCGCCTCCACCGGCGACGTCGAACGGGCCGGGACGCTGCTCGGCGCCGCCGAGGCGCTGCGCGAGCAGACCGGTCTCTACAACGCCCCGACGTTCTCCTTCCACCTCCTGACGCTGGACCAGGTGCTCGACGACGACGCGCGCGACCGGCTCGAGACGGCGCGCGCGGCCGGCCGGGCCCTGCCGGTCGCCGACGCCGTGGACCTCGCGCTGAGCGGGGCCCCCTCGCCCGCGCCCGCCGGAGGGGCGCCGTGACACTCTGGCGGGCCGACCGCGGCGACGACCGGGTGCTGCCGTTCACGCTCGCCGTCTCCTACCTCGTCCTGCCGTTCCTCCTCGTCGCCGTCGTGCTGCTGTACCTCCTGCCCGAGCGCACCGACGAGCTCTTCGCATGGACCATCGAGCCGCCCCTGACCGCGATGTTCCTCGGCTCCGCGTACGTGGGCGGCATCTGGTTCTTCACCCAGGTGGTGCGGCTGCGGCGCTGGCACCGCGTGCAGTACGGCTTCCCCGCCGTCGTGCTGTTCGCGACGCTGCTCGGCGTCGCGACCGCGCTGCACTGGGACCGGTTCCACCACGGTCACGTCTCGTTCGTCGCGTGGGCCGTGCTGTACGCCACCACGCCGTTCCTCGCCCTCGCCGCCCTGCTGCTCAACCGGCCCGCTGACCCGCGGACACCGGAGACGTACGACATCGGCGTGCCGCGGCCCGTGCGCCTCGTCCTCGGGGCCGCCGGTGCCGTCGCCCTGCTCGTCGGGCTGGCGCTGTTCGTCGTGCCGTCGGTCGGGGTCGAGCTGTGGGCGTGGGAGCTCACGCCGCTGACCGCGCGCGTCGTCGGCGCCGTGCTGACCCTCCCCGGTGCGGTCGACGTCTGGCTCTTCCTCGACAGCCGGTGGTCCTCGTTCCGCTGGATGTTCCAGGCGCAGCTCGCCAGCCTGCTGCTCATCAACGCCGCGTGGATCGTCGAGCGCGACCACCTGCTGTGGGAGCGGCCCGTCACCTGGCTCTTCGTCGTCGGGGTCGTCGGCGCCCTCGTCGTCTACGCCACCCTGTACGCGTGGTGCGAACGGCCCACGCGGGCAAGCGCCGTCGACCGAGGCGGACCCGCGGTCCGCTGACGGCACCCGGCGGACGGGGTTCATCCCGCCGTCTCCCGGCCGTCACCCGCGCCTCGTACGGTGGGCGGGGACGACGGTCACGACGGCGGGCACCGACGCTCCGCCGACGAGGAGAGGGGCTCCGCATGCGCAGCACGTCCAGGACCTTCCGCGGGCGGGCACGATCCGCCGGCACCAGCACGCGGCGCGGGCGCACCGCCCTCGCCGCGGCTCTCGCGGCGACCCTGGCCGTCGGCGCCGTGGGCGCGTCGGCGGGCTCCGCCGTCGGGCACCCCGGGCAGGACCACTGGCACGAGCAGGGACACGGACGCGGGCACGGACACGGCTGGGCCCACGGGAAGGGCACGACGCTGCGCGTCGCGACCTACAACGCGAGCCTGAACCGTGCCGCGGCGGGCGAGCTCGAGGCGGACCTGTCGACGCCCGACGACCCGCAGGCCGCGACGATCGCGGAGGTGCTCCAGCGCACCCGCCCGGACGTCGTGCTGCTCAACGAGTTCGACTTCGTGCCCGACGGCCGGGCCGTCGACCTGTTCCGCGACAACTACCTCGAGGTCCCCCAGGGCGGCGCGGAGCCGATCGAGTACCGGTACGCGTACGTCGCGCCGTCGAACACCGGGATCCCGAGCGGGTACGACCTCAACGACGACGGCACCGTGGGCGGCCCCGACGACGCGTTCGGCTTCGGCGCGTTCGAGGGGCAGTACGGCATGGCCGTGCTGTCGCGGTACCCGATCGAGACGGACGACGTGCGCACGTTCCAGCACTTCCGGTGGAAGGACATGCCGGGCGCGCTGCTCCCCGACGACCCGGCGACGCCCGAGCCGGCCGACTGGTTCTCCCCCGAGGAGCTCCAGGTCGTGCGGCTGTCGAGCAAGTCGCACTGGGACGTGCCGGTGCGCGTGGGCCGCGAGACCGTGCACGTGCTCGCGTCCCACCCGACGCCGCCGACGTTCGACGGCCCCGAGGACCGCAACGGCCGCCGCAACCACGACGAGATCCGGTTCTGGGCCGACTACGTCACGCCGGGGAAGGCGTCGCGGTACGTCTACGACGACGACGGCCGCCGCGGCGGGCTGCGCCCCAGCGAGTCGTTCGTGATCCTCGGCGACCAGAACGCCGACCCGCTCGACGGCGACTCCGTCGACGCCGCGATCGACCAGCTGCTCGACCACCGGCGGATCACGGACCCGGTGCCCGCGTCCGAGGGCGGCGTCGAGGCCGCGGCGCTGCAGGGCGGCGCGAACGCGACGCACGAGGGCGACCCGCGCTACGACACCGCAGACTTCGCCGACACCGCGCCGGGCAACCTGCGCGTCGACTACGTCCTGCCGTCGCGCGACCTGCGGGTGCGCGACGCGGGGGTGTTCTGGCCCGTGCAGGCCGACCCGCTCTCGCGCCTGACCGGCACCTTCCCGTTCCCGAGCAGCGACCACCGGCTCGTGTGGGTCGACCTGCGGGTGGGTCGCGGCGGCGGGCGCTGACGCACCAGCGCGGAGGGCACCGGCCCCGAGCGGGCCTTCTCCGACAGTCGCCCGGGGCGACGATCGTGGCGCGATCGTCGCCCCGGGTGCACACTCGTCGAGGCTGCGACGCTCATCGTCGAGCGTCCAGGCCCGTCCAGCCGGCACCGCGCCGGCTCACGGCACCGTCGCCCGCGACGCGCGCCTCCGTCGTCCGGCCCGACGACACCCTTCCTCTCGCCCTGGTCTCGTCGGCCCGCCCGCCCCCGTGGCGACCCCTGCCGAGGCCCGGGCACCGCCGGACCTTGGAGCACCCATGAGACGAGTTCCCACCGTCCTGGCCGCCGCGGCGACGACGCTGCTGCTGGCCGCCACCCCCGCCGTCGCGCACGGCGGAGGCCGACCGGACCCCCGCCCGCCGACCGTCACCGACGTCACCACCGGCCTCGTCGGGCCGCTGAGCCTCGCGGTCGGCCACCACGGCACCACCTACGTCACCCAGGACTTCGCCGGCCTGCTGACCGCCGTCGACCGCCGCGGAACGCAGACCGTCCTCTACGAGTCAGGAGGGCCCGAGGTCGCCGGCGTCTCGTACGACGGCCACCGGACGCTCACGTTCACCGAGACCGTCGCGGACCCGGAGACGATGGCGATCTCCGCGTCGGCGGTCAAGACCCTGCGCCTCGACCGGCGCGGCGCACCGAGCGGTGACCCGGCCGTCCTCGTGGACACGTACGCGTTCGAGCAGGCGAACAACCCCGACGCCGGCGTGACCTACGGCCTGCGCGACACCGACCCGGCGTGCGTCGCCCAGATCCCGGAGAACCCGATGTTCCCGGCCCTGTACCAGGGGATCGAGGACTCCCACGCCTACGCGACGACGTCGTGGCTCGGTACCACGTTCGTCGCCGACGCGGGCTCGAACACCGTCCTCTCGGTGGACCGTCGCGGGACGGTCCGCACGGTCGCCGTGCTGCCCGCGCAGCCGGCGACGATCACCCCGGAGGCCGCGGCCGCCGTCGGGTGGCCCGAGTGCGCCGTCGGCCAGACGTACTGGTTCGAGCCCGTGCCGACGGACGTCGAGGTCGGCCCGTTCGGCCAGCTGTACGTGACGACGCTCCCGGGCGGCCCAGAGGACCCGAGCCTCGGGCTGGGTGCCCGCGGTGCCGTGTACACGGTCGACCCGTGGCGCGGGAGGACGCGGCAGGTCGCGACGGGCTTCGTCAGCGCCACGGACCTCGCCGTCAGCCCCCGCGGTGACGTCTACGTCGCCGAGCTGTTCGGCGGCCGGATCTCCGAGGTGAAGCGGGGCGGTCCGCGGACCGTGGTCGAGGTGCCGCTGCCCGCCGCGCTCGAGTGGGACGGCCGCGGGCTGCTCGCGACGACGAACGCCCTGCCCGGCGAGGGCGCGCCGCCGGACGGGCACCTCGTGCGCGTCGACCTCGGCAAGCGCTGGGGGCACTGGGGCCGCTGACCCTGATGCTGCCGGGCTCACGCCGCCACGGCCGCCGCGAACGACACCCCCGTCAGCTCCTCGGAGACCCGCCAGACCCGGGCGGCCTCCGCGGGGTCGCGCAGGGGCCGGTACAGGGCGTGCTCGGCCGGGCCGCCCCCGAGGTGCCCCGGCCCGTCCGGGCCGTGGAGCCGACCGCCGCGGGCCTGCGGCGACGTGGCGGCGAAGAGCGCCGGCAGCGCGGCGCTGTCCGGCGTCCCGAGCAAGATCCCGGCGCGCGACAGCCGGCGGATGAGCGCGATCTGCGGGGTGTCCCGGTCGCGCCCCATCTCCGGCCGCGCGACGAGGAGGCTCGTCGGAGCGACGCCGGGGTGCGACAGGTTGCTCGTGACGCCCCAGCCGCCGGCCACGCTCCGCCGCTGGAGCTCGAGCGCGAAGAGGCCGAACGCGATCTTCGACTGGCCGTAGGCCCGCCGCGCGTCGTAGAGGGTCTCCCAGTTCACGTCGTCCCAGTGCATCGACCCGCTCCGGGCCGCCACGCTGATCTGGGAAGTGACGCGCGCCCGGCCTGCGGACAGCAGCGGCAGCAGGTGCGCGACGAGCGCGACGTGCCCGAGGTGGTTGGTGCCGAGCTGGAGCTCGAACCCGTCCTCCGTGGTCCGCCGCTCCGGCGGGGTCATGACCCCGGCGTTGTTGACCAGCAGGTGGAGGGGCCGGCCCTCGTCCCGCAGGTCCTGGCCGAGCGCGGCCACGGAGCGCAGGGACGCGAGGTCGAGGTCCTTCAGCACGACACGTGCCGTCGGGTGGGCCGCGACGATGCGGGCGGCGGCCGCGTCGCCCTTGGACCGGTTGCGGACGGGGAGGACGACCTCGGCGCCGGCGGCGGCGAGCCGCTGCGCGACGACGAGACCGATCCCGTCGCTCCCCCCGGTGACGAGGGCGCGCCGCCCGGACAGGTCGGGCAGGGTCAGGTGAGGTGTACGAGGCACGATGGCTCCTTCGGAGACGGGTTCGGGTGGGTGAGGTCGACGAGGTCGGGATCAGCGGTGGCCGGGCACCGGGAGGGCGACGGGCGCTCCGGCGACCCGGCGCGCGACGACGAGGGTCACCGCGAAGTGGACGGCGAACGCCGAGGTCGCGCCGACCTGGACCGCGGCCAGCACCGCGGGCTCGTCGGCGAGGTAGAAGACCACCCGGACGACGAGGTTCGCCGCGGCCATGCCGAGGCCGACGAGCGAGGTGACGGTGTAGACGCGCCGCAGGGCGGCGTGCCGGGGCCAGTCGCGCGGCCCGCCGGCCAGCCGGTTGACCATGAAGCCCGTCAGGGGCCTGCCGGCGAGCAGCGAGACCACGTAGGCGAGGACGAACACCACGGGCAGCACCATGGTGGGCAGGAAGAACGCGCGCGCCTCCCCGGCGAGGGCCGCGACCGCCGCGCAGACCGCGGCGACCACGAGCCCGGCGACCGCCGCCCCGGGCGGCTCCCGGCGGGCGAGCCGCACCCCGCTGGCCACGACGGCGGTGACCGCCAGCGCGACGAACGCGGGTCCGAGCCCGGCGGCGGCGTCCGTGGCGACGAACGCGATCGTGGGAGCCGCGGCGACGGCCAGGCCGACCGGCCCGCCGACGCGCTCCAGCGCTCGCCGTGCGGCGGCACGCCCCTCGGACAGCTGCTCGGGCTCCGGGAGCCCGAGCACCTGACGAGCGGTCGCGCTGGCGCTCCACGGCACGCCGCCCGGAGGGGCGAGCCCGGGGGGCAGGGCGGTGGTGACAGGTCCAGAGCTCATGGGTTCCTCCTGGGATCGGACGGTGGCGTGCTGCCACCCTCGTCCCAGGACGCCGGCCGCATCCAGGGCCTGCCGGTCCCTGCCTGACGGTCGCCGCCCGGCGGGAGCGCGCCGGCGCAAGGGGGGATCGGCAGACCGTGGCTCAGGGGTGCGTCGGCGCGGTAGAAACGAGGACCACCCAGCCGAAGGAGACGACCGGTGATCGACAGGCCAGGACTGGCGGACTTCCTCCGCCGCCGCCGGCACGCGCTGCAGCCCGAGGACGTCGGCCTCCCGCGCGGGCGCCGGCGCCGGACCGCGGGGCTGCGCCGCGAGGAGATCGCGACGCTGTGCCACATGTCGACGGACTACTACGCGCGCCTGGAGCAGGAGCGCGGACCCCACCCGTCGGAGCAGATGGTGGCGTCGATCGCCCAGGGGCTGCACCTCAGCCTCGACGAGCGCGACCACCTCTTCCGCCTCGCCGGCCACCACCCGCCCGCGCGCGGCGACGCGCTCGGCGACCACGTCAGCCCGGGCCTGCTGCGCATCCTCGACCGCCTGGTCGACACCCCCGCGGAGATCGTCACCGAGCTCGGCGAGACGCTGCGGCAGACGCCGCTCGGCGTGGCCCTCACGGGGGACACCACCCGGTACACCGGGCCGTCCCGCAGCCTGGGCTACCGGTGGTTCACCGAGCCCGCGAGCCGCGACCTCTACCCCGCCGAGGACCAGCCGGTCCTGTCCCGGGTGTACGCCTCGCACCTGCGCGAGCTCGTCACGCTGCGCGGCCCCGGATCCCGGGCGGCTCGCCTGGCCGAGCTCGCCCTCGCGCGCAGCGAGGAGCTGCGGCACCTGTGGGACGCGCACGAGGTCGGCCAGCGCCGCCGTCTCGAGGAGACCAAGCGCTTCGTCCATCCCGAGGTCGGCCCGCTGGAGCTGCACTGCCAGACGCTCGTCGACCCGCAGCAGTCGCACCTGCTGCTCGTGTACACCGCCGTGCCGGGCAGCGAGAGCTACGAGAAGCTGCAGCTGCTCTCGGTCGTCGGCGCCGCCACGCACGCCTGACGGTCAGACGCTCGCCGCGCGGTCCAGCGCGGCGAGGCTCGTGCGGACGTCGTCGTCCGTCGTGGCCCATCCGCTCACGGAGATGCGGAGCACGGACCTGCCGTGCCAGCGCGAGCCGGACATCCACGCCGTGCCGTCGTCGAGGAGTCGCCGCACGACGTCCTGGGTCCGCGCGTCGTCGCCGAAGGACGCGCACACCTGCGTGAAGACGACGTCGTTGAGCACGCGCGCGCCGTCGATCGCGCGCAGCCCGTCGGCGAACGCGGCCGCGTGCCGCACGAAGCCGTCGACGAGGTCGGCGACGCCCGAGCGGCCGAGCGCGCGCAGCACCGCCCACACCGGGAAGGCCCGGCCGCGGCGCGACAGCTCGGGCACCTTGTCGAGCGGGTCGCCGGCCTCGCTCTGGATGAGGTAGTCCCCGTGCATCCCCATCGCCGCGCGCAGCGGCACGGGGTCGGCGACGATCGCGAGGCCGCAGTCGTAGGGCACGTTGAGCGTCTTGTGCGCGTCGGTCGCCCAGGAGTCGGCACCTTCGTACCCGGCGACGAGGTGGCGCAGCGCGGGCGACGCCGCCGCGAAGAGGCCGAACGCGCCGTCCACGTGCACCCACGCGCCGTGCCGGTGCGCGACGTCGACCACGTCGGCGAACGGGTCGAACGCACCCGAGTGCACGTTGCCCGCCTGCAGGACGACGATCGTGGGGACCGTGTCCCCCGCGCCGCCCCCGGCGCCGTCGTCGGCGCCGTCGTCGGCGCCGTCGTCGGCACGCTGCGGCGCGTCGTCGAGCGCGGCCGCGAGCGCCGCGGCCGAGATGCGGCCCTGGTCGTCCGCCGCCACGACCTCGGGTGCGCCCAGGCCGAGGTAGGACAGCGCGAGGTCGACCGACTCGTGGCGCTCGGCGCCCACGAGCACGCGCACGCGCGGCGCGCCCGTCAGCCCGTCGCGGCGCACGTCTCGGCCCACGCGGCGCAGCACCTCGGTGCGCGCGGCCGCGAGCGCCGTGAAGTTCGCGGTCGTCGCGCCGGTGACGAACCCGACCGCGCTCGAGGTGGGGAGGCCGAGGAGGTCGAGCAGCCACGCGCTCGCGACGTCCTCGACCGCGGTGTGCGCGGGGGTGAGGGCGCGCAGGGCGGCGTTCTGGTCCCACGCGCTCGTGAGCCAGTCGGCGGCGAGCGCGGCCGGGTGGCTGCCGCCGATGACCATGCCGTAGAAGCGGCCCGACGGCATCGCGGTGAGGCCGGGGCCGCACGCGGTGGCGAGGTGGTCGACGACGTCCGCGGCCGGCGTCGGGCGGTCGGGGAGGTCGGTGCCGAGGGCGGCGACGACGTCGTCGACCGTCGCCTGCGGGGGCACGGGCCGCGTCGCGAGGGCGTGCAGCCAGGTCGTCGCGTGCTGGTGCGCCCGGTCCAGCGCGGCGTCGCGCTCGTCCATGGGTCCTCCCGAGGGCCGTGCCCGTGGTGGACCGGCGTCCGTCCACCCACGCGTCTCGAGGCGGGGGACGCCCGTCCACCCGGAGAGATGCGCCGCGGGGCCCCGGTGATACAGCGCCGGGCGACCGGTCGTCAGTTCTTACGTCCGGGCAACGGCCCGGCAACACCCGGCCCCTAGCGTCGGGCGAGCCAGGCTCCCTCGACGGAAGGCCCTTCGTGAGAACGTTCACCCTGACCCTCTCCGGGCGCGTCGTCGCGCTCGTCGTCGCCGTCGTGCTCGCGCTCGCGGCCGTCGTCGCGACCGTCGCGTACGGCGTCGCCGACTCGCGCGCGACCGCGGCCGCGGCGCGCGCCGCCGGCGCGCAGCCCCCCGTCGTCGCCGCGGGCGCGCCGACGGCGACCAACCCGCTCGGCATCTCCTCCACCCGGTACGCGACCGCGACCGCGACGGCGAACGAGCCCGACGCGAGGCCGAAGGTCGTCGTCGTCGGCACCGGCGGGACGATCTCGGGCAAGGCCTCGGGCCGCGAGACCTTCACGAGCTACCGCTCCGGCTCGTACCTCATGGAGGACATGCTCGACGCTCTCCGCCCCGAGCTCGACGCCGTCGCCGACGTCTCGGCGGTGCAGTTCGGCAACGCCGGCTCGTCGGGGTACTCGATCGCGCAGTTCCACGCGCTGACGCAGGAGGTCGAGAAGCAGCTCGAGACGGCGGACGCCGTCGTCGTGACCACCGGCACGGACACGCAGGAGGAGTTCGCCTACTGGCTGGACCTCACCGTGCAGTCGCGCAAGCCCGTCGTCACGTCCGGCTCGATGCGTCCGTGGGGTGCGGGCGACGGCCCGGAGACGGACCTGGTGTTCGGCACCGACGCGCCCGCGAACCTGTACAACGCGATCAAGGTCGCCGCGTCGCAGCAGACGTACTGCTTCGGCACCGTGCTCATGCTCAACGACGAGATCCAGGCGGCGCGCGAGGTGACGAAGACGAACTCGTACCGGACGGACACCTTCCAGTCGCGCGAGTACGGCGTGCTCGGCTGGATCGACGGCGACCGCATCACGCTGGGCCGCGCCCCCGCTCGCGTCCTGACGTGCGACACGGAGGACTGGTTCACGCCGTTCGACCTCGACGACGTCGCGCCCGACGACCTGCCGCGCACCGAGATCCTCATGTCCTACCAGCAGGCCGGCGGCGAGGCCGTCACCGCGTTCGCGGACGCGGGCGTGCAGGGCATCGTCACGGCGGGCACCGGCGCGGGCGGCATCTCCTCGGCCATGAGCCAGGCGCGCTCCGCCGCGATCGGCGAGGGCGTGTGGTTCGTCTCGACGACGCGCACCGGGTCCGGGTCGTCGTACGGCGCGGGGAACGGGGTCATCGCGGGCGGCGACCTCACTGCGATCAAGGCCCGGCTGCTGCTCCTGCTCTCGCGCGCCTTCACCGAGGACCTCGAGACGGCGCGCGGCTGGTTCGCGACGTACGGGTCGCCGTCGTTCGACCAGTCGACGACCGCGGAGACGGTCGGCGCCACGCCCGGCAGCACCGCCGTGCTGTTCTCCGGGACCGCGACGCCCGCGTGCAAGGCGAAGAAGGCCGAGCTCACCGTCGCGATCACCAACAGCGACTCCGTGGCGATCGACGTGCGCGTCGCCAGCCCGGCGGGCGGCTACAAGTTCACCAAGGTCCCGGCCGGGAAGACGGTGAAGCACACCATCCCGGCGAAGGCCGCGGACCTCGCCGCGGGCGAGGCCACGCTCACCGCGTACAAGAACGTCGACGGCCAGGGCATCCAGACCGTCACGACGGCGGCGTACCCCGCGACGAGCTGCGGCTGACCCGCTGAACCGCTGACGACCGCGTCGCCGAGCACGAGGTTGCTGCCGGTATCGGCCTGATACCGGCAGCGACCTCGTGCTCGGCAGGGCCTGTGGATGACGCCTGCGGAGGTTCGTGCCGCGTTGCTACGGTCGCGGCGCGACGCGGGCACACGGCTCGCGCGGTGGACCGGTCAGGGGGCGCGATGGCGCACGTCGACGTCGACACGGACGCGCTCGCCCTCGCGGCAGCGCGGACGGCAGGTGTCGCCGGGGCGCTGCTCGCCGTGGCAGGACCGCAGGGCGGCACGGCCGCCGCGACGGGTGACGTGACCCTCGCCGCCGCGCTGACGGAGCTGCACCGCACGTGGGCACCCGCGCACCGCGCCCTGCTCGCGGACCTCGACGCGCTCGCCGTCGCGCTGCGCGGCGCGGCCGCCGTCCTGGACGGCGCGGAGTCGCTGACGACGCAGGACCTCGCCGCGGTCCTCGTGCCCGCCGCGCCCGCCGGCCCCCTCCAGGCACGGGCGGTGTGCCGGTGACCGACACCGAGTTCCGCCCGCTCACGGGCGACCCGTCCACGCTGCGCGCCACGGCGGACGCCTTCGCCCGGGTGCAGGCCGCGCTGACGACGACCGGCGACGGTCTCGCGCCCGTGCGCGACGTCCTCACAGGTCAGCGCAGCACGGCCGTCACCCTCGCCCTGGGGCACGTCGACGACCTCGTCGCCCGCGCGCGCACGCAGGCGGCCCTCCTCGGCGCGGCGGGCGACGCGCTGCGCGACTACGCGGAGCGGCTCGCCGAGCGGCAGACCGCCGCGGCGCTCGCGGTCCTCGGCCGGGAGGCCGCCCTCGCCGCCCAGGAGCGCTGGGACGCCGAGGAGCGAGCCGCCCGGGTCGAGGCGGCCTGGGACCCGACCCGGGTCGGCGACCCGTTCACCGCGGACCGCGCCGTGCGCGCCCGGGCTCAGGCCGAGGCCGCGCGCGACGACGCCCGGCGCGCGGAGGACGCCTGGCGTCGCGCCCGCGACGCGAAGCAGGAGGACGCCGCGAGCACCACGGCGCGGATCGTCCCGCTGCACGACTCCGCCGCGGTGCGGGCCTGGGTCGGGACCGGCGACGACCTCGCGGCGTTCCAGGCGTCGGCCGCGGGGCTGGCCGCGGCCCGTCTGGTCGACGGCGTCGTGGACCGCAGCGTCCACGGCGCGGAGCGCGACGCGGCGGTGGCCGAGCTGGCCCGGCAGATCGACAGAGCCGGCGACGACCCCGCGTTCTGGGCGACGTTCTACGACGAGACGCCGCCCGCGGACCTGTACGTGCTGCTCGGCGAGGAGGGCAGCGCGGTCGGTGTCGACGGGTCGGTGCTGGACCGTACGTCGCCCGCCGGGGCTGTCGCCGCGGCGGTGCGGTCGAGCTTCGGCGCGTGGACCTCCACGCTGCCGCCCGAGGAGCAGGAGGCGCTCGGAGCGCGGGTCGTGGACGACCTCGGGACGCAGACCATCCCGGTCGGGTGGTCGTCCACCGCGACGCTGCTCCTCGCCGGAGCGCACGTGCACCCCCGCGTGCACGCGGGCGCCGTCCGGCGGATCGAGGCGGTGCGGCGCGACCTCGCGGCCCACCCCGACCCGCTGGCCCCGATCCCGTTCGAGCGGGACACGACGCACCTGACCGCCGCCGCGCTCGAGGGGATGGCCGCGTCGTCGGAGGAGTCGTTGCGGTACCTCGACGGCGACGGCGACAAGGTGCTCGCAGCGGCGCGGTCGGCGCTGTGGTTCGGCACCCAGCCCGCCGGCGGGTGGGCCGACGGTGGCGACGGCGTGACGGCGCTGCTGCGGTCGGCCGTGCTCCTCGGCGAGGCGGAGCCCGACCACCAGCGGGCCGCTGCCCTCGTCCTGTCCCGGGCGACGATCGACCTGCCCGGCGGCCTGCTCGCGCACGACGGCCTGCTCGCCGCGCGAGGCCTGCTTCCCCCCGACCTCTCGGAGACGGCGCAGCGCCGCCTCGCCGACGCGTACGCGCCCTACATCGACGCGTTCGACCGCAACGTCAACGCCATGGACGACTTCCCCGCGGTCGGGACGTGGACGGCGCTGCCCGACGCTCACGACGCCGCGTTCCCGGGCATCGCCGGCCGTCACCTGCCGTACCTCGAACCGCAGGGCCTCAGCGACGTGCTGTCCGCCACGATGGCCGGCGAGGCGGGGACGGCACGGTGGCAACGCGAGATGCTCGAGCACCACGAGCGGACGGCGGCCGCCGTCCTCGCACCGGGCTCGGACGTCCGCGGGCGGGCGGAGACGGTCTCCGTCGTCGACGCCTTCCTGCACGCCCACGGCCACGCGGTGTCCGACGCCGGGGTCATCGCCGGCAGCATGCACCGGGCAGCGCTCGAGCACGCCGAGGACGGGAACGCGCGGTACGCGGCCCAGGTGTCGACCCTCATGACGGCGCTCGGGCTCCTCGTCCCGACGCAGGGAGCGGCGGCCGCCGCCGCTCCCGTGCTCACCGTCACCGGCGACTACCTCGTGAGCCTCGACGGCCGGGTGCAGATGGCCGTCGACGAGGCGGCGGCGGATGGCCACGCCGAGCAGGTCGTCCTGGCGAGCCGCGGACAGAGCCTGCTCCTGGCCGCGCTCGCCGAGGACGGCGTGGACCCCACGGAGGCCGAACGTCTCGTCACCGCCCGCCTCGCGCTCGACGACGGCGCGTCCCGTGCCGCCTTCACGTCCGCCTTCAAGGAGGCCGCGGGGCTCGCGGATCCCACGGGCACGCCCGACCCCGACCCCACCGACCAGGCAGGCACCCCGTGAGACCGACGTCCCTGACCTCTCCCCTCCCGCGCGTCCTGCTCGTCGTCCTCGCCGTCTCGGGCGTGCTCGTCGCGATGCTCCTCGTCGGGCGGACGAGCACGGCCACGACGGCCTACGCTCGTCGCCATGGCCACGTCGTCCCGCGCCCTGCCCGACGACGCACGGTGCCCGTGCCTGTCCGGAGACGTCTACGGCGCGTGCTGCGGTCGCCACCACGCCGCCCTGCGCGCCGGCGGCGCCGGTGCCCCGACGGCCGAGGCGCTCATGCGTTCGCGCTACAGCGCCTTCGTCGCGGACGACGTCGCGTACCTGCTCGCGACGTGGCACCCGTCGACCCGTCCCGACGAGCTCGACCTGGACGACGACGTGCAGTGGCGACGCCTCGACGTGCTGCGCACGGAGGCCGGTGGCGCGTTCGACGACACGGGCGTCGTCGAGTTCGTGGCGCACCACCGCTCGCGGCTCGACCCGGCGGCACGGGGCCGGCTGCACGAGGTGAGCCGGTTCGCCCGGGTCGACGGGCGCTGGCTCTACGTCGACGGCGAGGTCGGCTGAGCCGCGGCGAGCACCTCGTCCCGCGCGGGGACCGCGTCCTGCGCGCCGTGCCGCGTGACCGCGAGCGCACCGGCGGCGCCGGCGACGCGTGCCGCGGCGACGAGGTCCGCACCCCGGGCGAGCTCGGCGGCGAGCACGCCGCAGAACGTGTCCCCGGCGCCGGTCGTGTCGACCACGTCGACGCGGCGGCCCGGGAGCCGCACCGCCTCCGCGCCGCGACGCGCGACGAGGCACCCGTCGCCGCCGAGCGTCACGACGACCGAGGGCACCCGCGCGAGCAGCGCGCCCGCGAGGCCTGCCGGGTCGGCGTCGGACCCCGCCCCGGCGAGGTCCGCCGCCTCGTGCTCGTTGACGACGAGGACGTCGATCTCGCGCCACAGCACGTCCGGCAGCTCGCGCGACGGCGCGGCGTTGAGGACGAACGGCACGCCGGCACGGCGCGCGCCCGCCGCTGCGACGACGGTCTCGACGGGGATCTCGAGCTGCGCGAGGACGACGCCGGCGGCGGCCAGCAGGTCGTGCGCCGCGTCGTCCACGACGACGTGCGAGTTGGCGCCGGGCGCGACGACGATCGCGTTCTCGCCGTCGGGCGAGACGGTGATGAGCGCCGTCCCGGACGCTCCCGGGACCGTGCGCACGGCCTCGGTGGCGACACCCGCCCGGGCGAGGGACGCGCGGAGCAGGCGCGCGCCGTCGTCGTCGCCGAGCGCCCCGACGAGCGCCGTCGTGGCGCCACCCGCGTGCGCCGCGGCGACCGCCTGGTTGGCGCCCTTGCCGCCCGGTGCCCGGCGCAGCTCGCCGCCGAGCACCGTCTCGCCGCCGTGCGGGTGCCGCGGGACGTCGACGACCACGTCGACGTTCGCGCTCCCGACGACGACGACGCGGCCGTCACCCGTCCCGACGTGCATCCCGTCCGCCTCCCGCTCCACGGAGCCCATCCTGCCTCGTGCCCGCCTCGTGCCTGTCCCGGCCCGTGCCGGTCAGCGGTGCGCGGCGACGGCGTCGGCGATCCGTGCCCGCGTGTCCGCGTCGACGGCGGGCAGGGACATGCGTGACGCCCAGGCAGCGCCGTCGCGTGCGGCCATCGCGGCCTTGAGCCGGGGGATGGTCGGGCCGACGAGCGGCACGATCTCCTGCACCGTGCGCTGGAGGTCCTCGGCGGCCGGGTCGCCGGCGTCCAGCGCGGCGGCCAGCGCGGCGAACGTCTCGGGGAACGCGCTCGAAACACCGGACACGACCCCGGTGCCGCCCGCGGCGAGCACCGTGGGCAGGGTCGAGTCGTCGCCGGAGTAGAGCTGCTGGCCGTCGCCCAGCACCGCGGCGTACTCGGGCAGGCGCGCGGCGGCGCCGCCGGACAGCTTGACGCCGACGAGCCCCGGCAGCTCCATGATCCGGCGCAGCGTCTCGGGCGACACCTCGGACCCGGTCCGCTCCGGGAAGAGGTACGCGTAGACCTCGGCCTGCGGGTGCGCCTGCGTGAGCGAGCGGAAGAACTCCACGGTCCCGTCGTCGTCGGTGGGCAGGTAGTACGGGGTGAGCAGCGCGAAGCGCGTGATCCCGAGGTCGGCGGTCGCGGCGGCGAGGCGCAGGACCTGCCGCGTGCTGCCGTGGCCGAGGTGCGCGACGACGCGCTCGGCGCCGAGCACGTCCGCGGCCCGGCGGAAGAGCTCGAGCCGCTCGTCGTCCTCGAGCGCGGGGAACTCGCCCGTCGTGCCGGCGACGAGCGCGCCGCCGACGTGCGGGGCGATCGTGGCGAGCGCCTTCTCGTACGTGCCCAGGTCCAGCTCGCCGTCGGCGGTGAACGGGACGGGGACGGCGCTGATGATGCGTGCGGTCATGATGTCCTTCCGGAGGGTCCCGGCGGTGGGCGCGGGACGTGGTGCTCGGTGGTCGGGTGGCGGGGCGGGGCGCCGCAGGGGCCGCGGCGCGAGGAGGTCAGACGGCGCGGAGCAGGTCGAGCGGGACGTGCGCCTCGACGACGCCCCGGCGCTGCCAGGTGTAGGTGACGAGCAGGGCGTCGTCGTGGAGCACCGCGGCGGGGTACGAGTACTCCCCCACCCCGGCGGTCGCGACGCCCTCGTCGGCGGGGGCGAAGGCGGCGACGTCCTGCGGTGGCAGGGCCGGGACGAGGAACGGGTCGTCGTCGACGGGGGTGCGGCCGTCCTCGACCGTCGCGGCGTACCGCCACGTGCGGCCGTCGTCGTCGGAGACCGAGACGACGAGCGGGCAGCGCGGCGCCCAGTCCCCCGACACGGGGTTGTGGACGCACGCGGCGCGGCCGCCGGGCAGCGCGACGACGGTCAGCCCCGAGTTGTTGTTGGGCAGGTCCGCCGGCTCGGCCGTCGACCACGTCCGGCCACCGTCGGACGAGGACGCGCGCAGCGCGTGCCCCTCCGTGCTGCGCAGCAGGACGTGCAGGCTGCCGTCGGCACCGGCCCAGAGCGCGGGCTGGATCGCGCCGGCGCCCCGCAGCCGCGAGCGGTCGAGCGGGATCGGGACCTTCTCCCACGTGCGGCCCGCGTCGGTCGAGCGGTCGACGAACGGCGCCCACTCGGGCGCGTCGCCCCAGCGCTCCGTCGACCCCGGGGCGAGCCACGCGCCGTCGGGCAGCAGCAGCGGGGCGTTCTTCACGGGGCCGCGGCCGCCCGCGTCGCCGGGGACGAGCTCCGTGGCGTCCGACCACGTGCGCCCGCCGTCCGTCGACCGCGCCACCCACGTGGACCAGGCGGAGATCCGCGGGCCCCGCTTGGCGAAGAGCCAGACGGCGCCGTCGGGGCCGTGCGCGAGCACGGGGTTCCAGTGCGGGACGTCGGCCGGCAGCACCACCTGCGGCTCGCTCCACGCCTCGCCCGGTGCTCGGCGGGCGAGGCGCACGCGCGTGTCCGTCGCACCCTCGTGCGTGCCGGCGAACCAGGCGACGAGGATCTCGCCGTCCACGACGAGCACCGAGGACGCGTGCGCCTGGAACCGCTCCGGCCCGTCGACGTGCACCCAGCGTCGGCGCACGCGGCGGTCGACCGCGGCGGGTGGCCGGGCCGAGGTCGCCGTCACCGCCCGCTCCCGCTCGTCGCCTTCTCGCGGTCCGCGTCCTGCTCGGTGCGGCGGCGGCGCGCGGTGCGCGCCCGGGCGACGATCGGCGTGGCGAGGCCGATGAGCGCGAGCACGAGGAGGACGGCCGAGATGGGCTGCGTGACGAGCACGGACGGGCCGTCGATGAGCAGGGCGCGGCGCAGGTTCGCCTCGGCGAGCGGGCCGAGGAGCAGCCCGAGCACGACCGGTCCCGCGGGGAACCCGGTGCGCTTCATGATCACGCCGATGACGCCGGAGACGAGCATGACCCACACCGTGTACATGTTGTTCGTCGTCGTGTACGTGCCGACGATGCAGAACACGAGGATGCCCGCCCACAGGTAGTGGTTCGGCAGGTCGAGCAGCTTCACCATGCCGCGCATGCGCACGAGGCTGATGCCCAGCGAGAGCACGGTCGCGACGATCATGATCGTCGCGATGGTCACGACGAGGTCCGGGTTGTTGCTGAAGAGGGACGGACCCGGCTGCAGTCCCCAGATGACCATCGAGCCGACCATGACGGCCATGACGGAGTCGCCCGGGATGCCGAGCGCCATCGTCGTGGTGAGCGACCCGCCGAGCGTCGCGCTCGACGAGGTGTCCGCCGCGGTGAGGCCCTCGACGGAGCCCTTGCCGAACTTCTCCGGCTCCTTCGACAGCCGCTTCGCGCGGTCCCAGCCGATGAGGCCGGCGATGTCGCCGCCCGCAGCGGGGACGATCCCGACGACCGTGCCGATGACCGAGCCCAGCGCGAACGGCTTGCGCATCTGCTTGAGCTCGCCCCGCGTCGGCCACCAGCGGCCGAGCGACGAGATGGGCTTCACGGCGTGCGCGCGGTGCGTCAGGAGCTGGTCGAAGAGCTCCGCGATGCCGAACAGGCCGATGATGACGGCGATGAACGGCAGGCCCGAGTTGAGGTCGTTCACGCCGTACACGAAGCGCTCGTCGCCCGTGATCGGGTCGCGGCCGATCGTCGCGATCGCCAGGCCGACGATGCCGGCGATGACGCCCTTGAGGATCGAGCGCGACGAGATCGAGATCATCACCGTCAGGCCGAAGACGACCAGCGCGAACATCTCGGCGGGGCCGAACTCCAGCGCGAGCTGTGCGATCGGGCGGGCCGCGACGAGGAAGACCGCCATCGACACGAGGATGCCGCCGGTCGTCACGAGCGAGGACGAGACGAGCGCGAGCCCGGCCTTGCCCTGCTTCGCCATCGGGTAGCCGTCGAGGGTCGTCGCGATCGCCGCCGGGGTGCCGGGCGTGTTGACGAGGATCGACGGGATGCGGTCGCCGTAGTTGGCGCCGACGTAGATGGTGAGCAGGACCGCGAGGCCCTGCACCGGCTCGAGCGTGAGCGTGAAGCCGGCCGCGAGCGCGACCGCCATCGACCCGGTGACACCGGGGAAGGCGCCGACGAGCGTGCCGACGAGGAGCCCGGCGAGCAGGCAGACGAGGACCGTCAGGTCGAGCAGCGGGGACAGCCCGTCGAGGAGGACGTTCACAGCGGCACCTCGAGAAGTGTGTGGAAGAGCAGGTAGATGCCCGCGGTCGTCAGGAGCGGGAACAGGACGAGGGTGCGCCAGCCGCGCGCGCCGAACAGCGCGACGGCGGCCAGCAGGAACACGGGCGTCGCGACGAGGAACCCGACGAGCGGCCACAGCACGAGGTAGCCGGCCGCGAGCGCGACCGTCGCCACGAGCCGGACGAGACCGGTACGGGTGGTCGCCTCCAGGTCGCCGCGGTCGGGCGGTCGCACGACGGCGACGACGAGCAGCGCGGCCGCGAGCACGGCGCCGACCGTGCCGAGCAGCTCGGGCCACCAGCGCGGGTCGATGCCGCCGGTCTCGACCCGGACCTCGATGCGCCGTGCGAGGAACGCGAGGCCCCCGAGGACGACGAGAGCGACGAGCGCCGACCCGATCTCCAGGCGACGCGACGGCTCGGCCGCCGGGACGGTGTCGTCGTCCCGGGTCGCGGCGTCGACCAGCATTGCGTCGGTGGGCGAGGCGCCGGCGGGCTGGACGTCGGCGGGGTGTGCGGTGCCCGCGGCCGGGGCCGCCGCCCCGTCCACGGAGGACGGGGCAGCGGCGCCACGGGTGCTACGGGTGCTGCGAGCGATCTTCATCAGTCGTCCCCGAGCAGCGTCCCGAACCGGTCGTACTCGCTGTTGACGAAGTCGGTGAACTCGTCCGCGGTCTTGTAGACGGGCAGGTTGCCGGACTTCGTCACGGTGTCGACGAAGCCGTCGGAGGTCGCGGCCTCCTCGATCGCCGACTCCAGCGTGGAGCGCACGTCGTCGGGCAGGCCGGCGGGCGCGTAGATGCCGCCCCAGCCGCCGAACTCGAGGTCGTAGCCGGCGTCCGCGGCGGTCGGGACGTCGGGCAGGTCGGGGTAGGTCTCGTCGTGGAAGACGGCGAGCGCCTTGACCTGGCCCTCGTCGACCGCGGCGGAGACCTCGCCGGCGCCCGCGACGGCCGCGTCGACCTGGCCACCGATCGCGGCGGCCAGTGCCGGCGCCCCGCCGTCGAACGGCACGGGGTTGATCTGGGCGCCCGTCTCGGCGGCCAGGCCCAGCGCGGCGGCCTCCCAGATGGACCCGGCGCCCGAGTTGGCCACGGCCATCGGCGTGGACTGCGCCGCGTCGACGAAGTCCTCGAGCGTGTCGTACGGGCTGTCGGCCGGGACGACGAGCACGCCCGGGGCGAGCATGATCTGGCCGAGGAAGTCGTAGTCGGCCGGGTCGACGTCGTAGCCCGCGTGGCCCAGCATCGCGATCTCGACCGGCGAGAACCCGATCGTGTAGCCGTCCGGCTCCTGCTGCGCGACGTACTGCATGGCCGTGGACCCGGCCGCTCCGGGCCGGTTCTCGACGACGACCGACTGGCCCAGGATCGGCTCGAGCTCCGTCGCGAGAGCGCGCGAGGTGAGGTCGGAGCCACCGCCGGCGGCGGCCTGGACGATGAGGGTCACGTCGTCGGTGGGGAACTCCTCGCCGCCCCCGCCGGAGGAGGTGCCGCCGTCGGAGCAGGCGGCGAGCGCGAGGCCGGACGCCGCGAGAGCGGCACCGAGGGCGAGCGAGCGGGTGGTGCGTCGGGTCATGGTCGTAACAACTCCCTTGTCGGTACTCGGGTGGTGCGGGGGGTGCGGGTCGTGCTGGGTGGGGCGGCGCCCGTCTCTGGGCGTCGGCGGGAGGGTCAGGCGGGGGTGTCGCCGTGGGCGGTGGCCACGAACCGCGAGTACGCGGTGAGCATGCGGCGGTGGGAACCGTCGAGGTGGGCCTCGAGGAGCGCCACGGCCTGCGGCTGGTCGCCGGCGCGGATCACGCGCAACAGCTCGACGTGGTCCTCCAGCGTGGGCGCGAGGTCGTGGTCCTCCGCGTTCGTCACCGTGAGCATCCCGGCGAACGTCGGGCGGTACTGCTGCCAGATCGCCTCGAGGCGCCGGTGGCCGGACGCCGCGTAGAAGGCGGAGTGGAAGTCGAGGTCGGCGGTCGCGAAGGCGGCGGGGTCCTGCGCCCTCGCGGCGGCGGCCATCCGGTCCAGCGCGGCGTCGGCCGCGGCGTGGTCGACGTCGGTGCCGGACATGCACTGCCGCACGGCCTCGAGCTCGAGCAGGCGCCGCAGGACGTACAGCTCCTCGATGTCGTCGAGCGCGAGACCGATGACGAACACCCCGCGACGGCGGGACTCGACGAGCCCTTCGGTCTCGAGCTGGCGCAGGGCGTCGCGCACGGGGCCGCGGCTGACGTCGAAGGTCCGGGAGAGCTGGGCCTCCACGAGGTGGGTGCCCGGGCGGAGCTCGCCGGTGATGATGAGACGGCGCAGGTGGTCGACGACGTGCTGCCCGAGGGCGGGAGCCGGTCTGACCCCGAGGGCTGCGCGCCCCCACTGACCGTCGGTGATGCTCACGTGGACCTCCTCGTCCATGGTGTAATCGATTACTGCTAACGGTTGACCGTCAACATAGGCCCATGCAGGCGCGCCGCGCAACACCCCAGGTCACATCCGGTGCGCCACCCTCGCCGCGTGCAGCAGACTGGGCGCCACCCCGACCCCAGGAGGTCCCGTGACCCGGATCGTCGACGTCGCCCGGCAGGCCGGCGTCTCGACGGCGACCGTCTCGCGCGTGCTCAACGGCAAGACGGTGCGTCCCGAGCTCGCGGCCGCCGTGCACGCCGCGGTCGCGGCGCTCGACTACGTGCCGGACCGCACGGCCCGCTCGCTGCGCCGCCGGTCGAGCGACGTCGTCGCGCTCGTCCTGCCCGACGTCGAGAACCCCTTCTTCACCGCCGTCGCGCGCGGCGTCGAGGACGTCGCGCAGGAAGCCGGCTACTCCGTGGTGCTGTGCAACACCGACGACGACCCGGCGAAGGAGGCGCGCTACCTCGGCGTCGCCGAGCACGAGAACATGGCCGGCGTCCTCATCGCCGCCGCCCCGGGCGACCCGCCGCTCGCGAACCTCCTCGCCCGCGGCCGCGCGGTCGTCGCGCTCGACCGCGCCGTCGCCGAGGACGTCGACCAGGTCACCTTCGACAACACCGCCCTGGGCCACCGGGCGACGCGCTCGCTCCTCGACCGCGGCTTCCGGCACATCGCGTGCGTGACCGGACCCGACGCGACGAGCACGGCGGTGCAGCGCGCCGACGGGTGGCGCGCCGCGCTCGCCGAGGAGGGCCTCGACGCACCCGACGAGCTCCTCGTCCACGCGAACTTCCGCGTCGACGGGGGCTACGCCGCGACCAGCCGGCTCCTCGACCGGACCGACCCGCCGGACGCCGTCCTCGCCACCAACAACCTCGTCGGCGTGGGCGCGCTCCGTGCGCTCGCGGACCGCCGCGTCCCCGTCGCCGTCTCGGGCGGCGACCGCCCCGCCGACGGGCGGGGGGAGGGCGCGACCGGCGTCGGGATCGTCGGCGACCTCCCGTTCGCGACGTCGCGCACCGACCAGGTGGCGCTGCTGCCCCTCAACCCGCGCGGCCTCGGCGTGACGGCCGCGAGCATGCTGCTCGAACGCCTCGACGGGCTCGACGAGCCGGCGCGCCACGTCGTCCTGGACGGCACACCGAGCGACGGGTCCCGCGCCGCGGCGCTCCCCTGACACGGGCCGTCCGCACCGCGTCACCGGCTCCGACCGACCGGCTCCCGCGTCCGGCGACTTGCTTCTGTAATCGATTACTGCCAGTCTCGCGACAGGCTCTGACCCACCGCACCGAAGGAGCACCCGCATGACCGAGGCACCCGCCTACGCGGTCCCCGCGCTCGCCGAGCCGGCCCCCGCGCCCGAGAACACCGTCTACCTCGTCGCGTCGGGCGACCTGCGCGAGTCCGCCAACGTCGCCGGCTGGCCGACCCAGGTCGAGCTCGAGCGCGTGCTCGCCGACGCGTTCGCCGCGAACGGTCGGAAGGTCGTGCGCGCGAACGAGGTCGACCCCGAGACCGGGCACGGCTTCATCAGCTCCCAGCGCATGGGCCTCGACGTGTTCGCGACGATCCCCCCGGACGCGCCGCTCGTCGTCGCCGAGGCCGTGTGGCAGTACAGCCACCACGTGCTCGCGGGCCTGCGCACGCACCGCGGCCCGATCCTCACGGCCGCGAACTTCGCGGGCGACTGGCCCGGCCTCGTCGGGCTGCTCGGCCTCAACGCCGGCCTGACGAAGATGGGCAAGGACTACTCGACCGTGTGGACCGTGGACGGGACCGACGTCTGGTTCCAGGACGCGGTCCGGTCCTGGGTGACGACCGGCCGCATCGAGCACGACGACGCGCACGTCCACGCCCTGCCCGAGCTGCCTCCGACGCCCGAGAAGGAGCTCGGGGACGCGCTCGCCGCCCAGCTGCTGCGCGAGAAGGCGATCATCGGCGTCTTCGACGAGGGCTGCATGGGGATGTACAACGCGATCTTCGACGACGAGCTGCTCAACGGCATCGGCATCTACAAGGAGCGCCTGTCGCAGTCCGCGCTGTGGGCCGAGATGCAGCGTGTCTCCGACGACGAGGCCGACGAGGTCCAGCGCTGGCTCGAGGACGCGGGCATGACGTTCCGCCTCGGCACCGACGAGGCGACCGAGCTCACGCCGGCGCAGCTGCGGTGGCAGCACAAGATGTACGTCGCGGCGCTGCGCATCGCCGACGACTTCGGCCTGGACGCCGTCGGCATCCAGTACCAGCAGGGCCTCAAGGACCTGTCCCCCGCCTCCGACCTCGCGGAGGGTCTGCTCAACAACGTGCAGCGCCCGCCGGTGCGCTCGCGCGACGGCGCCCGCGTGCTGTGGGAGGGCGAGGCGTTCCCGCACTTCAACGAGGCCGACGAGGGGGTCGCGGTCGACGCGCTCGTCACCAACCGGGTGTGGACGGCGATGGGCCTCGACCCCGCGACGACGCTGCACGACGTGCGCTGGGGCGAGGAGTGCGACGGGCAGTTCGTGTGGGTCTTCGAGATCTCCGGCTCCGTGCCGCCGTCGCACCTCGAGGGCGGCTACGCGGGCGCCGAGGGCTGGCGCCAGGACCCCGTGTTCTTCCCCGCGGGCGGGTCGACGATCAACGGCGTGTCGAAGCCGGGCGAGATCGTGTGGTCGCGCGTCTACATCGCCGACGGGATCCTCCAGGTCGACCTCGGCCGCGCGAGCGTCGTGGCGCTGCCCGAGGAGGAGACGCGTCGCCGCAAGGAGGCGACGAACCCGGAGTGGCCGATCATGCACGCGGTGCTGCACGGCGTGAGCCGCGACCAGTTCATGGCCCGGCACAAGGCGAACCACCTCAACGTCGCCTACGCGCCCGACGCCGCGACCGCCGACCGTGCACTCACCGCCAAGGCCGCGTTCTTCGCCGGTCTCGGCATGCCCGTCCACCTCTGCGGGGACACCACCCTGTCCCGCTGAGGTGGTCCGACGAACCCCGGGTTGCGCGCCGATCCACCGCCCGGACGGCGCGCAACCCGGGGTTCGGCACATCCGGCCCCCGGTAACCCGGGGTTCGGCGCATCCGGCCCCCGGTAACCCGGGGTTCGGCACGTCCGGCCCCCGGTAACCCGGGGTTCGGCACATCCGGAGACCGGTAACCCGGGGTTCGGCACGTCCGGAGACCGGTCAGCCCGTGACGCGCGGGCCGCGCCGGGAGCCGACGACGCCGACGACGGCCACCACCGCGAGCGCACCGAGCAGCGCGCCCCCGGTGTTGAGGACGACGTCCTGCACGGTCGGGACGCGGCCCGGCAGCACGTTCTGCGTGAGCTCGATCGCCGCCGACAGCGCCGCCCCGGCGAGCGTCACCACGCCGACGGTGGCCCACGCGCCGGGCACCGTGCCGCGACGGCGGCGGGCGCCCTCGCGCGCGAGCAGCAGCCCGAGCGCCCCGAAGGGCAGGAACATCACGACGTTCGCGGACGCCTCGAGGACGGGCAGCGTCATGGGGATGCCCAGCCCGCGCAGCACGTCGAGGGTCGCGGTGGCCCAGCCGGGCGCGGCGGTCGACTGCGGCGAGGGCCACAGGGTCACGACGAGGACGGCGGCGAGGTAGGCGGCGAACGTCCACGTCAGGAGGCGCATCGGCCCAGCGTAGGCGCGGCGCGGCCGTGGGGGCGGACGAGGGGCGGACGACGGGCGGCGACGTCGCCGGACGACCAGGCCGTCGGCACCGGTCCTGCCCTTCGACGCGCGGAGCGGCGCGTTGCTCGGTTCACTGGGCGCCATGGTCACCGTCGGCTTCCACGCCTCCCACGAGCAGATCCCGCCCGGTCCCCTCCTCGACGCGGCACGTCGTGCGGAGGAGGTCGGCTTGGACGCCGCGATGTGCTCCGACCACCTCGCGCCCTGGAGCGAGCGCCAGGGCGAGTCGGGCTTCGCGTGGTCGTGGCTCGGGGCCGCGCTCGCGACGACGACGCTGCCGTTCGGCGTCGTGACCGCGCCGGGCCAGCGCTACCACCCGGTGATCGTCGCGCAGGCGATCGCGACCCTCGGCGCGATGTTCCCGGGCCGGTTCTGGGCCGCGCTCGGCTCGGGCGAGGCGATGAACGAGCACGTGACGGGCGACCGCTGGCCGACGAAGGCCGAGCGCGACGACCGGCTGCGCGAGTGCGTCGACGTCATCCGCGCGCTGCTCGCGGGCGAGGAGGTCACGCACCGCGGGCACGTCACGGTGGACCGGGCGCGCGTCTGGTCGCTGCCCGACGTCGCGCCGCGCCTCGTCGGGCCTGCCGTCACCCCGGCGACGGCCCGCCGCCACGCCGCCTGGGCGGACGGCCTGGTCACGGTGAACCAGCCGGTCGAGACGCTGCGCCGCGTCGTCGGCGAGTACCGCGACGCGGGCGGTCGCGGGGCGCTCGCCCTCCAGGTGCACGTCGCGTGGGGCGCGGACGACGAGGCCGCGTTCGCCGTCGCCGACGACCAGTGGCGCTCGAACCTCCTGCCGCCGAGCGTGAACTGGCACCTGGAGACCCCCGAGCAGTACGACGCCGTCGCGGCGCTCGTGCGGCCCGAGGAGGTGCGGGGCACGGTGCTCGTCGAGCACGACGCGCAGCGGTTCGCCGACCGGGTCGCGGAGATGGTCGCGTGCGGGTTCGACGAGGTGTACCTGCACCACGTCGGGCAGCAGCAGGACGCGTTCCTCGACGCGGCCGGCGAGGCGCTCCTGCCGCGCCTGCGCGAGGCCGCGGGCGCCGCGACCGGCGGCACGGGTGCCGCCACGACCGACGGAGGTGCGGCGTGAGGATCCGCGACACCGGCGACCTGTGGTGGAAGAACGCCGTCGTCTACTGCCTGGACGTGGAGACGTTCATGGACTGGAACGACGACGGCATCGGGGACTTCCCGGGCCTGCTGCAACGCATCGACCACCTCGCCGACCTCGGCGTCACGTGCCTGTGGCTCATGCCGTTCTACTCGACGGCGGACCGCGACGACGGCTACGACATCACCGACTTCCTCGGGGTGGACGAGCGCCTGGGCGACCTGGGCGACGTCGTCGAGCTGGTCCGCACGGCCCGCGACCGGGGCATCCGCGTGATCGTCGACCTGGTCGTCAACCACACCTCGGACCGGCACCCGTGGTTCCGCAGCGCGCGCCGCTCCGTCGACGACACGTTCCGCGACTTCTACGTGTGGCGCACCGACGAGCCGCCGCCCACGAAGGACCAGGTGGTGTTCCCCGACCAGGAGGACGGCATCTGGACGCTCGACGAGCGCACCGACCAGTGGTACCGGCACCGGTTCTACCGGCACCAGCCCGACCTCAACACGGCCAACCCGCAGGTGCGCGACGCGATCGCGAAGACGATCGGCTTCTGGCTCGAGCTGGGCGTCTCCGGCTTCCGCGTCGACGCCGTGCCGTACGCGCTCACCGACGCCGCCGCGAACCCGGACGACGAGATCGACGACCCGCACGACCTCCTGCGCGTGCTGCGCGCGTTCGTCGGCCGCCGCTCGGGCGACGCGATCCTCATGGGCGAGGTGAACCTGCCCTACGTCGACCAGGCGCGCTACTTCGGTGACGGGCAGCCGACGGACGGCGACCCGGGCGGCACGACGAACTCCGAGCTCACCATGCAGTTCGACTTCAACGCGATGCAGGCGATGTACCTGTCGCTCGCCCGGCACGACGCCGGCCCGCTCGCCGCGTCCCTGCGGTCGCGCCCGCCCATCCCGCACGACACGCAGTGGGCGACGTTCGTGCGCAACCACGACGAGCTGACGCTCGACAAGCTCACGGACGAGGAGCGCCAGGAGGTGTTCGCGGCGTTCGGACCCGAGGAGGAGATGCAGCTCTACGGGCGCGGGCTGCGCCGTCGGCTGCCCCCGATGCTGGGCGGCGAGCCGCGCCGGGTGCGCATGGTCTACGCCCTGCTGTTCAGCCTGCCGGGCACGCCCGTGCTGTTCTACGGCGAGGAGATCGGCATGGGCGAGAACCTCGACGTGCCGGGGCGGCTCGCCGTGCGCACGCCCATGCAGTGGACGTCGGACCGTCACGGCGGGTTCTCGCGCGCGAACGCCCGCCGGCTGGCCGCGCCGCTGCCCGACGACGGCTACGCGCCCCAGCACGTGAACGTCGCCGACCAGCGGCGCGACCCCGACTCGCTCCTGATGTTCGTGCGTCTGCTCGCCCACCGCTACCGCGAGTGCCCCGAGCTCGGCTGGGGCGAGCCGCAGGTGCTCGACCAGCCGAACCCGGCGGTCCTCGCGCTGCGGACCACGTGGCAGGACGCCTCGATGGTGACGCTGCACAACCTGTCACCGGACCCGGCGGTCGTGCCGCTCGAGCTGGGCGAGGTGCCGCAGGACGCGCGGCTCGTCGACCTGCTCGACGCGGACGACGTCGAGTGCTCGCCCGACGGCGCGGCCGAGGTCCGGCTCGACGGGTACGGCTACCGCTGGCTGCGCATCACGCACCCGGGCTCGCGCCGGCTGCTGTGAGCCTCAGCGCCCAGGCGTCGGCTCGTCCGGCCCGACGGGCGGGCCGGGCGACGGCGGCTGGTCGGGGTCGAGCGGGTCGTGCCGGCGGGGCTCGTCCGGCGACCGCGCCGGGTCGGGCGGCGGGCCGGGCGACGCCGGAGGCTCGACCCCCGGCTCCCCCGGCCGCGTCGGCTCCACCGGACCGGTGGGCTCCGCCGGCCCGGCGGGGTCGTGCGGCTCGCCCTGGTTCGCGAACCTTTGGCGCTCGTCGCGCGGGAGCCCGGAGAAGTTCGGGTCGTCGGGCACTGCGCCCGGGTCGGGGATCGTGGACATGGCTGCACCTCCGGCCGTTTCCCGACGCCGTCGTCGGCGTCGTCCCTGCCGACGCTAGCCCGGTGCCCGGGATCTCGCCCGCGGCGGGCGGGGCGGTCGGGCGGGAGGGCGCCCTACCCTGAGCACGTGACCACGTTCGCCTCGGACAACTACGCACCGGCCCACCCCGACGTCCTCGCCGCGCTCGCGGCCGCGAGCGCCGGGCACGAGATCTCGTACGGGGAGGACCCGTGGACGGGGCGGCTGCAGGACGTCGTGCGCGACCGCTTCGGTCCGGACGCGGCCGCGTACCCGGTGCTCACGGGGACGGGCGCGAACGTCGTGGCGCTCATGGCGACGCTGCCGCGCTGGGGCGCGGTGGTGGCCTCGGAGCACGCGCACCTCAACACGGACGAGAACGGCGCCCCGGAGCGGGTCGGCGGCGTCAAGGTGCTCACCGTCCCGGCCCCGGACGGGAGGCTGACGCCCGCGGCGGTCGAGCGGTTCGCGGGCGACCTCGGCGACCCGCACCGCGCGCAGCCCCTCGTCGTGTCCCTCACCCAGGCGACGGAGCTCGGCACGGTCTACACGCCCGAGCAGGTCCGGGCGGTGGCCGACGCCGCCCACGCCCACGGCATGCGCGTGCACCTGGACGGGTCGCGGCTCGCCAACGCCGCCGCGTCGCTCGACCTGCCGCTGCGCGCGCTGACCACCGACGCGGGCGTCGACGTGCTGTCGTTCGGCGGGACGAAGAACGGTCTCGCGCTCGGCGAGGCGGTGCTCGTGCTCGACCCGTCGGCGGTGGACGGCGTGGAGTTCGTCCGCAAGGCGACGATGCAGCTCGCCTCGAAGATGCGGTACGTGTCCGCGCAGCTCCTCGCGCTGTTCGAGCCGGTGGGCGCCCCGGTGGCCGACGTCGACGAGCTCGCGGACGCCGACGAGCTGTGGTTGCGCAACGCACGGCACGCCAACGCGATGGCCGCCCGGCTGCGGGCGGGTCTCGAGGGCTCGGCGGGCTCGGGCGTCGTGTTCACGCAGCCGACCGAGGCGAACGCCGTGTTCGCGACGCTGCCGCGCGCCGTCGTCCAGCGGCTGCGCGAGCGGCACCGGTTCTACGACTGGGCGCCGGGCGAGACGCCGGACCGCGTCGAGGTGCGGTGGATGTGCGCGTGGGACACCACGGTGCCGGACATCGACGAGTTCGTGGCGGACGTCCACGCCGCCCTCGCCGAGGTAGAGCGTCCGGTCGCGAGATAGAACCCCCGGGCCTCTACCTCGCGGCCTGAGCTTCTACCTCGCGGCCGCTACGTCGCGGCACCGGCCGGGAGGGCCGCGCCGACGACGCGCGCCACCTCGGGCACGGCGAGGTACCCGGCCGCGACACCGTCGGGGAGCAGCAGCGCGGCCGCGTGGTGCCCGGGCGCGCGGTTGTCGACGACGAGCTCCTCGATCACCGCGGAGCCCGGCCCGAGCGGCAGCTCGCGAGGCCCGAGGTCGTGCAGCGCGAGGGCGTCGCGCGGGTCGCGCGCGGCCACCCACCGGTGCACCGACGACGGCACGCGCAGCGGCGCGCGGGCGGCGAGGACGTCCCGTACCGCCCGGACGGCGAGCGGCGACCCGAGCGTGACGAGCAGGGGCACGTCCCAGTCGGCCCCGCCGCCGGGCCGCCGCAGGTCGTGCTCGCGCAGCACGGAGTACGCGACGACGGACCCCAGCGAGTGCGCGACGACGACGGCCGGCTCGTCGGTCGGCATGGCGGCGGTGAGCGCGTCGTCGATCGGGCGCCGCACGTCGGGGTCGTGCACGTAGGCCCACACGTCGCGCACGAGGAGCAGCAGCGCGACGCCGCTCAGCCCGGGCACGTACCGGTCGAGCGCGGACAGCAGCCGGTTCGCCACCCCGCCCAGGCCCCCCAGGTCCACGCCGACCCCGGACGGCCGGACCGCTCGCGCGTCGTGGGCGCCCGCGTCGTCCACGCCCGCACCACGCAGCACCTCGCGCGCGACGTCCACGAGGAACGCGAGCTCGTCCTCGGGCAGCGCGCCCAGGTCGGTCGCGCCGAGGCCGTTCACGCCCGGATCGGTCGCGCCGAGGTCGGTCGCGCCCGGTACGGCGTGCACGGTGACGGGCGGGGCGACGTCGCCCCGGGCGAGCGCCGCGAGGGTGTCGCCGTAGTAGACGAAGGAGGCGTCGTCGTCGGACAGCCGCCGCGGCGTCCCGGCCGCGTGGAGACCGGCGCGCAGCGCCGTGAGCCACGTGCGCTCCAGCTCCTCCGGGTCGAGGCCCTGGTTGTCGCGGCCGTGGACGAGGACGAGTCGGGTCACGCGGGCGAACCTACCCAGCCGCGCGGCGCCCCGCCGCACGGGCGTCCGTCGTGCCGCACGCGCCGGGACGGTCTACGGTCGCTCCAGGCCCCACCCCCCAGGAGGTACCCATGACCGGTCACACCACGACCTGCACCGTCCACGTCGCGCGCCCGCCGGAGGTCGTGTGGTCGCAGATGGTCCACCCCGGCGCGCGCTGGATGCTCGGCATGAACGTCGAGACCGACTACCGGCCGGGCAGCCCCGTGACGTTCGAGGGCCACTACATGGGCCGCGAGTTCGCGGACTGGGGCAAGGTCGTCGAGGTGGAGCGTCCGCGCCTCCTGCGGTTCACGCACTTCTCCCCGACGATGGACCTGCCGGACGAGCCCGAGAACTACCACGACATCTCGATCACGCTCGAGCCCGACGAGTCCGGCACCGTCGTGCACGTGCTCGAGGAGAACATCGAGACGGCCGACCGCGCGGAGCGCGCCCACGACCTGTGGTGCAAGGCGCTCGCGACGCTCGCCGGGCACGACTGACCGCCGCGCTCGGGCCGCGGTGACGCCCCGCCGACGACGTCGGGGCGTCACCGCGACCGGCTACGGTGTGCGTCGGAGGTGGTCCCGTGGGCAGCCGAGCGCGGACGACGTGGGTCGTCGTCGCCGTCGTCACGACGCTCGCCGCGCTCGCCGCCGTCGCCTGGTACGTGCTGCGGCCCGTAGGCCCGCAGCAGCCTGCGCCCACGCCGACCGCCACCAGCCCTGACGTGCCGGCGTCGCCCGCCCCGTCCCCGACGCCGTCCACGCCGCCGCCCGACCCGCTCGCCGGGTGGACGCTGGAGCAGAAGGTCGGCCAGCTCCTCATGGTCGGCGTGGACGTGCGCTCGCCGCAGCAGGCGAGCTACGACGCCGTGGCTCAGCGGCACGTCGGCAACGTGTTCCTGGCGGGCCGCTCGCAGGCGGGTACCGGCCCGACGGCGGACCTCGTCGCCGGCTTCACGTCCCTCGTCTCCCCCGAGACGACGCAGGGCACCCCGCTGTTCGTCGCGACGGACCAGGAGGGCGGGTACGTCCAGGTGCTGCGCGGTCCGGGGTTCTCCGACATCCCGACCGCGCTCGACCAGTCGCGGCTCGACCCCGGGACGCTGCAGCGCGACGCGACCACGTGGGGCTCCGAGCTCGCCGCCGCGGGGGTGAACCTCAACCTCGCGCCCGTGATGGACCTGGTGCCCGAGGAGTCCGCCGCGCAGAACCCGCCGGTCGGGTACTTCGAGCGCAGCTACGGCTTCACGCCCGACGTCGTGACGTCGCACGCGAACGCGTTCAGCGCCGGCATGGAGGCCGCCGGGGTCGACGTGACGATCAAGCACTTCCCCGGCCTCGGTCGCGTCACCGCGAACACCGACACGACCGCCGGGGTGACCGACTCCGTGACGACGCGCGACGACGCGTCCGTGCAGGTCTTCGCGTCCGGCATCGAGGCCGGCGCGGCGTTCGTCATGACGTCGTCGGCCGTCTACACCCAGATCGACCCCGACCTGCCGGCCGCGCTCTCGCCCGTGGTCGTGGACGGCATGCTGCGCGGGGACCTCGGGTTCGACGGCGTCGTCATCACCGACGACGTCTCGGCCGCCGCACAGGTGCAGCCCTGGTCCCCCGCCGACCGTGCCGTGCTGACGATCGAGGCGGGCGGCGACATGGTGCTCGCCTCCGCCGACCCGACGGTCGTGGCGGAGATGGCCGCCGCGCTCGTCGAGCGCGCCTCCCAGGACGACGCGTTCGCGGCGAAGGTCGACGCCGCGGTCCTGCGGGTCCTCGCGGCCAAGGAGCGCCTGGGCTGACCGGGCGCTGCACGAGATAGAGGGTTCCCGCCGAGGTAGAGGGGAATCTCCCCCTCTCTCTGCGGGAACCCTCTACCTCGCGGGCACCGGGCGGAGCGGCCGGACGCGGGAGGTCAGTGGCCTCCGCTCGCGAGGAAGACGATGCCGCCCGCGACGGCGAGCACGACGACGAGGAAGCAGATCCCGCCCGCGATGAGTCGCGCGATCGAGGGGCGCTCGACCGTCACGACGTCTCCCGAGGGTGTGAGCTGCGCGCCGTCGACGTCGACCGCGGCGGGCGTGGTGCGCCCGGCCGCGAGACGGACGCCCAGCGCGAACAGCGCCGGCAGACCGGCGCCGACGATCAGACCGGCGACGACGACCTTGAGCAGGGAGTCGATCTCGATGAAGGACACGAGGCTCCTCTCAGACGCCGGCGCGCTGGCGGGCGCGCTGCGGCTCGGTGGACGGTGCGGCGGTGACCGCGCCCTCCTCGGACGAGGCGGTGGCGGCGACGGCGGGGGTGACGGCCGCGTCGGCGAGCGCGGGCTCGGCGTCGGCGTCGGACGACGCGGCGCCGTCCTCCCAGTCGTCGTTGACGTTGCGGTGGTCGACGGGCTTGCGGCGCGAGGCGACCCAGATCGCGACGGACGTCGCGATGAGGATGCCGAACACGGCGGCGGTGCCGAGCGCACCGCCGATGCCCGCCTGGATCCAGAAGCACAGCGCGCCGACGAGGCCGGCCGCCGGCAGGGTCAGGCCCCACGCGGCGAGCATGCGGCCGGCGACGCCCCAGCGCACCTTCGCGCCCGGCATGCCGACGCCCGAGCCGAGGATCGAGCCGGTGGCGACGTGCGTCGTCGACAGCGAGAAGCCGAAGAACCCGGACAGCAGGATGACGGCGGCGGAGGACGTCTCGGCGGCCATGCCCTGACGGGTGTCGATCTCGACGAGGCCCTTGCCGAGCGTGCGGATGATGCGCCAGCCGCCGAGGTACGTGCCCAGCGCCATGAACCCGGCGCACGAGACGATGACCCAGAACGGCACGCCCGAGTCCGCCGGGACGGCACCGCCCGCGATGAGGGCGAGGAGGATGATGCCCATCGACTTCTGGGCGTCGTTGGTGCCGTGCGCGAGCGAGACGAGCGACGCGGAGCCCACCTGGCCCCAGCGGAACGCCCGGGTGCTCGTGCTCTCGGGGACGCCGCGCGTCTGGCGCGCGACGAGCCACGTGCCGACGGCGGCCACGCCGATCGCGACCAGCGGGGCGAGCAGCGCGGGGATCAGCACCTTCGCGGCGACGCCCGTCCACAGGACGCCCGACGTGCCGACGGCGGCGAGCACGGAGCCCACCACGCCGCCGACGAGGGCGTGCGACGAGCTCGACGGCAGGCCGAGCAACCACGTCAGCAGGTTCCAGGAGATGCCGCCGACGAGGCCCGCGAGCACCACCTCGAGGGTGATCACCTGGGCGTCGACGAGGCCCTTCGCGATCGTCGCGGCGACCGCGAGCGACAGGAAGGCGCCGATCATGTTGAGGACGGCGGACAGGGCGACGGCGGTCTTGGGCTTGAGGGCGCGCGTGGCGATGGAGGTGGCCATCGCGTTGCCCGTGTCGTGGAAGCCGTTCGTGAAGTCGAAGGCCAGTGCGGTCACGACGACGAGCACCAGCAGAAGCGTCTCGGTCACGTCGTCCATGGTGGGGGCACGCAGAACCCCCGCTCGACCATCCTGTGGATTCTTCTGCCACTGTTCATCGTCAGTTCACCGAGCGTTCGAAGCCCTGTTCGAACGCTCCTCCGTCGCTCCGGCAAGGCCGAGCACGTCGAGGACCCACGCGTCCTCGTACGCCACCTCGCGCCACCCCTCGTACCGGCCGGAGACACCGCCGTGGCCGGCGTTCATCTCGATCCTGAGCAGCGCCGGCGCGCCGGCCGCGCGCAGGCGCGCGACCCACTTCGCGGGCTCGACGTAGAGCACCCGGGTGTCGTTGAGGCTCGTCACGGCGAGGATGCGGGGGTAGTGCGACGCGTCGTCGGGCACGTTCTCGTACGGCGTGTAGGCGCGCATGTAGCGGTAGACGTCGGGGTCGTGCAGCGGGTCGCCCCACTCGTCCCACTCCACGACCGTCAGCGGCAGCGACGGGTCGAGGATCGACGTCAGCGCGTCGACGAACGGGACCTGCGCGAGGACCCCGGCGAACAGCTCGGGCGCGAGGTTGGTGACCGCGCCCATGAGCAGGCCGCCCGCGGACCCGCCCTGGGCGACCATCCGCTCCGGGCTGGTCCAGCCGGCCTCCACGAGGTGCCGGGCGACCGCGACGAAGTCCGTGAACGTGTTCTGCTTCGCGAGCGTCTTGCCGTCGTCGTACCAGGCGCGGCCCATCTCGCCCCCGCCGCGCACGTGCGCGACGGCGAACACGACACCACGGTCGAGCAGCGACAGCCGCGCGACCGAGAACGTCGGGTCGATGCTGATCTCGTACGACCCGTACCCGTACAGCAGCAGCGGCGCGGGCTCCGCCCCGGTGCCCGTCGCGTCGAGGCCGAGCGCGTCGCGGCGCCACACGAGGGAGACCGGCACGCGCGTGCCGTCCTCGGCCGTGGCCCAGTCGCGGCGCTGCACGTAGTCCGCGGGGTCGTAGCCGCCCAGCACGGGCTGGCGCCTGCGCAGCGCGAGCTCGCCGGTCGCGACGTCCAGGTCGTAGACGGACGCGGGCGTGACGAAGCTCGTGCACGACAGCCGGACCGTGGGCTGGTCCCACTCCGGGTTCGGGCCGAGCCCTGCCGTGTACAGCGGCTCGTCGAACGGGACCTCGCGCACGTGCCACGGCGCGCCCGGCGCCGAGAGGTCGACGACGCCGAGGCGCGCGAGCGCGTCACGGCGGTACGACAGCACGAGGTGGCCGGCGAACGCGTCGACGGCCTCCAGGCGCGTGGCCGGGTCGTGCGGCACGACGACGCGCGCCCCCGCCGGGCCGATCGCCGCCGTCTCCGCCTCGTCGGGGGACGGCGCGGCGGCCGTCGCGCCGGTCCCGGGCACGTCGACGACGGCGAGCTCGAAGTTCTCCGCGCCGTCGTTGTGCAGCACGAGCAGCACGTCGGCCGACGCTCCGCCGGCACCGCCGGAGGGCTGTACCGTCATCGGGCCGTCGTCACCGGCGGCACCCCGGGTGCGGTCGAGCGCCGCGAGCCACGACGCCGGCACCACGGCGTGCTCGACCGTGTACTCGACGCCCTCGCGCCGCGGCCACACGACGCGTGCGGGCGACGTCGGGTCGTCCGCGTCGACGAGCCACGTCTCGGACGTGATCTTCGACCCGACGTCGATCTGCACGAACCGGCGCGACCGGGAGACCCCCACGCCCACCCAGTACCGCTCGTCCGGCTCCTCCAGCACGACGACGTCCTGCTCGGCCGGGGTGCCGATCTCGTGGCGCCACACGCGCCAGGGGCGCCACGCGTCGTCCACGGTCGGGTAGAACACGTACCGGCCGTCCGGGGACAGGACGGCGCCCGGGAACGTGCCGGGGACGACGTCGGGCAGGTCCTCGCCCGAGACGAGGTCGCGCACGCGCAGCGTGTACCGCTCGTCGCCGACCACGTCCACCGCGTAGACGAGCAGGCGCCCGTCCTCGGACACGTCGAACGCGCCGAGCGAGAAGTACTCGTGGCCCTCGGCCTCGACGTTGTCGTCGAGGAGCACCTGCTCGCCGGGGACGGGGACGCCCGGCTCGAGGACGGGCGGGGGGGTCCACGCGGCCGGCGCGTCGGGCCCGAGCGTGGCGTCGACCGCGGCGCGCGCGTGGATCGGGTACTGCTTGCCCTCGACCGTGCGCGCGTAGTACCAGTGACCGCCCTGGCGCACCGGGACCGACAGGTCGGTCTCCTGCGTCCTGCCCTTGATCTCCTCGAAGATCTGCTGCCGCAGGCCGGCGAGGTGAGCGAGCTCCGCCTCGGTGTACGCGTTCTCCGCCTCGAGGTGGGCGACCACCTCCGGGGACTCCTTGCCGCGCAGCCACTCGTAGTCGTCGGTGACGGTGTCACCGTGGTGCGTGCGCGTCGTCGGGCGCCGGGGCGCGACGGGGGCGGACGGGAGGGCCGTGACGTCGTCGGGCATCCGGCCAGCGTAGTGCCGGACCACGCCCGGATCAGGCCCGGACCGGGCCCGGACGAGGTCGGCGGACCGACGGTGACCGAGGGCTGGCCGTCGTGTGAACAGTGGCCGAACATCGGCGTGGGCGCGCCACCACCCCCTCCCGCGCCCGGCACCGGGGCGACGACACTGTGCGCGTGTACGACGCGATCACGCACCTCGCCCGCCAGACGACGGCGCGCGCGGCGGCCGACCGCACCGGGCTCGTCGGCCAGCTCGCCCGGCCGGTCATGGTGGTCGGCTCGTCCATCCCGGTCGGCCAGCTCGAGGTCGTCTTCCGCCGCCCCGACGTCGACTGCGTCGCCGTCCAGGACGACGAGGGCGAGGACCGGCTCGGCCTCGTCATGCGAGCGGCGCTCGCGTCGGCCCTGACCGGGCGGCTGGGCTACGGCAGGGCGGTCCTGGAGCGTCGTCCCGCCTCCACCGTGACGGACTGGTCGCCGCTCGTGGTGGACCGGGCGTCCTCCGTCTCCGACGTCGCGACGCACGCCATGTCCCGGCCGGGGACACGGCGCTACGACGACGTGCTGGTCGGCGGCTCGGGCCACTGGGCGAGCGTGAGCGCGGCCGACCTGATGCGCTCGCTCGTCAGCACGCTCGCCGCCCAGTCCACGCGGGACCACCTCACGGGCCTGGCCACCCGCCGGGCCACGTGGCACCTGCTCGCGCAGCGGTGCCGCCTCGTGGCGAGCAGCGGTACGCGCGTCGCCCTCGTGCTGCTCGACGTCCGCGGCATGTCCGCGGTCAACGCGCGCCACGGGCAGCCGACCGGCGACGCCGTCCTCGTCGAGCTCGCGGACCGGCTCGGCACCGCGCTCCCGCGCGGGTGCGAGGCAGGGCGGGTCGACGGCGACCGCTTCGCCGTGCTCGCCACGCTGCCCGCCATGGACGACATCCAGGCCGCGGTGTCCGTCGAGGCCCTGCGCGCCGAGATCGTCGGGCACCTCACCGCGCCGTCCCGCGCGCTCCCGGCGGACGCCTGGCCGTCGGTGGACACCGCGACCGTCTGGTCCGTCGCCGGTGCCGCCGACGCGGACGAGCTCGTCCGCGAGGCGGAGCACCGCCTCGCCGCGGCCCGGTCGGCGCTCCCGGACCCGTACCTCACGGCCTGACGCGCGGCTGCGTCGTGCGGTGCGTCACCCCAGCCGGGTCACGGACCGTTCGTCCACCACGAGCAGCGCCCCCTGCACCGCGAGCGGCCAGGCGTTCTCGCCGAGGTCGGTCCGCCACACGACGTCGCCGTCGGCCAGGTCCACCGCGACGAGGTGCTGGTCGCGACCCGACCAGTCCTGGGTCCCGACGATCACGTGCTCGCCATCGGTGAACGCCGTCGTCCGGGCGAGCGCACCCGCCTCCTCGGGCTCGTCGGGGTCGCGCAGCTCCGCCTCCTCGACGGCCCAGCGCTGCCGCCCCGTGCCGACGTCGAGCGCGACGAGCCCGTCGGCCCGCGAGAGCACGACGGCGCCCCCGGCCACGGCCAGCACCTCGTCGGGGATCCCCGCGTCGGGCGCCGACCACAGCGCTCCGCCCTCGGCCCCGTGCGCCGCGACCACGCCTTGCTCGCGCAGCAGACGCACGTCGAGGTCGTACCCGTCCGACGCCCAGGGCAGGAAGAGCGGTCCGGGCGGCTCCCACCGGACGGACCCGTCGGGCGCGAGGGTCGCCGACCCGTGGTCCTCCGGCACCGCGCCGTCGGACGACCAGCCCATCTGGCCCGTGGCGTCGCGGTAGAACGAGCCGTCCGGGAGCCGGACGACGGCGTCGGCGGGCGCGGCCGGGTCGTCGAGCCGCGTGCCGTCCGGGGCGAACCAGGCCGACACACCGCACCCGTCGACCTGGACCACGCCGCCCGTGGCGCTCCCCCAGAGGTTCTCGAGGTCGGCGAGCGAGCGCGCGCCGTCGCCCACGTCGCTCCAGGTGACGCACCGCCACCCGCCGTCGTCCGCGAAGGGCAGCTCGTGCCGCCAGCGCTCCTCGCCCGTGACCGCGTCCTCGAGCACGACCACGACGTCGCGCCCCACCGGGACGTCTGCCGGCACGCCGGTGGTCTCGTCCATGTCGAGCTCGGCCCCGTGCTCGGCGGGGACCTCCCCGACGCGCAGCGTGCGCACGAGGGAGCCGTCCGGGCCGGGGGCCGCCACCCCGTCGGCGGCGTCGAGGGCCCGACGGGCCAGCACCGCCCCGTCGGCGCCGAGCACGAGGACCTCGCGCGCGACCGGTGGGTCGACCGAGGCCACCGGGGCCACCTGTGCCGGGGTGGTGTCCGGGAAGCCGACGAGGCACACCACCTCGTCGCTCGTGGCGGTGCTCGTCCCGAACCGGTACCCGAACGGGCTGCCGCAGTACACGGCGTCGCCGGCCTCCGTGCGCCAGCGCTCCGCCCCCGTCGCGAGGTCGTGCGCCACGACGTCGTCGTCCTGGACCGTGACGACCGCGCCGGCGACCACGTCGAGCGCCCCGGGGACGGTGCCCTCGACCGACCACCTCTCGTCCGGTGCCGCCAGCATCGGCGCCACACCGCCGGGTGCCTCCCGCAGGCGGGCGAGGTCCGCGCGCGACTGCGCCGCGTCCACCGTCGCCATGCCGCCGAGCACCACCACGACGCCGACGACCGACGCCGCGACGACGCGCCGCCGACGGCGACGGGCCGCCTTGCGCAGGGGACCGTCGTCGGCGCCCGGGTCGTCGTCCCCGTCGTCGAGGCTCCCGTCGTCGCGGCCCCCGCCGTCGAGGCCGTGGACCTCGAGGCCGTGGGGGTCCTGGGTGGCGTCGAGACCGTGGGCGCCGACGTCCTGCGCGACCCCGAGCATCCCGACCTCGGCGTCCGCGGGGTCAGGACGCCGGTCGCCGGGCCGGTGCCCGTGCCGCGGGTCGTCGAGGCGCGCGTCGGGCGGCGTCGTCAGGTCGAGGACCGGGTCCGCGTCGACGTCGTCCGCGAACCCGTCGTCGACGAGCTCGAACGTGTGGCGGTCGGCCTTGGCCGCGCGGCGTCGCAGGGGCACCCCCCGATCGTAGGCGTCGATCATGGGGATCACGCGACGGCCGGGGATCACGCGACGGCTCGGGTCGTGCGACGGCTCGGGATCATGCGACGCCCAGGTACGCCTCCTTGATGCTCGAGTCGGCGAGCAGGTCCCTGCCGGCACCGGTGCGCACCACCTCACCCGTCTCCAGCACGTACGCGCGGTCGGACCGCGACAGCGCCTGCTGCGCGTTCTGCTCGACGAGCAGCACCGTGGTGCCCTGGGCGTTGATCTCCGAGACGATGCGGAAGATCTGCTGGATGATCATGGGCGCGAGACCCATCGACGGCTCGTCCAGCAGGAGCAGCCGCGGCCGGGCCATGAGCGCGCGCCCGATGGCGAGCATCTGCTGCTCGCCGCCCGACATCGTGCCGCCCACCTGGTCCTTGCGCTCGGCGAGCCGGGGGAACAGCTCGAAGACGCGGTCCAGCGTCTCGTCGTGCTCGGCCTTCGACGCGAACGTGCGGGCGTACGCGCCCATCTCGAGGTTCTCGATCACGGTCATGCCCGGGAAGATGCCGCGCCCCTCGGGCGCCTGGACGATGCCCTCGAGCACCCGCAGGTGCGGCTTCATCCGCGTGATGTCCTTGCCGTCGAACAGCACGCGCCCGCGCGCGACGGGGCGGATGCCGGAGATGGCGCGCATCGTCGTCGTCTTGCCCGCGCCGTTGGCGCCGATGAGCGTGACCAGCTCGCCCTCCTCGACGGTGATCGAGATGCCGCGCACCGCCTCGATGCGCCCGTAGGCGACCGTCATGTCCTGCAGCTCAAGCAGAGGCATCGCCACCGCCCCCTTCGCTCGTGGTGCTCGCCCCGTCGGCCACCTCGTCGTCCGGCACGCCGAGGTACGCGGCGACGACCTTGGGGTCGTTCGTCACCTCGTCGGGCGTGCCGTCCGCGATGACGCGGCCGAACTCGAGCACGACGATCCGGTCGGTCACGCCGCGGACGAGGCGCATGTCGTGCTCGATGAGCAGGACGGTGTACCCGTCATCGCGAATGTGGCGGATGAGGTCCATGAGGGCCTCCTTCTCCGCCGGGTTGAAGCCTGCCGCAGGCTCGTCGAGGCACAGCAGCTTGGGCTCCGTCGCGAGGGCGCGCGCGATCTCCAGGCGACGCTGGTCGCCGTAGGAGAGGTTGCGCGCCTTCTCGGTGGCCCGTCCGCCGACCCCGACGAACTCCAGCAGCGCCATGCCGCGGTCGATCGCGTCGCGCTCCTCGCGCCGGTGCCGCCCGAGCCGCAGGAGCGCCCCCGGCACGGACGTGCGGTGCCGTGCGTCCGTGCCGACGACCACGTTCTCCAGCGCCGTCATCTCGTTGAACAGCCGGATGTTCTGGAACGTCCGGGCGATGCCGCGCTGCGTGATCTGGTAGCGCTTGAGCTTGCCGACCGGTGCGCCGTCGAACACCACCCGTCCCGACGTGGGCCGGTAGACCCCCGTCATGGCGTTGAACGCGGTCGTCTTGCCCGCGCCGTTCGGGCCGATGAGGCCGAGGATCTCGCCACGCCGGATCTCGAACGTGACGTCGTCGAGCGCGGTGAGCCCGCCGAACTGGACCGTGACGTGGTCCATCTGGAGCAGCGGCTCGCCGACGCGGGCGTGCACCGTGCGGTCGGGCGCGACCATCGCGTCGACAAGCTCGCGGTTCGCGAGCTCGGGGCGCACGGCCTCGACGTCGACGACGACCGGCTCGTCGAGGACGGCGCCGGGCATGTAGCGGTCGGCGCGCGAGGACTCGGCGCAACCGGACGCCGCGAGGTGCTCGTCGCCGTGCTCGCCGCCCGCCCCGATGCCGCCGGGGTCGTGGGTGCTCATCGGGTCTCCTCCCCGGTCGTCGTCGCCGCGCCGTCCCGACGGGCGACGCCCTGCGCGCTCCTGCGGGCGGCGACGTACAGCTCGCGGCCGTAGGTGAGCAGCTTCTGCCGGACGGGTATCAGCCCCTGCGGCCGGAAGATCATGAGCACCACGAGCGCGAGGCCGAAGAACAGGTAGCGGTAGCTCGCGATCTCGTTGCCGTCGATCGGGATGCCGAACAGCTGCGTCCTGCCGAGGAAGAAGTTCGGCACGTAGACGATGATGAACGCCCCGAGGATGACCCCGAGCTTGTTGCCCTGGCCGCCCAGCACGACCGCGCACAGGAACAGCACCGAGTTGATGACGTTGAAGTTCGTCGGGATGACGAACTGGACCTGTCCCGCGTAGAGCGCGCCCGCGACGCCGCCGATCGACGCACCGATGACGAACGCCCACAGCTTGAACCGGAACGTGGGGACGCCCATGATCTCGGCGGCGTCCTCGTCCTCGCGGATCGCGACCCACGCGCGGCCCACGCGCGAGCGCTCGAGGTTCCCCACGAGCAGTAGCGAGATCACGATGAACAGCAGGCTCACCCAGTACCACCACACGCCCGAGTTGAGCGTGCCGCTCGCGTTGCCCGCGGAGAAGACGCCGCTCGGCAGGTCCTCCGTGACGCCGAGCCGCGGGTAGGCCACGCCGCGCAGGCCCTGGCCCCCGCCCGTGAGCTCGTCGAGGTTGTCCGCGAGCAGGCGCACGATCTCGCCGAAGCCGAGCGTCACGATCGCCAGGTAGTCGCCGCGCAGCCGCAGCGTGGGCGACCCGAGGATCAGCCCGGAGATCGCCGTGATCGCGACGGCGACGGGCAGCGCGGCGAGCCACGCCCACTCGCGGGTGAGCCAGTCGCCCTCGCCCGCCTGGTTCCACGGGCTGTCCGGGCTCGTGAGGATCGCGACCGTGTACGCGCCGATCGCGTAGAAGCCGACGTACCCCAGGTCGAGCAGGCCGGCCTGGCCGACGACGACGTTGAGGCCGATCGCGATGAGCGCGATCATGCCGAACTGCGCCATGACGCCGCCGAAGTTCGTGCCGACGGTCGTCAGCACCGGGATGTTCAGGATCGGCACGAGCGCGACGAACAGCAGGAACGGCACGCCGATCAGCCACTGCGTCGGGCGCGCGAGCGCGTCCCACCAGAGGCGGAGGCGGTCGCCCACGCCGCCGTGCGGACGGTCCTTGGTCGGGACCCGGCCCGCGGGCGGGAGGGTCGGCCGCGGCGACGACCCGGTGGGGGCGTCCGGTCCGGGTGCGGGTGTCGACGTGCTCATGCGCGGGCCCTCCCCAGCGACTCCCCGAGGATGCCCGTCGGGCGGAACATCAGGACGATGATGAGGAGCGCGAACGCGACGACGTCGCGCCACTCCGTACCGAACACGACCTGCCCGTAGTTCTCCATGACACCGAGCAGGAGGCCGCCGAGCAGCGCGCCGCGCAGGTTGCCGATGCCGCCGAGCACCGCGGCGGAGAACGCCTTGATGCCGAGGATGAACCCGCCGGAGTAGATGATCCCGTTCGGCACGCGCAACGTGTAGAGGAGCGCCGCCGCGCCGGCGAGGATGCCGCCGATGAGGAACGTCAGCATGATGACGCGCTCGCGCGAGACGCCCATGAGCGTCGCCGTCACCGGGTCCTGCGCGACGGCGCGGATGCCGCGGCCGAACTTCGTGCGGTTGATGAACAGGTCGGTCGCGAGCGCCAGGACCAGCGCGGACAGGATGATGACGAGCGTGACGTTGGTGACCGCCGCGCCGCCGACCGTGAACTGCACCTCGGGCTGGACGAGCCGGATCGGCTGCTCGGCGTTGACGCCGCCCAGCTCGCCGCCCGTGAGCCGCGGGAGCACGAAGTGCACGAACTCCTGGAGCACGAACGACATGCCTATCGCGGTGATGAGGAACACCAGCGCGGGAGCGCCGCGCCGGCGCAGCGGACGGTACGCGACGCGCTCCAGCCCGACGGCGGCACCGCCGGCCACGACCATGCCGCCGAGCATCGCGACGCCCAGGTAGAAGACCGTCAGTCCGATCCCCATGTCCCACGCGTCGCCCATCGGGTAGAAGCCGAGGAGCAGGAGCGTGGCGTACTGCCCGAACATGCCGAGCATGAAGACCTCGGAGTGGGCGAAGTTGATGAGCCGCAGCACGCCGTAGACGAGCGTGTAGCCGACGGCGACGAGCGCGTAGATCGCGCCGTACGTGAGGCCCTCGATGGTCAGGCCCCAGAAGTTGCGGCCGAGCCCGGCGAGGTCGAAGTCGATGAGCGACTGGTGGACGAGTGGACCGGCGGTCGCGCTGGTCATCAGCGCGTCAGCAAGGGCGGGCATGACGCTCCTTGGGGAGGCTTGCGGGATCGAACGGGGTCGTGGTCCGCGACGGGCGCCCCGCCCGGCCCGCCCCACCGGGAGGCGGGGTGGCTGGGCGAGGCGCCCGTCGTCGTCGGACTACTGGACCTCGTAGATCCAGATGAGCGCTGCGGAGAGCTCGCCCGTCTCGTCCCACTCGTAGGCGCGGGCCAGGCCCTCACCGGAGTAGTTCGCCACGTGGTCGAGCATCCCCGCACGGTCGGTCACGCCCGAGGCGATGCCGGCGAGCATGATCGTCGCGAGGTCGTAGCCCTCGACGGAGTACACGCCCGGTGCCTGGCCGTTGATCTCCTCGTACGTCGCCGCGAACTCGTCCGGCGCGGGACCGCACGGGCAGGACAGGATCGCGCCCTCGGACGAGCCGCCCGCCTGCGAGACGAACTGCGGGTCGTTCGTGCCGTCCGCCGAGACGAACGGGAGGTCGACGCCGCCGTCGCGCAGCTGCTGGACGAAGGGCGCGGCCTCCGCGTAGTAGCCGGCGTAGAACACGGCGTCCGCGTCGGCGCCCGAGATGATCTGGACCGCGGCGGAGAAATCCTTGTCGCCCGTCTTCACCTCGGCGGCGCAGTCCGCGTTCGCGGCGTCGCCGAGGCCTGACGTGATCTGCTCGGCGAGGCCGATGCCGTAGTCGGAGTTGTCGGTGACGACGCAGACGCTGCCGTAGCCGAGCGTGTCCGTCATGTACTGCGCGACGGCCGGGCCCTGCACGGCGTCGTTGGCGAGGCCGCGGTAGAAGGTGGACCAGCCGTTCGTCGTCAGGTCGGGGTTCGTCGCCGACGCGGACAGCGACAGCAGGCCCGCCTGGTTGAACACGTCGCCCGTCGCCGCGGTCTCGCCCGAGAACGCGGGGCCGAGGAGCCCGAGGACGCTCGCGTCGCCGACGATCTGCGGGGCCACCTGGGTGGCCTTCTGGGGGTCGCCCTCGGTGTCGAACTGCTTGATCTCGACCTGGCAGCCCGGGTTGGCCTCGTTGAACGCCTCGACCGCGACGGTCGCGCCGTAGAGGATGTTGAGACCGAGCGCGGCGTTCGGTCCCGTGAGGGCTCCGGCCATCGCGATCGACGTGCCCTCGGCGCACTCGGCGCTGCCGTCGCCCGCCGGGTCGACCGCCCCGCCGGACTCCTCAGCGGGGACCTCGGCGCCCTCCGCGTCGATCTGGACGGACGGGACGATGCTCAGCTCCCCACCCCCGGACTCACCGGTCTCGGTCGAGGTACCGGTCGTCTCCTCGTCGCCGCCGCCCTGGGACTGGGGTCCGCAGGCGGTCAGGACGAGCGTGGCCGCCAGGAGCAGGGCCGCACCTCCGCTCGCCCGCCGTGCTGTGCGATGCATGCCAACCTCCGTGGTCCAGATCCCCCGCGACGACGGGCCGTCGGCCCTCCCCCGCGTTCGATCGCCGATATCACCGTCGAAATCGCGTGGTGAATAGTGACACAGGTCACGGTCACTGGATACCCGCCCCCCGATGCGCCCGTCGGTGGCCTCCGCGGCATCTCGGAGGCCACCGACCGGCGAATCCGCAGGAATCGGCACCTCCGTGATCCTGGGTGACGCGAAGGTAGGCCGGTCGGATTTCGCGAACCGCCGCGAGTTGTTACCGACCTGTAACGCGCGGGTCTCTCTTCGGCCGCGGACCTGGTACGTCCGTGCTGCTGTCGCGCGCGTCGCCCGGGTGGGCACCACGACGCCGGGTCGTACCGTGGGGCGATGGGTATCGCCTCGTCCGCCCTGCACACGCGCTGGTTCGTGCGCGCACCGGTCGCCCTCTTCCGCGCCGGCCTCGGCGGGGTCTTCGGCGGTCGCCTGCTCCTGCTCGTGCACCGCGGGCGGTCGAGCGGACAGGCCCGGTACGCCGTCCTCGAGGTCTCGGGCCGCCCCGCCCGGGACCGGTACGTCGTCGTCGCCGGGCTGGGACCGCGCTCGCAGTGGTACCGCAACGTCGTCGCGGAGCCGCGCGTGCTCGTCCGCACCGGCGCGCGACGGGCGGCCCGTGCCGTCGCGACCACGCTCGAGCCGGACGACGGCGCCCGCCTGCTCGCGGAGTACGCCGCGGCCTCGCCCCGGTCCTGGGGCACGCTCGAGCCGGTCGTGCGCGAGTGGGCGGAGCCGCTCGCGAGATCGCGCGGCGTGGCCGACTGGCGCCGCGTGGTGCCGGTCGTGGAGCTCGCACTGGTTCGCTGAGGGCGTGAGGGCGCGTACGGTGGACCCGGCCCGATCCGTAGCCAAGAACGGGACCAGCCTGTACCGTGGGCCGCGAGATTGCAGTGCCTCGCTTGTCCTCGCGCTGAGGTGACACCCTCGGGTGCACCCCGGCGGACCTTGTTACCCCAAGAGTTGACGACGAACACCGTGATGTACGCCCCCGCGACCGTGGGGGGTGAAGGTTGACACTCTTGAAGGAGTAACCATGGCTACCGGAACCGTGAAGTGGTTCAACAGCGAGAAGGGCTACGGCTTCATCGCTCCCGAGGACGGCTCGGCCGACGTGTTCGCGCACTACTCCGCGATCCAGTCGCAGGGCTTCCGCACGCTGGAGGAGAACCAGCGTGTCGAGTTCGACGTGACGCAGGGCCCCAAGGGCCCGCAGGCGGAGAACATCCGCGCCGTCTGATCTCGACGGCCGCCGGCTCGACCGGCGACGTCTGATCTTTCACCGAACGCCCCCCTGACCGTCGCGGTCGGGGGGCGTTCGTGCGTCCCGGTCTCGGGGCGCCGCACGCACCGCCGGTCGCCGAGCCCCGGGTTGGCCGTCACCCCGACCGCTCCGTGACACGTAACCCCGGGGTCGACACCGCCGGTCGCCGAACCCCGGGTTGGCCGTCACCCCGACCGCTCCGTGACACGTAACCCCGTGTTCGGCGGAGGAACCGCTGACCGACGACGGTCGTTGCACGGGGAGAGGTCTCCGACCTCCAGGCGCCTCGACCCACGCGACCCCGTCGCCGACGGCGACCGTCCCCTCGACCAGACCGCCACACCTCCGGAGGCGAACCATGGGATTCCTCGACCGACTCCTCGGCCGCGAGCCGCGCGACCCGCAGCACGGCGGCCACGGACAGGGCTCGTACGGACAGGGGTCGTACGGACAGGGGTCGTACGGACAGGGCTCGCACGGACACGGCGACGACCTGCGCGGAGGCTACGGCTCCGCCGCGTCGCAGCCCACGCAGTACCCCGCGCCGGGATCCGCGCCTGCGTACGGCACCCAGGACGCACCGGACTCCTCGCAGCGGGGCTCGTCCCGGCAGCGGACACCGGACGAGATCGCGGTGGACCGGTACCGGTACATGCTGCGCACGGCGCCGCCGGACGCGGTCGAGGAGGCGCACGCCGAGGCGTTCGCACGCCTGACCCCGGAGCAGCGCCGCCAGGTGCTCGCCGAGCTGGGCGGGTCGGTCCCGACGAACGAGCGGGCGACGTCCGACTCCCCGCACGACCTCGCGCGCATGGCGACGCGCGCCGAGATGCGCCGACCGGGCACGCTGGAGCGGTCCTTCGGCGGGCAGGGTGGCGGCCCGGGGCTCGGTTCGATGGTGGGCTCGAGCATGCTCGGGACGATCGCCGGTGTCGTCATCGGCTCCGCGGTCGCGAACGCGCTGTTCGGGCCGGCGTTCGGCGACCCGACGCAGCCCGTCGCGGAGGACGCCGCCGCCGCGGAGGACCCGGGGGCCGACGGTGGCGCGGAGAGCGGCGCGGACGCCGGAGCCGAACCGGGCGACGGCGGGGCCGGGGACGCCGGCATGACGGAGGCGGGCGCGGCCGACTCCGGAGACGGCGGGTTCGGTGACTTCGGCGGGTTCGAGGACTTCGGAGGCTTCGGGGAGTTCTGAGCCCCGGGCCCGCGCCCACGTCGCCGCCGGGGCGGGCGGCCTCTGGAACGGTGCCGCCCGCGCTCAGGCCGACGTCGGCGGGGAGCCGAGCCCGAGGAACGCGCCGAGCTCCTCGAGGCTCCGCGGGGTCCCGGGGAGGTGGTCGGTGAGCCCGGGCGAGCGCACCACGACGGCGGTCCACTGCGCGCGCGACACCGCCACGGTGATGCGGTTGCGGGACAGCAGGAACCCGAGCCCCCGGGAGACGTCGTGGCCCGACGACGCGGCGAGCGTCACGACGACGACCGGCGCCTCCTTGCCCTGGAAGCGGTCGACGGTGCCGACCTGCACGTCGGGGTGACCAGCCGCGGAGAGCGCGGACCGCACGGCCCACACGTGGGCGTTGTACGGCGCGACGACGAGGACGTCCGTCTCGCCGAGAGGACGCGGGGTGCCACCCTGCTCGTCGGTCCAGGAACGCCCGAGGAACCGCTCGACCTGCCGGACGACCTCGGCGGCCTCCTCCGTCGACCGGACGGCGTTCCCCGTGTGCTCGACGAGCACCTCCTCGAGGCCGGGGGCCACGCCGTCGAGGTGCCGGGCGGCTGCGACCGGGTGGGCGCCGAGCCGGTCCTCGTAGGAGAGCCGCGACACCGCGGCCGCGAGCCGCGGGTGCATGCGCCGGGAGAGGGACAGGAAGTAGCCGAGCTCGTCGGGGAGCACGCCGTGGTCGTCGGCGAGCCACCCGAGCGCCGAACGGTCGACGGGTTCGGGGTGCTTGCCCTTGCTGACCTGCGGGAGCTGCTGGGGGTCGCCGAGGAGGAGCAGCCGGCTCGCGGCACGTCCCACGGCGACGGTGCTCGCGAGGGAGAACTGGCCGGCTTCGTCGACGACGAGCAGGTCGAACGTGCGCTCCGGGAGCCGCTCGGCGGCGAAGTCCCACGCCGTCCCGCCGACGACCCGCGGTCCGGGCTGCGTCGCGAACGCGGCGAGCGCGGCGCCGTCGAGCTCGGCGCACACGGCGGTGGCCGACGGGCCGTCACCGGCCTGCTTCTTGGCGACGAGGTCGGCGGGGACACCGGCCGCCCCGACGACGGCGCGGAGCATGTTCTCCACCGCGGCGTGCGACTGCGCCACGACGCCGACGCGCCAGCCCTGCCGGACGAGGCGCGCGACGACGTGCGAGCCGACGAACGTCTTGCCGGTGCCGGGCGGTCCTTGCACGGCGACGTACGAGTCGTCGAGCCGTGCGACGGCCGCGGTGATGGCACCCACGACGTCGTCCTCGACCACGGGGGGCAGCCCGTCCCACCGGCCCGGCCCGGCGACCGTCGCGGGTGATCCGGCCGCCGCCCCGTCCAGCCGCGGGGGCCGGCGCAGCAGGACGTCGGTGACCGCGTCGTGCGGCAGCTCGCCCGTGTCGCGCCAGGTGTCCAGGGCGCGGCGCGCGGCCGTCGCGATCGCGGCCTCGAGCGGCTTGGTCCCGGGTCCGGGAGCGGGCGTGAGCGCGAGCGGCAGCCCCTCGAAGGGCTCCGCGCCCCGCGGGAGCTGCTCGCGCACGGTGAGGACGTCGCGCTCGCCGGCGGGCGTCGCCCGGCGTCCGGTGCCGAGGACGGTGCCCCCGGTGAGCCATCCGCGCAGGCCGTCGGCCGACGTCCGGGCGCAGGGAGGCAGCGGCGGGTCGTAGAGGACGTACGGGGTGACGCCGGTGCGCAGGTCCGTCCCCTCGGGCAGCCGTCCGACGAGCTCCAGCCGCCGCGACCACGTCTGCCGCCCGGCCTCGACCTCCCAGGGGGTCACGACGTCCGCCGTCTCCACGAGGAACGCGTTGCGCCGCCCGAGCCACTCGTCGACGGGCAGCGCGAGGCGCGAGTAGTGCTCGTGCCAGAACGGCTTGGCCTCGCGCCGGTGGTACCCGACCGCCGCCCCGTACATCGCGAGCGCCTGGGCCGCTGCGTCCCGCCCGGCCCGCTCCTCCCCCACGGCCTCCCGGATCTCCGCCTCCAGCGCGAGCGCCGCCTCCCGCGCACCCGAGGCGACGTCGCCTGAACCACCCGGGCCGGCCGTCGTCGCACCGGTCCCACCCTCCGACCCCGCACCCGACCCGACCACATCACCGGAACCGGACCCGGAACCGGAACCAGCGGCCCGACGCAACCACTCGAGCAGCCGCAGCGTCGACACGCAGTCGTACCGGTTGTAGTCCGCGATGCCGCGCAGGAGCTCGTCGGCCTCGACGTCACGCCCGGCGTCGCGAAGCGCGGTGTACTCGGCGTACGCGACGACGGACGCGGCGGCGTCCTTCACGTCACCGGCGCGCAGGTCGTCGCCCATGTACAGCGGTTCGAGCTTCTTGATGGATCGCGACCGGTCGGAGACGTGCAGCGCCTGGCGCACGACGGCGTACAGGTCGACGAGCACGCCGTCGCGCAGCAGGTCGTCGACCTCTTCCTCGTACACCCCGTGGCGCGCGGCGATGGACAGCAGGTGCGTCTTCTCGTACGCGGCGTAGTGGTAGACGTGGAGGTCGGGGTGCACGCGGCGCCGCTCGGTGACGTGGTCGACGAACGCGACGAGCGCGTCCCGCTCCGCGGCGAGGTCGTGCGCCCACAGGGCGTGGAACGGCGGGTCCTGCGCGGACCGCTCGGGCCGCTCGACCCAGCCGAAGAGGTAGTCGATGCCGCGGCTGGTGCCGTCGGCGTCGGTCCACAGCGGGTCTCCCTCGAAGTCGAAGAAGAGGTCGCCGGGGCTCGGGGCGGGCAGCGCGTGCACGGGCGCCGGGTCGTCGATGCGCCACGACAGCTCGTGAGGTCCGGCGGCGTCGGCCCAGACGACGGTCCCGTCGACCGGCCCCGTGCCGAGCTGGAGGGCGGCCTGGGCGCGGACGCGCTCGAACGTCGACGTCGGCATCCCCTCGGGCGCCTGCGTCGCGACCGCGAGCTCGTCGATGGTCCGGATGCCACCGGCGTGGAGCCGTGCGCGCTGCGTCTCGTACACCCCGCCGACGAGGAGGACGTCGCGGCGCGCCTCGACCTGCGCACGGCAGTCGTCGCAGCGCCCGCAGGCGCGCACCGCCGGGTCGTCCCACGGGGCGCGACCCTCGCGCGCGAGGTGCTCGCCGGTGAGCCTCAGCAGCCGGTCGCGCCGGTCGCGGTACACCGGGAGCAGATCGGCCAGGCGGTGGGTCGTGCGCGCCCGCGTGCCGAGCACGAGCTCGACCTCCGGGGCCACGGGGACGCCGGCGGCGAGGAGCAGGTCGGCCTGGACGGCGAGCCCCAGGAGCGCGGGGACCTTCGCGCGCCGCGCGAGCCGGGTGCCCGCGACGGCGTACCTTGCCGGACGGTCGTGCCCGGCAGCGCCCTCACGGGCGTCGCGCTCGTCGACCGTGCGGACGAGGAGGTCCGCGCGCCCGTGGAACGTGCCGTCGAAGAGCGTGGCCCCGTGGACGACGTCGGCCCCGCTCTCGAGCGCCCCGAGCGTGCGCGTGTGCGCCGCGACGAGCTCGTCCCAGGCGGCCCCGTGCGGCGGATCCAGCCGCAGCACGCCGCGACCGGTCGCCGGGTCGTACGGACCGAAGCGGTCCACGTGCTGCGCGAGGACCGCCTCCTCGTGGCGCACGCTCAGGCCGGCGACGCGGTCCTGCATCACGTCGGGTGCGCGTTCCTCGCGCGGCGCGCGTCCCAGCCGCTCGTCGAGCCGGCACAGCAGCCGGTACTCGCACTCGGCGGCCACCACGAGGTCGCCTGCGGCGTGCACGAGCAGGGGCGTGGTGACCGGTACCGACGCGTTCGCGGCGCCGCCGACCACGGGCTCGTCGACGAGGAACACGCGCACCTCCACGGTGTCGTCGCCGGGACCGGCGGGCCGGTCGTTCCGGCTCCCTGCCGTTTCTACCAGCGCCCACCCACGAGCGTGGCGTCGCTGCGCGGCGCCGGCCGCCCACGCCGATTGGTCGCCCGAGGCCCCGCTGCTCCATAGTGTTCCCCGTCCGCCACGCCGCCGACGTCCGTCCGAAGGAGCTCTCTTGGCCGTACGGTTCGCCCCTCCGCCCGGATGGCCCGTGCCCCCGGGGTTCACGCCGACGACTGACTGGCACCCGGACCCGTCGTGGCCACCGGCTCCGCCCGGCTGGGTCTTCTGGGTGGACGACGCCGCCGCGCCGGCAGGCGACGACCTGGCGCACCCGGTCGTGAGCTCGACGATGGTGCTCCCGCCCCTCCCTCCCGCCGCGGCCGCCCCGTCGACGACGGCAGGGCTCGGCCCGCTCGCGCTGCCGTCCGTGGACGACGACGTGGACGAACCTGCCGGCAGCGCCCGGCGCTGGCTCGTGCCGTCGGTGGTGGGGCTCGCGGGCGTCGCGGTCGGTCTGCTCGTGGGCATCGGACTGACGCTGTCGGCGCAGGCCGACGCCGAGGAGGCGACCGCCGCGGCGGAGCGCGTCCAGGCGGAGGTCGCGGCCGAGCGCGAGCAGCTCGAGGCCGAGCGCGCCGACCTCGAGGCGCAGCGCGAGCAGGTGGACGCCGCGCAGGCCGGCCTGGCCGAGCGCGAGGCGACGGTGGCGCAGGCCGAGGAGGACCTCGCGACCCGCACCCAGGAGCTCGACGAGCGCGCGGCCGAGCAGGAGCGTCGCGACCAGGACCAGCCGGGCCGGCCGGACGGCGGCGGCCAGGGCGGCGGCGACCAGGGTGAGGACCAGGGCGAGGACCAGGAGGACGACGGCGGCTGGGGCTGGGGCGACTGGGGCGGCTGGGGCTGACCGAGGGAGTCGGCGCGCCCGGTCGACGGCCGGGGACCTGACATCGTCGTCATCACCGTTCGTCCACGGTTACCTCACCGACACGCCACGACCTTCGGGTCGCGGCAGCGGGGTGCGTCGTCGACAGTGGAGGCGTGAGCAGGACGAACGCCGGCACGGCCGAGAGCGACACCCCCATCTACGACGAGCTCGTGACCGAGCACGAGAACCAGCTGCCGCTGGTGCACCTCGGCCGGGCGCTGAGCGGCGAGATGGTGACCGTGGTGCGGCCCACGGGCCTGGACCCGCGGATCGAGCCGTCGACCGACGTCCCCGTCCTGCCGCGCCGCCGCGCCTCCTGAGCGGGGACCTCCTTGCTACAGCACGTGCGCGAGGAAGGCCTTCGTCCGGGCCTCCTGCGGGTCGCCGAGCACCTGCTCGGGCGTGCCGGCCTCGACGATGACGCCCTCGTCCATGAACACCACGGTGTCGGCGACCTCGCGGGCGAAGCCGATCTCGTGCGTGACGACCATCATCGTCATGCCCGAGCGCGCGAGGTCACGCATGACGGCCAGCACCTCGCCGACGAGCTCGGGGTCGAGCGCCGACGTCGGCTCGTCGAAGAGCATGAGCTCGGGGTCCATGGCGAGCGCGCGGGCGATCGCGACGCGCTGCTGCTGACCTCCCGAGAGCTGCGCCGGGTAGTGGTCGGCACGGTCGCCGAGCCCCACCCGGTCGAGCAGCTCGAAGGCGTTCGCCCGCGCCTGCGCCCTGCCGACGCCGCGCACCTGCACGGGCGCCTCCATGACGTTCTCGAGCGCCGTCATGTGCGGGAACAGGTTGAAGCGCTGGAACACCATGCCGATGCGGGAGCGCTGGCGCGCGACGACCCGGGGGTGCAGGCGGTGCAGCCGCGTGCGGCCGTCGCGCTCGACCTCCCGGTAGCCCATGAGCTCGCCGTCGACGCGCACGCGCCCGCCGGTGATCTCCTCGAGCTCGTTGACGCACCGCAGGAGCGTGGACTTCCCCGACCCGGAGGGTCCGAGCACGACGCACACGGACCCGCGCGGCACCTCGAGGTCGACCCCCTTGAGGACGTGCAGGTCGCCGAACATCTTGTGCAGCCCCTGCACCTGCACCATGGGGCGGTCGGTCGCGACCGTGGCGCTCACGGGGTCACCTCCAGGAAGGGGTCGTCCTTGGTCGTGCCCGACGCGGCGATGAGGTCCTGCCGGTTGGGCCTGCGGCGGGCGCTCCGCCCGCCGGGCCCGCGCCCGCGCCGTCGGCCACCGGACTGGTCGCCGAACCCGCGGCCGTAGTACCGCTCCACGTAGTGCTGGCCCACCATGAGGATGCTCGTGATGAGGAGGTACCACAGCGCGGCGACGATGAGCAGCGGGATGGGCAGGAAGGTGCGGTTGCCGATGGCTCCCGTCGCGTACGTGAGGTCGAGGGTGAACGGCACCGCGAGGACGAGCGACGTCGTCTTGAGCATGGAGATCGTCTCGTTGCCCGTCGGCGGCACGATGACGCGCATCGCCTGCGGCAGCACCACGCGCGTGAGGATCTTCGAGTCCTTCATGCCGAGCGCCTTCGCCGCCTCCGTCTGGCCGGTGTCGACCGAGCCGAGCCCGGCGCGCACGATCTCGGCGAGGTAGGCCGCCTCGTTGAGCGCGAGGCCGAGCAGCGCCGCCCAGAACGCCGTGATGACGTCCTGGGTGCGGAACTCGAAGAACTCGGGCCCGAACGGGATGCCGAGGCTGAGCCGGGGGTACAGCACCGCGAGCAGGCCCCAGAACACCAGCTGGGTGTAGATGGGCGTGCCGCGGAAGAACCAGATGTACCCCCAGCTCACCGACCGCATGACCGGGTTGTCCGAGCGCCGCATGACCGCGAGCACCACGGCGAGCACGATCGCGATGACCATGGACCCGAACGTGAGCAGGAGCGTCCAGCCGACGCCGCGGATCACGACGACGTCGCGCAGGTACAGCCACACGACGTCCCAGCGGAAGTTCTCGTTCGTGACGAGGCCGTGCACGGCCATCGCCGCGAGCACGAGCAGGACGACCGCCGAGATCCACCGGCCGGGCCGCGGGACGGGGACCGCGTGGATGCGGTCGGGCACGGGGTCGTCGACGGCGTCACGTCCGGACATGGTCCACCTCGGGTTCGGGCTCGGTTCGGGCAGGACGGCGTCAGCCGACCGAGGGGTTGATCTCCGCGGTGTCGAGCGCGGCGTCCTCGCTGCCCCAGGCGCCGAGGACCTCGGCGAGCGTGCCGTCGTCCATGAGGCCCTGCATCGCGGCGCGGATCGCCTCGGCGAGCTCCGTGTCGTCCTTGGCGACGACGATGCCCTGCGGCGCGGAGTCGAACACCTCGCCGAGCTGCTCGATCTGCCCGCCCGTCTGCTCGACGGCGTAGCCGACGACCGGCGAGTCCGCGTACATGACCTGCGCCTTGCCGCCCACGAGGTTGGTGGTGGCGTCCGCCTGGCTCTCGTACTGCAGGATCTCGATGGGCTCCTCGCCCGCGGCCTCGCACTCGGTGCTCTGCACCGCGATGTCCTCGTCCTGGATCGTGCCGGTCTGCACCGCGACCGTCAGGCCGCACAGGTTCTCCGGGTCGACGTCGTCGGGGTTGCCGGACGCGACGGCGTACGCCGAGCCCGCGTTGAGGAAGGCGATCATGTTCGCCTGCTCCATGCGCTCCTCGGTGATGGTGAACGAGGAGATGCCCGCGTCGTACTTGGTGCCGAGCGCCGGGATGATCGCCGGGAAGTCGGCGGACTGGACCTCGACGTCGAGCCCGAGCGCCGCGCCGACCGCGTGGATGGTGTCGATGTCGAACCCGACGGGCGTCCGCCCGTCCTCGGCGACGAACTCCGCCGGGGCGTACTCGGTGTTCGAGCCGACCGTCAGCGTGCCCGCGGACGCGACGTCCTCGGGCAGGAGGGCGGCGGCCTCCTCGTTCACCTCGACGCTCGAGGGGTCGAAGGTCGGCGCGGCCGAGGACGTCTCCTCGGAGCCGCCGGTCTCCTCGGAGCCGGACTGCTGGGACGCGTCCGTGCACGCGGACAGGACGAGGGCGCTGGTCGCGGTGAGCGCGACGAGGCCTGCGAGGGGGAGCTTGCGCTGGGTCGGACGCATGGGTTCTCCGATCGGGTTGGGCCGGGTGGCGGCAGCGTAGAGCCCGATCGTCTCCGTCGTGTTACGCGGGATGGCGTACGGGGAACAGAGGACCCGGCGGTGCGCAGCACCAGGGGATGAGTGTGCGGGAGGATCGCGTCACCCGCCAAACGCCCAGGTGGTCCGATGCCGAACCGTGATCGGGGCGGCACCGCACGTGGTCGCGGTGCCGCCCTGCTCGCGCGTCAGGTGTCGCGCTCGACGGGCGCCGTGTCGAGGCGGTGGTCGTCCTCGCCGCCGGGCGGGAGGTCCGCGTCGGCGCGTTCGGGCCGCGCCCGCAGCGCCAGCGCGCTCGCGACGAGCCCGCCCCACACCACGACGATCGCCAGGACCAGCAGGATGATCGCGCTCGTGCTCATCGGGTCACCTCCGTGTCGTGGGTGCGCGCCGTCGTCCGGTCCGGCGGGAACGGCGGCCAGGCCGTGAAGGCGTCGGGGCTGCGGTGCCAGCGCAGCGCGGTGAGCACGAGCGCACCGATCACGATCAGCGCCACGGTGCCCCAGCCGAAGAGCGCGAGGTACCAGCCGGGGTAGCCCTCGTAGCCGTCGGCGAGGAGCGTGACGATGCGCGAGACCAGCATGTAGCCGAGCACGACCGGGGCGAGCAGGGCGACGAGCACCTGCCACCACGCGCCGACGCGGAACGTCGAGACGGCGTTGAGGTGGTACTGGAGCTCGGTGCCGCGGCGGCGGACCCACAGCACCAGCACGCACGTGAGGACGGCGGACGCCACGATCCCGATGTTGTTCGCCCACTGGTCGGCGGTGTCGAGGGCGATGAGACCCGTCGTCGTCGAGAAGAGCGCGACGGACACGACGGCGGACACGATGCCCACCCGCAGGGCGGCCTGCCGCGGCGTCCACCCGAACTTCTCCTGGAAGCCGGCGGACACCACCTGGAGGATCGACAGCAGCGACGTGAAGCCCGCCATCGCGAGCGAGAGGAAGAACAGCGCGCCGAAGAACGGCCCGCCGGGCATCTCGGAGACGATCGCGGGGAACGTGACGAACGAGAGGATGGGGCCGGAGATCCCCTCGAGCTCGCCCACGCCCACGCCCTGGCGGCCGGCGAGGAACCCGAGCGTCGCGAACACGCCGATCCCGGCGAGGATCTCGAACGACGAGTTGGAGAACGCCACGACGAGTCCGGGCGAGGTGAGGTTGGCGCGGCGCTTGCGGTACGACGCGTACGTCACCATGATCCCGAACGCGATCGACAGCGAGAAGAAGATCTGGCTGTACGCCGCGATCCACACGTTGGCGTCGCCCAGCGCGGACCAGTCCGGGGTGAACAGCGCGTTGAGCCCGTCGACCGCACCGTCGAGGAACAGCGCCCGCACGACCAGCACGAGGAACGCCGCGACGAGCAGCGGCAGGAACACCATGTTCGCGCGCTGCACGCCCCGGGCGACGCCGGCCGCGAGCACCACGAGCACCACGACCCACACCGCGACGAGCGGCACGAGCACGGACGGGACGACGTCGAGCGAGATCCCCGGGTCGGCGAGCTGCAGGTAGTCGCCCGTGAAGAAGCCCGCCGGGTCGTCACCCCACCGCAGGTCGAACGAGTAGACGAAGAAGCTCAGCGCCCACGCGATGACGGCGGTGTAGTAGACCGCGATGACGAACGAGATCATCACCTGGAACCAGCCCAGGCTCTCGAACGGCCGGGAGATCCTGCGGAACGCCGTGGGCGCGGACCCGCGGAAACGGTGCCCGATCGCGTAGTCCAGGAACAGGATGGGGATGCCCGCGGTCAGGAGCGCGACGAGGTACGGCACGAGGAACGCCCCGCCGCCGTTCTCGTAGGCCACCCCGGGGAACCGCCAGATGTTGCCGAGCCCCACCGCGGAGCCGATGGCGGCGACGATGAACCCGACCTGCCCCGTCCACTGCTCGCGCGGCCGGTGCGCGCCGCGCTCCGCGCCCCGGGACCCGCTCGTCGTGTCTGCCACGCCACCCTCCGTGTACCGTCCGTCGGTCACCCGCGCGTGCGAACGTCACAGCACGTCGACGGGCCTCACCCCGACCGTACCGAGCCGCGGTGACCAGGGCTAGCGGTACGCGAGGTCAGAGCGCCAGGAGCCGCTCGACGAAGCCGCCGCGGAACCGGTGCGCGGGGTCGTACCGCTCCGCGAGCGCGCGGAAGTCGGCGAGACGCGGGTACCGCTCGGCGACCGCGGCGAGCGGCGCCGGATCGGCCGCCGCGACCGCGTGCGAGACCTTGCCCCAGTGCGGGCGTGCGCCGAGGGGCGCGAGCGCGGACTCGAGGTCCGGCAGGAGGCGTGCCACGTCGTCGGGCAACGGCTTCCAGGTGAGGTGGAACCCGACCGTGGGGCCGTCGAACGGGCTGAGCCACAGCGGCTCGGGGTCGGCGGCGACCGTGCGGATCTCCCCCACCTGGAGCAACGGGCCGATGCGCGGGCCGAGCGCGCGCAGCGCCTCGACCGCCGCGAGCGCGTGCCGGCGCGGGACGAGGTACTCCGACTGCAGCTCGTCGCCGTTGCTCGGCGTGAAGTCGAGGCGGAAGTGCGGCAGCCGCTCGTTCCACGGGCCCGGCTCGCCGAGCTGGGCGGTGCAGTGGACGGGGTCGACGCCGGGCAGCGGGTGGCGCTGCTCGCGGGCGGGCGTGGCGCCGAACAGGTCGGCGGGCGGGTCCTCTCCCCGCTCCCCGGGGTCGAGGCGCGTCTTGCGCCAGACCTGCTGCACGCCGTCCGGGCCCCAGTCGGTGAAGAGGCTCACCGAGTACGCGGACGCGGTGAGCTCGTCGAGGTGCGCGGTCACGGCGTCCCAGGGCAGGTCCACGTGCACGTCCTGGCGGACGTCGAACGTCGGCACGGTCTCGAGCTCGAGGCGCGTGACGATCCCCAGTGCTCCCAGCGCGACCACCGCGCCCGCGAGGTCCGTGTCGCCGCGGCGCAGCGTGCGCAGCTCGCCGTCGCCGGTGGCGAGCTCGAGCCCGACGACGGCGCTCGCCAGCGACCCGACGCCGTCGCCCGAGCCGTGCGTCGCCGTGGCGACGGACCCCGCGACGGAGATGTGCGGCAGCGACGCCAGGTTCGCGAGCGCCCGGCCGGCCGCCTGGACGTGCCGCGTGACGTCGCCGTAGCGCAGGCCCGCGGCGACGGACGCGACGCCGGTCGACGGGTCGACCTCGACGGGCGGGCGGCCCTCGTCGTACGCGTCGAGCACGACGTGCGTGCCCGTGGTGTCGGCGACGTCGTCGAACGAGTGCCGCGACCCGAGCGCCTTGACGCGCGGGGCGGTTCGCACGGTCTCGGCGAGCTCGTCGGGCGTCCGCGGGTGCACGACGTCCGTCGCCGCGTAGGTGAGGTTCCCCGCCCAGTTGGTGCTGGTCTGCGTGCTGCCCGGCGTCGTCGTCACGGCGTCCACCCTGCCACGGCGGGCGCTGACGGCGCCGCGGCGCTCACGACGCGACCAGGTTCCCCGCGGCGACGTCCGTGCCGGAGACCCCGACGCGCACGCCGTCGTCGGCGACGGCCACGGACTCCAGCGCGACGCCCTCGGGGAGGTCGAGCGGCACCCGCAGGTCCTCCAGCGCACCGGCGATCCCGGCGGGCAGGTCGTCCACGGACACGACGCCGAGGCCCGTGCGCACGGCCTGGACGTCGACCCCGAGCGTGTCGGGCCCGGCGACGCGCGGCACGACGTCCACGGTGAGGTCGAGGCCGAGCACCGCGAGCCCGACGCCGAGCGCGTCGCCGTCCGTGGTCAGCTCGACGTCGAGACCGGACTGCTCGCGCACGACCTCCTGCAGCGACGACGTGGCGATGACGCCCGACGCCGTCCCGGACGCGACCGTGTACGGCTCCGAGGTGCCGACGCCGTGCGCCTCGACCTGCACGTCGGAGACGGCGTAGCCGCCGAACGACGCGGTGTCGGCGGAGCCGGTCACGTGGTCGAGCTCGCCGCCCGCGAGCTGCGTGAGGAACGGGAACCCGAGGATGTCGATCTGCGCACCGGACACGTCGTCCGCCTGCTGCTCGAACGCCTTCACCGCGCCGTTCTCGGCGGCGCGCACGGTCACGCGGTCCGCGACCACCGCCACGACGACGAGGGCGACCACCGCGACGAGCCATCCGACCAGGCGCTTCATGCGCCCACCCTAGGTCCGCGACGTAGATTGCGGCCATGACCCCTCCGCAGCACCCGTTCCGCATCGGCGTCCAGCTCCAGCCGCAGCACGCCGACTACGCCCAGATCCGCGACGCCGTCCTCCGCGCGGAGGACCTCGGGGTCGACGTGATCTTCAACTGGGACCACTTCTTCCCCCTCACCGGCGACCCGGACGGCAAGCACTTCGAGTGCTGGACCATGCTCGGCGCCTGGGCCGAGCAGACCGAGCGCGTCGAGATCGGCGCGCTCGTCACCTGCAACAGCTACCGCAACCCCGACCTGCTCGCCGACATGGCGCACACCGTCGACCACATCTCGGGCGGCCGGCTGCTCCTCGGCATCGGCGCCGGCTGGTTCGAGCGCGACTACGCCGAGTACGGCTACGACTTCGGCACGGCCGGTTCGCGCATCGCCGACCTGGCCGAGGCGATGCCGCGCATCCGCGCCCGCTGGGCGTCCAAGAACCCCGCCCCGACGCGCGAGATCCCCGTGATGATCGGCGGCGGCGGCGAGAAGAAGACGCTGCGCGTGGTCGCCGAGCACGCCGACGTGTGGCACTCCTTCGGCGACGCGTCGACGCTCGCGCGCAAGAGCGCGATCCTCGACGAGCACGGCGCGGCGGTCGGTCGCCACACGGCGCGGCTCGTCGAGCGGTCGGTCGCGGTGCGGCGGTCGCCGCGCGAGGTCGCGGACGAGCTCGTCGCCGCGGGCGCCACGCTGTTCACCACGGACGCGGACGGCCCCGACTACGACCTCTCCCTCACGCGCGAGTGGGTCGCCTGGCGCGACGCGCAGGGCTGAGGCGTCTCGGCATGCGGTCGGCACACGGCGTCCGGGAACACGCGGCGGCGCGGGAGGGTTGAGGCGCACATGCCCTCCACTCCGCCCGCGCTGCCGCGCGACGGGCGCATCCCCGCCGGTCTCGTCGTCCTCCTGGCCACGCTCACCGCCGTGGGGCCGCTGACGATCGACCTCTACCTCTCGGCGTTCCCGCAGATCGTCGACGAGCTGGGGACCACCGAGTCCCGGGTGCAGCTCACCCTCACCGCGACGCTCGCGGGCCTCGCGCTCGGCCAGCTGCTCGTCGGCTCGGTGTCCGACGCCGTCGGGCGCCGGTCGCCGCTGCTCGTGTCGCTCGCCGTCTACGTCGTGGCGTCGGCGGGCATCGTCGCGGCCGGGTCGGTCGAGCTCCTCACCGCGCTGCGCTTCGTCCAGGGCCTCTCTGGCGCGGCGGGCATGGTGCTGTCGATGGCCATCGTCCGCGACCTCTTCGACGGGTACCGCGTCGGCAAGGTCATCGCGCGGCTGATGCTCGTCGTCGGCGTCGCGCCGATCCTCGCGCCCACGCTCGGTGCCCAGTTCCTGCTCCTCGGCTCGTGGCGCCTGATGTTCGTCGCGCTCGCCGTCGTGGGCGCCGTGCTGTGGGTCGCCGTCGCGCTCCGCCTGCGCGAGTCGCTGCCCGTCGAGCGTCGCCGCACCGGCGGGACGGGTGAGGCGCTGCGCTCGTACGGGAGCCTGCTGCGCGACTGGTCGTTCCTCGGTCTCGCGCTCATCGCCGGCTTCTACATGGCCGCGCTGTTCACGTACGTGTCCGCCTCCACGTTCGTGCTCCAGGAGCAGTTCGGGCTGTCCGCGCAGGAGTACGCGATCCTCTTCGGCGTCGGCGCCGTGTCCGTGACCGCCGGGAGCCAGGTCAACGGCGCGCTCGTGGGTCGGGTGGCCGCGACCTCGATCCTCCAGGCCGCGATCGCCGCCGGGTTCGTGCTCTCGGGCGGCCTGCTGCTCGCCGCGGTCGCCGGCGCACCTCTGCCCGTGCTCGTGACGCTGATCGTCCTGACGCTCGGCACGGCCGGCTTCGTCATGCCGTCCGTCCCGGCGATCGCGCTCGAGCGCAACGCGCACCGGGCCGGGTCCGCGGCGGCGCTCGTCGGGGCGATGCAGTTCGGCGTGGGCGCGGTCATCGCGCCGCTCACCGGCGTGCTCGGCGGGACGCCGTCCGTGACGATGGCGGCCGTTATGTTCGGCGTCGTCGTCGTGGCCGGGGTCCTGCTCCTCACGGTGCGGCCCACGTGGGCGCCGCGGGGCGCCGTCGCGCAGGACGACGCACAGGACGACGCGCTCACCGTCACCGGCTGACCCGGTCGCCGTCCGGCCCGGCGGGCCTGGACGCGCGGACCGGCCCGGCGCACCATGGGGGACGACGGCGCGGTCACCCCGGCCACGCCGCGCGACCGGGAGCGATCCATGGACTTCAAGCTCGAGCTCGTGCCCGTCCCCGTCAGCGACATCGACCGCGCCAAGGCGTTCTACGTCGACCAGGTCGGTTTCCACGCCGACCACGACCACCGCGTGAGCGACACCCTGCGCTTCGTGCAGCTCACCCCGCCCGGCTCCGCGTGCTCGGTGGTGCTCGACCTCGACCTGACCGAGATGCCCGCCGGCTCGCAGCGCGGGCTCCAGGTCGTGGTCGACGACGCCGACGCCGCCCGCGAGCACCTGCTCCGGAACGGCGTCGACGCGACGCCGGTCGAGGAGTTCCCGTGGGGACGGTTCACCACGTTCGCCGACCCCGACGGCAACACCTGGTCGGTCCAGCAGATCGTCCGCCCGGGCTGACGCGCGCCCCTCCTCGGGCTCGCGCCGCCCGGTGCGCGGCCCGCCGGGCGTGCAGGATGGGACGGTGACGCCCGACGACGCCGACTACCCCCGCGCCGTCCGGGACGCCCCGACGCTCGGCGCGCTCGACGACCACCTCGTCGACTGCCGTGCGTGCCCGCGGCTCGTGGCGTGGCGCGAGCAGGTCGGCGTGGTGCGGCGCGCGTCGTTCCGGGAGGACACGTACTGGGCCCGTCCGGTGCCAGGCTTCGGCGACGAGCGCGCCGGGATCCTCGTCGTCGGGCTCGCGCCGGCCGCGCACGGCGCCAACCGCACCGGGCGGATGTTCACCGGGGACCGCAGCGGCGACTTCCTGTTCGCCGCGATGCACCGCACCGGCCTCGCCAACCAGGCGACGTCCGTCCGTGCCGACGACGGCCTGCGCCTCACCGGCATCCGCGTCACCGCGCCCGTGCGGTGCGCTCCGCCCGACAACAAGCCGCTGCCCGAGGAACGGCGCCGCTGCGGCCCGTACCTCGAGCGCGAGGTCGAGCTGCTCGGCGAGACCGTCCGGGTCGCCGTCGTGCTCGGCGGGTTCGGGTGGCAGGCCCTGCTCTCGACCCTCGCCGAGCAGGGCTGGGACGTGCCGCGCCCCCGGCCGCGGTTCGCGCACGGCGCGGAGGTGACGCTGCGCCGTCGGGCGCCCGCTGCCGTCGGCGAGCCCGGCGACCGGACGCTCACCGTCCTGGGCTGCTTCCACGTCAGCCAGCAGAACACCTTCACCGGGCGGCTGACCCCGGCCATGCTCGACGACGTGCTGCTCCGCGCGCGCCACCTCGCCGGCCTCGGCGACCCGGACGCCTGAGCGGCGAGCGCTGCGTCAGCGTCCGAACGCTGCGTCCCTCGACGCAGCGCCCGCGCCGGGACGCAGCGCTCGGCGGCTCAGCGGGCGGCGGCTCAGCGGGCCGCGGTGGTGGGCGACTGGCGGCGCGGCGCGTCCGCCCAGCGGCGGCGCTCGAGCACGCGCGGTCCTACCCGTCCCGCGAGCCGGAGCCGCTCGCGCCGCACGATCACCTCCATGCGTCGCAGATCGCGCTCCAGGGCGGACGATGCTGCTGCCATGCTGCTCTCCTTCGACGTCCCGGCACCCCGCTTGTGTCGCGAGGGCCCCGCATCTGACAGGGCGACCGCATCCCGTGCCGCCCTGCTCCCGCCGGGTAGGGACGACGCCGGACCGGTTTCGTGACAGCGCGCGGCACCCGCGTCCGCGGTCGCCCGGCGAGGCCGTCTCGGCCGCCCCGCTACGCCGTCGGGCGCGCGGCGTCCTCGTACCGGTCCACGAACTCCCCCGTCGGCGGGATCGGGGTGATGACGTCGACGAGCACGCCGTTCGGGTCGGCCGTGATGAAGTGCCGCTGCCCGAACGCCTCGTCGCGCAGCGAGCGCAGGACAGGGAGCCCGGCCGCGGTGAGGCGTTCGTGCACCGCGTCGACGTCCTCGACCTCGAGGTTGAGGAGCAGCCCGGACGCTCGCCCTCGCCCGCTCTCGGGGATCGTCTCGTGGTCGCCGTCGAGGACGGCGAGGTTCACCGTCTCGTCGTGCGCCGACTGCAGGTGCACGTACCAGTCGCTCGTGAACAGCGGCCGGAAGTCCAGGTGGTCGACGTAGAACGCGGTGGTGGCCGCGACGTCGCCGGTCATGATCACCGGGTACCAGCTCGTGATGCGCATGTCGGGTCCTCTCCTCGGGGGGCGGTGACCGTGCCACCGCCTCGACGGGGCCACGGCGCGGCCACATACAGCCTGTCTGTATCTACACGGTGACGTACAGTCTGTCGGTATGCAAGAGGGCGCGTCGCGGTCGCGGCGGAGCAACGAGGAACGGACCCGGGCCACGCGTGGCGCGCTCGTCGACGCCGCACGCACGCTGTTCGTCACGCACGGGTACGCCGGGACGTCCACGCCGCAGGTCGCCGCGGCGGCGCACGTGACCCGCGGGGCGCTCTACCACCACTTCGTGGACAAGCAGGACCTCTTCCGCGCGGTGGTCGAGGCCGAGGCGGCGGCCGTCGCCGCGGAGATCGAGCGTGCCGCCACCCCGGCCGACGACGCCGCGGACGACGCCCGCCACCGGCTCGTCACCGGGGCGGACGCCTACCTCGACGCGATGGCCGTGCCCGGCCGCACCCGGCTCCTCCTGCTCGACGCGCCCGCCGTCCTCGGCGCGGCGGAGGCGGACGAGGTCGACGCCCGCCACGCCCGCCGCACCCTGCGGGACGGGCTGGCGGACGCGCTCGGGGACGACGCGCCCGACGACGCACGCCTCGACGCGCTCACGCTCCTGCTCTCCGCGGCGTTCGACCGCGCCACGCTCGCCGGCGGAGCGGCGGCACGCTGGGCCGTCACGGAGCTGGTCGAACGGGTGTGCGCGCCGCGACCCACTCGATGACGCCGAGCCGCGACCGTTCGTGCTGCACGACGTCGAGGCCGTGCGATTGCACCCAGTCCATCGGCCGTCGCGCGAAGTACTCACCCACGAGCGGACCGGTGACGAGGTCCACGCCCGACTGCACGAGCCGCAACGGCCAGGAGGACGACGCGACGTGGTCCGCGAGCAGGACGAGACCACCCGGCCGCACGACGCGCACCATCTCGGCGAGAGCAGCCTCGTGGTCGGGGATCGCGCACATCGCGAGGGTGCTGACGACGGTGTCGAAGGCGTCGTCGGGCAGGTCGAGCGCCTGGGCGTCACCGAGCCGCAGGTCGGCGTCGACGCCGAGCCCGGCCGCGCGCCGTCGGGCGTGGTCGAGCATGCCCGGGCTCCACTCGACCCCCGTGAACCCTGCGGCGCGGACCTGCTCCGGGTAGTGCGGGAGGTTGAGCCCGGTGCCGACCGCGACCTCCAGCGTGCGACCTTCGGCCAGCCCGCACACCCGTTGCCGGAGACCGGGGAAGAGCCGGCGCTCGGCGGCGGTCATCTCCCGGTCGTAGCCCCGTGCCTCGCGGTCCCACCGGCCGCGCAGCCGGCGCGCCCGGGCCTCGCTCCGGCTGGTCGACCCGCTCCGCTCGTCCACGTCCCCTCGTCCCTCGGTCCGGTCCGCGCGCCCTCGGCCACGCCCTCGGCACAGCACCCGCGGCGGCGCGCTCCCGGGGCCGTGCGCCCCTCTCACGCTCGCACGGAGAGCGTGCTCCCGCCTCCGGCGCGCGGGCGCACCTCGACCCGCTCCGCCACCGCCTGCTTGAGCGCCTCCACGTGCGAGACGACGCCGACCACGCGGCCGCCGCGGCGCAGCCGACCCAGCGCGCCCAGGACCACTTCGAGGGTCTCGGCGTCGAGGCTGCCGAAGCCCTCGTCGACGAACAGCGTGCCGAGCTCGACCCCACCCGCCTCGGCGGTCACGACGTCGGCGAGCCCGAGCGCGAGGCACAGCGACACGTAGAAGGTCTCGCCGCCCGACAGCGTCCTCGGGTCGCGCGCCCTCTCGGTCACGTGGTCGAGCACCTTCATCGCCAGACCCGTGCGCCGGGACCGCACGTCCTCGCGCGTGGTGCTGCGCACCAGCTCGTAGCGTCCCGACGACATCTCGGCGAGCCGCTCGTTGGCGGCGGCCACGACGTCCTCGAACCGCTGCACGAGGACGAACGTGGCGAGCGACAGCGCGTGCGCGTTGTCGCTGCCCGTGCCCGCGGCGAGCGCGGCCATGCGGATGACGGGGCCCGCGTCCCCGCGTGCCGCGTGCCACGCGTCGACCGCGTCTCCGAGCGCCTCCGCGGCGGCGCCTGCCGAGTCGGCCAGGCGCAGGGCGTACTCGTGGCGCCGCGTGACGGCTCCCGCCGCGGCCTCGGCGTCGGCGACGGCCGCGCGTGCCGCGTCGACGTCCGCGACGGCGTCCTCCGCCAGCGCGGCGACGACAGGGTCCGCGAGGCCGGCCCGCAGGGTGGCGAGCGCCGCCCGGTGCCGGGAGACCTCCGCCTCGAGCCGTGCGCGCTCGTCGTCGTCGAGCGCGGCCGCGAGCGCCTGCGCGGCGTCGGCGAAGCCGCCCTCGGCCACGAGGACCTCGACCTCGTCGCCGCGCCGTCGGGCCTCGCGCCGCGCGGCCGCCACCGCGGCGTCGGCCTCGCTGAGAGCGGTCAGGGACCGGGCGCGATCGTCGAGCGCGGCGGCGAGCACCGCCACCGGGTTGCGCGGGCCACCCTCGTGCTCGAGCACGTCGGGAAGGGCGGCACCGGCGAGGAGAGCGCGCGCCGACGCCGCCTCGCGCGCGATCTCGGCGGTGTCGGCCGCCACGGCCGTGGCGAGCTCGTCGAGGCGCGACGTCGCCGCCGCGACGGTCTCGGCGAGCTCGGCGGCGCGCTCGTGCAGCGCTCGCGTCGCGGCGTCGTGCTCCTCGAGCTCCCGCTCGGCGTGCTCGCGCGCGGTGACCGCGGCGCGCGCCCGCGTCACCGCGTCCTCCAGCTCGACGACCCGGGCGTGAGCGGTCCCGACGTCGAGGCCCTCGGCGGCGTGCCGCAGCGCGTCCAGACGCTCGTCGAGCCGGGCGACGTCCGCCGACGCGTCCCGCAGCGCCCGCTCCGCCGCGACGCGCGCGGCCTCGGCCGCCTCGACGTCCTCGGGGGTGACGTGGTCGTCCGTCCGGCGCGCAGGGTCCGGGTGCTCGGGCGAGCCGCAGACCGGGCACGGGGCGTCGTGCACGAGCGACGCGGAGAGCTCGCCCGCGATCCCGGCGATGCGAGCGGTGCGCACGCGCCGCTCCGCCTCGACGGCGTGCACGGCGGCGTCCCCGGCGAGCGACCGCGCCGCCAGCGCGCGGGCGTGCTCGCCGTCCAGCGCCTGCGCCTCGCGCGCCGCCGCGGCGACGGCGCGCGCCCGCCCGGCACGCTCCTCGAGGCCGCCGAGCCGCGCCGCGGCCTCCCCCTGCTCCGCGACCTGCGCCCGGAGCGTCTCGCGCGCAACGGGCCGCTCCGCGAGGTCGGCGAGCACGCGGCCCCGTTCCTCGGCCGCCCGCGCGACCTCCTTGCGTCCGTCCGCGAGCTCGCGCTCGCGCGCGGGCAGACCGGCTCCGACGGGGAGCAGCCGCACGACGCGCACCGACGCGGTGAGCACGTCGGAGCGCACCGCCTCGAGCGCGCCCGGATCGGCATCGGCCAGCTCGGCGGGGACACCCGTCCGGGCGATCTCCAGGCGCTCGAGCGCGTCGACGAGCGCCCGCTCGGCGGCGAGCGCGGCGCGTGCTGCCGGTGCGACGACGGCGGCCCGACCGGCCGCGTCGAGGCGCGCCACGAGCGCGGCCACGTGCGGCTCCTGCGCGGCGAGCCGCTCGCCCTCGGCCCGCAGCGCGGCTCGCCGGTCGAGAGCTGCGGCCGTCGCGCGCACGGCGTCGTGCCGGTCCCGCGCCGCGGCCAGCGCGGCGTGGGCCGCGCGCTCCTCCGCCGCCAGGGCGTGGGCCTGCGCCTCGCGACGTCGTCCGTGCGCGACGGCGTGCGCGTGCACGCCGTACCCGTCGCCGGCGTGCCCGGGTTCGGCGTCCTGAACGGTGCCGGCACCCCGGTCGGGTTCCTCGTCGCGGCCCGCGTCCACGTCCCGGCCGAGAGCGTCGACCAGCGCCTCGATCTCGGCGTCCGTCGCCCGGCGCACGCGCGCGTCGTCCTGGCAGGCCTCGCGCAGCGCACGGGCGTCGTCCGGCCCGATCCCCGAGGCACCGCAGTAGTGCTCGACGGCGCTCGTGACGGCCTGGCGGGCGGCGTCGACCTGTCCGCGCGCGGCCCGGGCGAGCTCGCCGAGGCGCACGGACGCACGCTCGTAGAGCTCGGTGCCGAAGACCTTCTGGAGCAGGTCGCGCCGCCGCTCGGGGTCGGCGCGCAGGAAGCTCGCGAACTCGCCCTGCGGCAGCACGACCGTCTGGACGAGCTGACGGCGGTCGAGGCCGACGAGACGCTGGATCTCCGCGCCCGCCTCGTCGAGACGCGCGGAGAGCAGCTCTCCGGCCGGGTCCTCGTCGTCGGGCGCCGGGACGGCGGGCAGGCGCCAGAGCCGCACCGAGGCCTGCTGCGTCGTCGTGCCCTCGCCCCGCTTCTTGGGCCGCCGGTACTCGGGCGTGCGCCGCACGCGGAACACGCCCGCCGGGACCTCGAGCACGAGGTCGACGAACGACTCGACGGACGCGTCCGCGAAGGCCGAGCGCAGCCGGTCGTCGCTCGCCGCCTCCGAGGCGACCTTGCCGTAGAGGGCGAACACGATCGTGTCGATGATCGTCGACTTGCCGGCGCCCGTCGGACCGTCGAGCAGGAAGATGCCCGAGGTCCCGAGGGCCGCGAGGTCGACGCGGTGGCGGCCGGGGAACGGGCCGATGGCCTGGAACGTGAGCGAGTGCAGGTGCATCAGGCGCTCCGCTCCGCCGCGAGCGCGCCCTCGAGCGCGTCGCGCAGCACGAGCTCCTCGGCCGCGGACGGCGCGTGCCCCGACACGTGCTCGACGAAGTCCCGGGCGACGTCGAGCGGATCCCGGCCCGGGCCGACGGCGGTCACCGTCTCGCGCTCGACCGGCTGCGGGGGGCGGTGCGTCACCTGGAGCGCGTGCGGGAAGCGCGCCCGCACGCGCGCGTACAGCTCGGCGGGCCGCGTCGCGTCCGTGACGACGACGCGCACCCAGTCGTCGCGGTGCGGCTCGCCGGCCGCGCCGAGGAGGTCGTCGAGCGGTCCCGTCACCTCGGCGAGCCGGCGCGGCACGGGCGCCGGGACGAGCTCCACGGCGTCGTGGCCCTCGTCGCGCAGCCGGTCGAGGTCGACGAGCGCGGTGGACTTGCGCTGGTGGACCTCGGAGAACGAGAAGGCGAGCGGCGAGCCCGAGTACCGCGCGACGGGCGGGCCCGCCACCGCGTCCACGGCGCCATGACCTGCGGTTCCACGTGGAACATCCGGCACCGGGACGCGCTGCGGTCCGTGCAGGTGCCCGAGCGCGACGTAGTCGATGCCGTGGCCGGCGAACGTCCCGGCGGGGACCGAGTCGACGCCGCCGACGCGGATGTCGCGCTCGGACTCCGACGGTTCCCCGCCGACCACGAACGCGTGGCCGGACACGACCACGGGCCCGCGGAACCCGCCCGCCCGGCGTGCGGCGAGGTCCGCACCGACCCGGCGCACCGCCGCGGCCATGACGGCCTCGTGCGAGCGCGCGAGCGGGGCGTCGTCCGCCAGCTCGTGGCGCGCCGCGTCCGGGTCCAGGTACGGCAGCGCGTGGACGAGCAGCGCCTCGTCGCTCTCCCCGGTGGCGCCCGGGCGCGGTCCGAGGACCAGGGGCGTGCCGACGTCGGCCACGCGCGTGCGCAGGTGGACGCCCGGACGCAGGAGCCGTTCGGCGAAGCCGAGACGGATCGCGGAGTCGTGGTTGCCGGGCGTGATCACGACGTGGGCGTGCTCCGCGAGGCGCGCGACGGCGTCGGACAGGAGGGCGACCGCCTCGACGGGCGGGATCGCGCGGTCGTAGACGTCCCCCGCGACCACCACGGCGCGCACGCGCTCGGCGCGCGCCAGGTCGACGAGGTGGTCGAGGTGTGCGGCCTGGTGCTCCAGCAGGTCCACGCCGTGGAGCGTGCGCCCGAGGTGCCAGTCGGACGTGTGCAGGATCCGCATAGGGGGACCGTAACGGTCGGCTCCCACAGGACCCGCCAGGCTCCCCGGCGCGACCGCCGGGCGCGACGACCCTCCCTACGGCTCGGCCTGGACCGCGCCGGCCGGGTCTCTCGGGACCGTCGGCGTCAGCCGACGCCCACGACGGCGACCGGCCCGCTGGGCGCGTCGTCGGTGCGGACCACGGGGATGCGCCCGCCCATGCCGATCATCTCGAGGAGCTCGACGATGCTCTCCGACGGGTCGCGCAGCACCACGTCGCGGCTCTCCTCGTCGCCCAGCATGTAGAGCTGGATGATGAAGGCGATCCCGGACGAGTCGATGAACGAGACCCCGGCGACGTCCACGACGACGGGGCCGCGGGTGTCGAGGACGTACGACATCGCCTCGCTCGCGCGGTCCCGCAACGCGGCGTCGACCTCGCCCCACATCGTCACGACGACGCCGCCCTCGGAGGGTGCGTAGGCGATGCCGCTCGCCTGGTCGCTCGCGCTGCCTGTGTCCATGCGGTCCAGCTCCACCGTCTCTCGATCGTCCTGCGTGCTGCCGGCTCCACCTCGGTCTTGTCCAACGCGTCCGGGGCGCTCCCTGTTCCCGTACGGGAGCGGGCGAGGTCGGCAGCGGCACCCGGGCGCCGGTGACCGGGGCACCCTGAGTGTGCACCCGGCACGGCGTCCGCACCACCGGTCGGACCCGCCGGACGGCGGGACGACGCCGGGGCGGTGCTGCCGCGGGCGAACCGGGACGTTACAGGGGGTCCGTGACGTCCGCGACCTGGGCGGCGAGCACCCGCACGAGCTCGGAGCCGTCCACCGTCGCGGCGACGCCGTGCGCCCCCGCGCCGATCGACACGGCGCCGTCGGAGGCGGCCACGCGCTCGTCCGCCACGACGGGCCAGGCGCGCGTCGCGCCGAACGGCGTGATGGTGCCGCGCTCGTACCCGGTGACGTCGCGCGCGACCTCCTTGTCCGGCATCGACAGCCGCGACACGCCGAGCAGGGCACGCAGGCGCGGCCAGGCGATCTGCCGGTCGCCGGGGACGAGGACGAACAGGTAGTCGTCGTCGCCGCGCCGCACGACGATCGTCTTGAGCACGCGCGACGGGTCGACGCCGCGCGCGGCCGCGGCCTCCTCGAGCGAACCGACCCGGCCGTGGCGCGTCAGGGTGAAGCCGATGCCCGACGCCTCCAGCGCCGCGACGGCGCGCTCGTCGCCCGGTCCGGTGCCCTGCCCGCCGTCCTGCCCGCTGCTCCGTCCGCTGCTCCGTCCGCTGCTCACGCCACCGACCCTAGCCCGCTGCGGCGGGCCGGCGCCGGACGTCAGACGTCAGACGTCAGACGTCGTCGAACTCGGTGACGACCGTGCGCCAGTACTCCGCGCCGTCGCGCGTGCGGTGCACGAGCCCGGCGTCGACCATCGCGCGCCGCAGCGAGACCGGGTCGGCCGCGCGCTCCGCGAGCCGCTTCGTGAGCGTCAGCTCGGTGACGGGCTCCTCGAGCGGCAGCACCTGCGCGGCGAGATAGCGCACGACGAGCTGGCGGTCCCGCAGGCGCTTGGGGCTGCGCAGCAGGCGGCCGCCCACGAGGAACCGGTCGGGCCCGGTCGGCTGCGGGGACGGGGTCGAGCTGAGCAGCCCGGCGAAACGGGCCGGGACCGCGCGCAGGAAGCCGCCGTCGTCGCGCACCACGATCCCCGCGGCGAGCAGCGGCACGAGGCGACGCCGGTCGTCGGTCGTGAGGTCCGCCTCGGCCGGCGCGTCGACGACCACCCGGCCGAACAGCGCGAGCCGTCCGTCGTCCGCGAGCGCCGCCACGACCTGCTTCCACGTGTTGTCCGAGCCGCCTGCGTCGCCCATGCCCCGACCCTAGGCACCTGCCGCCGGGACGGGCCAGCGAGATCGCGCGCGGACCGCGGACCGCGGACCGCGGACCGTGCCGGCGGCACGTCCGGCCCGTCAGGCCAGGTGCACGACGTCGCCCGTCCAGCCGCGGCGCAGCCACCGGTCGTGCGACGCGACGACGACGGCACCCGGCCAGCCCTGCACTGCCGTCATGAGCTCCGTCGCGAGCGTCAGGGACACGTGGTTGGTCGGCTCGTCGAGGAGCAGGACGCCGGGCGCCTGGGACACGAGCATCGCGAGCACGAGACGACGGCGCTGGCCGACGGACAGGTCGGCGAGCGGCCGCCCCAGGTCACGCGGCGCGAGGAGCCCGTGCGCGTCGACGCGCGTGCCGTCCTCGGGTCCGCCCGTCCCCTGCACGAGGGCGAGGACCTCGCGCGGGGTGCGCTCGTCGTCGTGCAGGTGCACGTCCTGCTCGAGGAGCCCGACGCGGGCGCCGCGCGCCCGGCCGACCGTGCCGGCGTCGGGCTCGAGGTCCCCGGCGAGCACGTGCAGCAGGGTCGACTTGCCGGCGCCGTTACCCCCGGTCACGAGCAGCCGCGTCCCGCGGGAGATGTCGATCGACGGCACGCCGGACGCCGCCAGGTCCAGCCGCTCGGTGCGCTCCCCCGCGGGCGCCGGTCCGTCCCGGTGCACCACGACGTCCCGCGCCCACAGGACGACGTCGCCCCGCCCGCCCGGTCCCGTGGCCCACCCCGACGACCCCTGCGGTGGCGCGAAGCGCAGCGGAGCGGGCGGGCGACGCACCTGGTCGCGCTCGAGCGCGTCGAGCCGCTGCTGCGCGTTGCGCACGCGCCGCGACACCTGGCTCTGCACCCGCTCGCCCTTGAAGTCGTAGAGGATCTTCGCCTGGTTGCCGCGCTCGCGGTCCTTGCTCACGTCGCGCGCGGTGACGGCGACGGCGCGGCGCAGCGCACGCAGCTCCTCCTGCTCGGCGGCGAACCGCTGCTCCCAGTGCTCCCGCTCGACGCGCTTGGCCTCGAGGTAGTCGACGTAGCCCCCGCCGTACGCGGTGATGCCGGGCGCGGTGATGCCGGGCGCGGCACCGTCCGCCGTCGAGCCGCGCAAGGGCTCGGCCGCCGGGTCGAGGTCGAGGATCTCCGTGCACACCTCGTCGAGGAACACGCGGTCGTGGCTCGCGAGCACGACGGCGCCCGGCAGCGCTCGCAGCGCCGCGGCGAGGAACTCGGCGGCGTCGTCGTCGAGGTGGTTGGTCGGCTCGTCGAGCAGGAGCGCGCCCGGCTGGCGCACGAGCAGCGCGGCGAGGCCGAGACGCGTGCGCTGCCCGCCGGACAGCGAGCCGACGGGGCGGTCCGCGACGCCGCCCACGTCCAGGCCGAGGCCCGCGAGCGTGCGCGCGGCCCGCGCGTCGGCGTCCCACACGTCGGCGAGCTGTGCCCTCGCGAGGGCGCGGTCGTACGCCGCCTCGCGAGCCGACGTGTCAGCACCACGCGTCGGCCCGGCCTCCGGTGGTGCTGACACGTCGACCAGGGCGGCGGCCGCGGCCTCGAGGTCGGACTCGAGCGCGCGCACGGCCGCGAGGGCGTCGTCGACGACCGTGCGGACGGTCGTCGACGGCGGGTACGGGAACTCCTGGTGGAGGAACCCGAGGTCGGCCGGGCGCTCGACGGAGCCGGAGTCGGGCGTCGTGAGGCCGGCCAGGACGCGCAGGAGCGTCGACTTCCCGGCACCGTTCTCGCCGACGAGGCCGGCACGGTGGCCGGGGTCGACGGCGAGGTCGACGCCGCGGAGCACGGCGCGGCCGTCGTAGGACATGTGGACGTCGGACGCGCGGAGGACGGGGGTCATGCGATCACCTGCCAGGGCTGCCCGAGGCGCGCCGATCGCGCACGAGGGCGCGCAGGACCGCGGCTACGGGCTCGGAGGAACGGGCCGGTCGGGGCAGGTGAGCGTCACATCGCGCACGACGCTAGAGCGCCGTCACGGACGACGCGAGCGATTTTCCTCCGTCCGGGACGACAGCGGTCAGCCGCGCGTCCGTCGGACGTGTCAGGGAGCCGGCAGCACGTCCTCGTCCGGCGTCTGCGTGGGTACCGCGGCCGGGTCGTCCGACGCCGGGTCTTCCGGCTCCGCGGGCTCCGTCGGCTCAGGCGTGGGGTCCGGCGTCGGCTCCGGGTCCGGCGTGGGGTCCGGATCCGGCGTCGGCTCCGGGTCCGGCGTCGGGTCGGGGTCCGTCGGCGGGTCGGTCGGGTCCGTCGGCGGGTCCGTGGGATCCGTCGGCGGGTCCGTGGGATCGGTCGGCGGGTCGGTCGGGTCGGTCGGCGGGTCCGTCGGCGGGTCCGTGGGCTTCGGGTCCGTCGGCTTCGGGTTCGTGGGCTTCGGGTTCGTGGGCGTGGGGTCCGTCGGCGTCGGCTTCGGCGTGGGAGCCGGCTTGGGCGGCTGGGGCACCGGGCCGGGGGTGGGCTTCGGCGAGGGGTCCGCGGGCACCGGGCCGGGCGCGGTCGGCACGATCTCCCCCGGCGTGTACCGGTCGGGCATCGGGCCTGCGCCGAAGAACTCGAAGTGCCACGGCTCGGGCTTGACGCCACCGGGCCGGGCCCAGGTCGGGTTGTCCCACCCGTAGTCGGGGCCGTGCGTGCGCAGCCACACGTACTCGGCGGACCTGCCGGACGGCACTGTCCCACCGATGTCGATCGCGAGGCCCCAGCCGTGCTGCGACGTGCCCGGCACGGCGGCGAGGTAGGGCTTGATCACCTTGAGCCGCACCTGCGACTCGTACGTGCGGTAGGAGTCGGTGATCGCCAGCGGCCTGCCGAACTCCTTCTCGAACTCGGCGGCCAGCGCCTCCAGCTGCTCCGCGGCGTCGCACCGCAGGGAGTGGCCGGGGGCGAACGACAGGACGCACAGGGCGTCGGCGGGGATCCGCCCGTTCTCGTAGGCGTCGGTGGAGCCGGCGTACCTGGCCACGACCTCCCGGAGTCGCTCCGAGAGCGCCGCGCTGCTCGCCGACGTGCCGCTCCCCGGGACGACGCCGCCCGCGGGCAGGACGTCGACGGCCGGGATCGTGGACGACGCGCCGAGTAGGTCGGCGAGCCGGGTCGCGGTCCCCACCACGTCCTCGAGCGTGACCGGGCCGTCACCGGCCTCGCCGCCGCCCGTCGCGCCGCCCTCGGCACGGGACCCGGTCACGTCGTCGGTCGCGTCGTCACCGTCGTCCAGGGCGTCGTCCCCCGCACCGCCGCCGAGCGGGTCCTCGTCGTCCGGGGACGTGCCGTCCGCGCCGAAGCCGTCGTCGGGGTAGAGCTCGTCCTCGTCGGGGAGCCCGTCGCCGGCCCCGCCGGGGCGCACGCCGTCGGGCGCGGGGACGCCGTCCCCCGGGAGCACCCGCCCGTCGTCCCCGGCGCCCGGGACGTCCGGCGGCGCCTGCGTCGGCGACGGCGTCGGGCCGGGAGACGGCGAGGGGGACGCGGAGGGCGACGGCGACGGCGTGGCCGACGTCAGCGTCACCGACGGACGCTCCACGTCGGCGAGCACCGGGCCGTCGTCGGACGTCCCGGCCGCCTGGCGGGTGTCGGGCTCGTCGTCGGACGTCCGGCCGTCCTCCGTACCGTCGGTCGGGCGGTCGGACGGCCCGTCGGTGCCGATGCCCGGTCCGGCGAGCCCCGTGCCGCCCTGCCCGGGCACGACCGGGCCGGGCAGCGTCGGCAGGCGGAGGTCGCCGGGCGCGCTGTCGAGGTCACCGACGTCACCGTCGGCGCCGCCGTCGGCCGCGCCGTCGTCCTCCGGCTCGAGCACGGCCGGGACGGTCACGCGGCGGGCGGCGTCCTGCTGCGCGAGGTACGTCGCCAGCAGCACACCGAGGTCGGAACGCGTCTCCTCGATCGAGGGGCTGACGGCGTCGGTCTCCAGCGCGTTGGCCGTGGCGAGCACCGTGATCGCCGCCTGGACCTGCTGCGTCTCGTCGAGCCCCCCACCGAAGTCGTGCGAGACGGTCTCGACCGTCCCCGACACCGCTGTCGGCGCGAAGAACGAGTCACCCTCGCGCGGTTGCGCACTGCCGGCCAGCGCTGCGGCGAGCGTGATGCCGAGGGCCGAGGAGATGAGCACCTGCGAGACGGTGCGCGCACGGCGCGACAGCACGCGGTCGTCCGCGTCGTCACGGTGCGTCGACGTGCTCACGGTGCTCCCTCGTGCGCTGCTCCTGGCGTCCCGCGCAGTACGGACGCCCGGCCCGGTCGCGCGCGTCTTCGCGCACCCGGGCCACGGCGACGACCGTCGCGGTGCCCTCGTCGGTCCTACCGTACACGCACCCCTCCGGGCTCTCACCCGGCTCTCATCCGCCGGAGGCACAATGTCGCCATGAGTTCATCGCAGCGTCATCCCAGGTCGACGTCGCGCCTCGCCGTCGCCGCGATCGCCGCCGTGGCGGCCCTCGGTCTCGGGGCGTGCGCGGAGGACGGTTCCGTCTCCGTGCCGGAGTTCACCCTCTCGGGCGACGGGCTCGAGCAGCTCCTCGAGGACGCGCGCTCCCAGGCCGAGTCCATCGGCGAGGACGTCCGGTCCCTCACCGACGACCTCGGGTCCCTCCCGGACGACGCCCAGGCGCGCGCGGAGGAGGCCGTCACGGCCGCCCAGGAGGCCGCCGACGAGGCGCGCGCGGCGGTCGACGACGCCGCCGCCGCGGGCGACGAGGCACGTGCCGACGCCGAGCAGCGGCTCGCCGAGGCGCAGGACGCTCTCGACCAGGCCTCCCAGGACCTCGAGTCCGTCACCTCCTCGCTCTCCGGCGCCGACGCCTCCGTGCGGTCGGCGCTCGAGGACCTGCGCGCCCAGGTCGACGAGCTGAGCTCGGAGATCGACTCCTCGACGTCCTGAGCCCGCCGGGGACGTTGGTCCCCCGGGGCGGCGACCTTCGCCCGGCGACCCCTCTCCCCCGCCGCGGAAGGCTGGGAACCAAGGAACCCGGCCACCGAGGCCGGGGCCAAGGAGCCCGGCCACGAGGACCGGGTCGACGAGAGGGGACAGCGATGGTGGGGACGATCGACCGGAACGTGAGCAAGCCGCTCCCGACGGTCGCGGGCCACGAGCCCGAGACGCTCAGCCTCGCCGCACGGGCGGGACGGCCCACGCAGGTCGTGCTCGGCGTGCTGCGCATCGTCCTGGGGATCTACTTCCTCTGGGCGTTCTTCGACAAGACCTTCGGCCTCGGGTTCGCGACCCCGGCCGAGCGCGCCTGGGTGAACGGCGGCAGCCCGACGACCGGCTACCTGTCAGGGGTCGAGGGGCCGTTCGCCGGCTTCTTCAACGGCATGGCCGGCGCGGTGTGGGCCGACTGGCTCTTCATGGCCGCGCTCCTCGGCATCGGCCTCGCCCTCACGCTCGGCATCGGGATGCGGGTGGCGGCGGTCAGCGGAGCGGCGCTGCTGCTCTTCATGTACCTCGCGTCGCTGCCGCTCGAGACCAACCCCGTCCTCGACGACCACCTGACGATGGCCCTGACGATCGTGGCCCTCGCGATGATCGGCGCAGGCGACGTGCTCGGCCTCGGCCGCACGTGGAAGAGGCTGCCGCTGGTGCGGCGCAACGCCTGGCTCGTCTGAGGGACCAGGACCGTCCGCCCTCGGCGCAGACCGACGAGGCGGACCGACGGGGCGGACCGAGGACCGCGCGACGCATCTGAGGCCGTCGCAGCGCAGGCCGACCCGGGGGGTGCGGGGTGTGCGGGTGGTGGGGAGACCACCCGCACACCCCGCCGTCGTGGGGGGGGGGGCCCCCCCCCCCCCCCCCCCCCGGGGCCCCCCCCCCCCCCCACCCCCCCCGCCCCCGAGCGCGCGCCCCGCGCCGCCCCCACGGCCCCCCCCCCCCCCCCCGCCC